>DASWIE010000062.1:0-124522 GCA_036397815.1 Candidatus Limnocylindria bacterium
GCCTCGCCATGCCGCGCGCCGAGCGCGCGCGACGCCTGGCGCTGCTGCGGGCCGGGGTCGAGCGCGAGGACATCACCTGGTGGCTGCACCGCCAGCTTCTCGATCTGGGCCGGGTCGCGGCTCGCCGCGAGGCGGACGGCGAAGGCGGGTCGACCTAGCTGTCGCCACGTGCTCCATCTGAGCCTCCATTCCCGAACCCACCGCGGGTTGCGCTCGGTTATCCGCAGCAGATCGGCCGGGATCGGGTAGATGTGGTCCAGCTCGTCAGTGTCGATCAACGCGTGAGCAGTTCCCTCGGCCTGAAGCCCGGAGAGACAGACCTCGAACGCGGCCGACGACTTGCCCACGCCTGCGGGACCGGAGATGACCAGCGCGTCCGTCATACAGTGAGACCGTGACCGCGCAGCCAAGCAACGTCGGGTTCCCAAGCGTCGATGACGTCAGCGTGACCTCGGTCCCGCGCCTTCACGGCTTCGTCGGTGCGGCCACGGAGTTGCGGCTGGCGATCGCGCTCAGGGCGATGATCGCCCCCGGTCTGAACGTAGCCGTCGGCCGATCGGCCGACGGTCGGGCGGTGACGAATCGCGCCGAGAGGAACATAATCTCGGCTGTCCGGGCGCAGGACGCCGCCCCGGTTTTCAGCGCCCGGCTGACGGCCAGAGGTGGCATGGCGATGGCCACGAGCCAAGCGGTCGACTGCACCTGCCGGCATTCGGTGGACTGCAACCATGAGTGCCACGGACGGCACTGCGATCCGAGGGAGCAGGTCTGCTCGATCGAGTTCCTGCCCGATGATGGCGGCCTGACGCGGTGGGGGTGTCCCGACTGCAGTCCGGGCCTGGGGATGCCCCACCTGGCGGGCTGTCAGGCGAACCTCCGCTCCAAGCCGACCGATCACACAACCGTCCGGCTGATCTGAACCGGGACCGCCGAGATCCTCCGCTCCGGCCGGCCTGCCGCCTTCGATCGAACGCGCAGCGCCGTCATCGACCTCGAGCGGCTGGTCACGACCGACCCGAGGCTGGAGGGCGTCATCCTCCAATACGGCCGGCTGTACGGCCTGGCACCTGGGCGACGACGCCGCGCGAACCACCCGCGGTCCATGTCGAGGCCGTGGCGCGCGCGGCCGCCCTCGCCGTGGATCGCGGCGCGCCCGGCATATACCACAAACGATGGGCCGGTCAGCCGAGGGCGCCGGACGACGCTTCGGAGGCCGCTGACCTGTGTGGTGCGGTACCGACAGACAGGTGCCCTGGCAGGGACGGCGGTGGTGGTGCGCGCCCGGCAGGAATCGAACCCGCGACCTGATGGTCCGAAGCCACCCGCTCTGTCCGCTGAGCTACGGGCGCGCGTTTCACGCTCAAACAGAGCGGAAAAGTGGAAAGTTGCCTTGGCCACAGCGCTCAGAGAGACCAACATTGGCGCCGATCTTCGGAATCCCGCCATCGGAGCTTTAAGCCACGCGACCGGCCACTCCCACCGCCGCTATCGTAACCCGCGGCGACCTGGCCGCCAAACCTCATGGGCCGTGGCCGAGCTGGGTGCATGCCCGTTTCGATCAACGATGGGCGGCGTACCATCAGTCGTATGCCAGCCAAGCCGGCACACCGGCGGCGGGAGCCCCGCGCGCCGACGGCGCCGACGGCGCCGACGGGGACAGTCGCCTTCCTGTTCACCGACATCGAGGGCTCAACCCGCCTGGCCCGCAGCCTGCCCGATGCCTACGAGTCGCTCCTCGAGCGCCATCGGTCGATCCTGCGCGAGGCGTTTGCTCGCCACGCTGGATTCGAGGTTGGGACCGAGGGCGACTCGTTCTTCGTGGCCTTCGGTAGCCCGCTGCATGCAGTGGTCGCCGCCGCGGAGGGTCAGCGCGCGCTGACCGCCGCACAATGGCTGCCCGGCGCCGATCTGCGCGTGCGGATGGGTTTGCATCTCGGCGAGGCGACGCACAGAGACGGGGATTACGTCGGGCTCGAGGTCCACCGCGCTGCCCGCATTGCGGCAGCCGGCCACGGCGGCCAGGTGCTGGTCTCGCAGGCGATGGCGGCGGTCCTCGGCGATCGGTTGCCCGAAGAGCTGGCTCTGCGTGAGCTCGGCGAGTTTCGTCTGAAGGACTTCGATGCGCCGGGACACCTGTACCAGCTCATCGGCCCCGGCCTGCGAGCCGAGTTTGCGGGGCTTCGGTCGGTCGGGATGGAGCTGACCAATCTGCCTGCGCAGCTGACCTCCTTCGTCGGCCGCGAGCGCGAGCTGGCGCAGCTCGGGGCGCTGGCGGAGACGCATCGACTGGTGACCCTGATCGGCACCGGCGGCACGGGCAAGACGAGGCTCATGCTCCAGCTTGCGGCTGAGCTGGTGGGGCGCCGTGGGGACGGCGTCTGGCTGGTCGAGCTGGCCCCGGTGGCCAGCCCCGATCTCATCGTCGGCGAGGTCGCCCGGGCGCTCGGCGTGCGTGACGAGCCCGGACGGGCGCTACTCGAGACGCTGGTCGATTTTCTGCGATCGAAGTCCCTGGTGCTGCTGCTCGACAACTGCGAGCATGTCATCGGCGCGGCCGCGGATCTGGTCGATCGCCTGCTCGCGGCCTGTCCATCAGTGGCCGTGCTGGCGTCGAGCCGTGAGGCCCTCGGGGTGGCTGGCGAGACGGTCTTCCAGGTGCCATCGCTAGTCGTGCCTGGCCCGATCGGCGGGGGTGAGGATCATGACCAGCCGGCGATGGGTTGGTTCGAGGAGACCGCCGCGGCTGACGCGGTCCGCCTGTTCGTCGATCGAGCGACCGCGGTGCTGTCGTCCTTTGCGCTGACTCCTGATAACGCGCCGGCGGTCGCCGAGATCTGCCGTCGCCTTGACGGCATCCCGCTCGCGATCGAGCTCGCCGCCGCGCGGGTCACCCACCTATCCGCGCAGGACATCGCGCTGGGGCTGGGCGACCGCTTCCGGCTCCTGACCGGCGGCCGCCGCAGCGCGGTACCCCGCCAGCAGACGCTGCAGGCGCTGATCGACTGGAGCTGGGACCTGCTGAGCGAGACCGACCGCCGACTCCTGCGGCGCCTGTCGGTCTTCGCGGGGGGCTGCACCTTGCAGGCGGCGGCGGCCGTCACCTGGCTGGACGAAGACGATGGCGACGCGAGTCACGACGAGGCGGACGCGCTGCCCAACACGCTCGACGGCCTCGGCCGCCTGGTCGACCGTTCTCTGCTCCTCGCCGACCAGAGCGGACCCACGCGCTATCGACTACTCGAGACGATTCGCCAGTACGCCGGCGAGCGGCTGGCTGGCGCAGGGGAGGTGTCGGCGCTACGCGGCCGCCACCTTGCGTTCTTCCTGGATCTCGCGCTCCAGGCCGAGCCCGCGCTGCGGGGGCCGGAGATGGTCGCCTGGCTCGACCGCCTAGGCTCCGAGGCCGAGAACCTGAGCGCCGCGCTGGAGTGGTCGTTCGAGGCGGAGCCAGAGGCTGCGCTCCGCCTGTCTATCGCGATGACGTGGTACTGGCGATCGCGATCGTATGGTTTAGAAGGCGTCGAACGGCTGACTCAGGCGGCCGACCTCGCCTTGACGCTGCCGCCTGCTGCGCCTCCCGCCGCTCGCGAGCGAACGATCCTGGTGGCGAGGGCGCTTGCGGCCGCCGCCAGCGCGTCGTTGGCTGGGGGGAGTCCGAGCGCGGGCTGGCGATGGGCCGAGGAAGCGGTGGCGCTGGCCCGCCGCGCCGAGGACGATGCGGCGCTGACAGAGGCGCTCATCTCCCTGGCGATGACGACGGAGCTCTCGGGACAGGAGGGCTGGGTGCGTAACGCGTGGGATGAGCTGATCCGGCTGGCCGAGTCCAGGCGCGACTGGTTCCTACTTGGCATAAGCGAGGCGAGCCTTGCCTATTGGGATGTGGCTGACGGTGGTGACCTGGCGGCCGCAGATGCCCGGCTCCTGAGGGCGAGCGAGGCCGCAGATCGCTCCCGCAATCCGTTGGTGATCGCGTTCGCAGCTGAGAGTCGCGGCGAAATGAGCGGCCTCACCGGTCGGTTGGCCGATGCGCGCGAGTGGTTTGGCAGAGCGATCGCCGCATACGAGGAGATGGGCGACCGCAGATTCGTTCTCATCTCGCGCAGCGAACTCGCTCACGCCCTGCGCCGCGGGGGGCAGATCGAGGAGGCCGAGGCGCTCTACCGGGAAACGCTGCACGGCTGGCAGCATGCGGGCAACCGGGGCGCAATCGCCCACCAGCTGGAGTGCTTCGCGTTCGTGGCGATGGCGAAGCACGATCTGGTGCGCGCGGCCCGCCTGTTCGGTGCGGCGGAGGCGATCCGCGAGGTCGCGGAAGCAGCGATGGTCGCGGTCGAACGCGCGGAGTACGACGCCGCCATCAGACAGCTCCGCGACGGGCTCGACGCGACCGCTCTCGCTTCGGCATGGGCCGATGGCCGCCGCCTGACGACTGACGAGGCGGTTGCCCTGGCCCTCTCGGCCTGAGTGCCAGACTCCAACCCCGTGGATTCCAACCTGAGCCGCTGCGACAGGTCCGCAATCCGTCTGCAACGGGCTGCCATCGGTGACGAACGGGGGCTCCCAGACAGCGGATAACTAGGGCTCGTTTGGTCGGCAAGCGACGCTCGTGCCACAGCGCATCGGGGTATTTGGTCCGAAGCCACCCGCTCTGTCCGCTGAGCTACGGGCGCGCGAGCGCCCATTCTATCGGTCACAGCTCGGAGAGGCGGGACTCGGCTCGTTCCAAATGCGGGGTGGCGCGGAGCTTGCGGTAGACGCCGATGGCCTCCTCGAGGAGCGCATTGGCCTCGGCCGGGACCGCTTCGGCCAGTGCCTCGCGGGTGCGCGCAGCTTCGAATGGTACTGGGATGCGGTCAAAGGCGGCGATCGCGCGACGCAGTGCCGCCACGCCCTCGTCAGCGTCGCCCGACGCAAACAGCGTCCGGCCGTGCGCACGCTCGGCCAGGGCATCCAGCATCGGGTATCCCTGCCGCAGCTTTTCGAGGCGGGGAATGACCTCACGCAGCTCGTCCCAGGCCTCGGTCGCCTCGAGACCATCGAGTGCGGCGGCGGCGGCCTCTACCCATCGCCAGCGCGGTGCCTCCCGCAGGACGTTGCGCGCGAGCTTGAGGCCCTCCCCGGTCGCGCCGCTCGCCACGAGAGCACCCGCCACCAGGCCCTCGACCGGGCCGGGAAGCTGCTCTTCCCAGAAGTGCGATCGGCGGGCGAGCGCCATCGCTCGTTCGGTATCGCCGCGGCGCGCGACGACGAGGGCCCCGAGACTCGGCCCGCCCTGGATGGCGATGCAGCGGACAGTGGCCTCGAGTTCATGATTGGCGAGGTGCTCATCCAGGACCCGCTCCACCTCGTCCCATTCCCCCAGCGCGTGGGCAGCCCGGATGACGGCGAAGCTGGCGTGCATCTGATCGTGGGGTGACAGATCCCGTGCCAGCTCGCGGGACTGGCGGGCGAGCTCCAGCGACCGCACCACGTCGCCGCCAAACTCGAAGATCGAGGTCGCGGCCTCCGAGTAGTCGGACGATCGGCGCGCGGGTGACGAGATCCGCTCGATCGCCGGCAGCGCCTCCTCCATCACGCGCAGTGCGTCGGCGTATTCACCCTGGACCATATGCAGGTCGGTGAGGATGTCGGCGGCGATGAACCTGAGCGTCGGATCGTCAAGCTCGTCGGCGATCCGAGTCGCCTCACGGGCGGCGGCCACACGCTGCTCCATCGGAATCGGATCGTCTCGGTCGCGCACGCTGAGCCATCTCGCAGCCATGCCCGCGAGCGCGACGAGGAGCGTTGCGCGCTCACGCCGGTCCTCCACGACCGCGAGCCCCTCGGCGATGAGAGCATCCGCGCTCACGAGGTCGGGCGGCTCGCGGAACGAGCCCGCCCGCACCGATACCATCGTGCCCCCTCGCCGGGCCAGCGACGCGACGCGCGCGCGCTCGCCCGGGTCACGCCGCGCGATCTCGAGCGCGGCGTTGAAGGCGGCGAGCGCCTCGTCTCCGTGGAACGCAACCTCGTGATCGCGGCCGATCTGCTCGAAGGCGTCGAGCCGTTCCGCATCGGAGCTGGCCGCCGAGCGTGCCTGCTCGTGCAGCTCGGCCGCGCGGTCGGTGGCGAACCGCCGGCGGGCCGCTCGTCCAGCGGCGATAAGCGCCGCGAACGCCCGGCGGCGGAGGTCCTCCCTGGCAGCTGGATCGTCGAGCCAGGCAAGGTCGGAATCGTCACCCGCCACCGCGGTCCAGTAGTGGTGGGCGATCAGCTCGGCGAGCTCATCCGAGCGGTCTGCGGCCAACTTCTCGATCCAGGCCGCCACCTCGGCGTGCGCACGAGCACGCCGAGCCTTCGGCAGGCTCGCATATGCGACGTCGCGCACCAGGGCGTGCTTGAAGATGTACTCGGTCTGTCCCACCAGGGTGCTCATCGGTCGCACGAAGATCAGGCCCTTGCGCTCCAGGCTGATGAGGGCTTCGGCCACATCCTCGCCGCTCAACGCCTCGTCGACGGGCGCGGCCCAGAAGGTCCGGCCGATGACGGCCGCTTCCTGAAGGGCGCGCCGCTCGATCGGCGCCAGGGCGTCTACCCTGGCTGACAGGAGCGCCTGCACGCTGTCCGGGATCGGCGCCACGTCGATCGCGCGCACGGCGCGCCATCGGTCTCCATCCTGGGCGAGCGCCCCCTCGTCGATCAGCCGCTGGATGATCTCCTCAACGAAGAACGGGTTGCCTTCTGCCTTGGCCAGGATCTCCGCGCGCAGCGCGTCCGGGATCTCGGCGACCTCCAAAAGCCGCTCCAGCATCTCGCCGCTCTGGCGTTCCGTGAGTGGGCGGAGCGAGATCGCGGCGGCCGACTCGCCACCCGCCGGGAACCCCGGGTGTGACTCCGCGAACTCCGGGCGGGCCGTGGCCAGCAGGACGAGTGATCCATCGGTGCGGGTCGCGATCCGTTCGAGCATCTCGAGCACCGGCTCGCCAGCCCAGTGGAGGTCTTCGACCACCCAAACCGCCGGGCCGTTGGCGGCGCATGCGGTCGCGAAGCGCGGCCAGGCGCGAGCCAGGTCTTCAGCAGTGATCGCCGAGGCAGGCCCCGCGTCGAGCTGAATGCCGGCCGTCATCGCCAGCGCCGCGGCCGTCACCTCGACCTCGCCAGGAGGCAGGTTCAACGGCTCGAGCAGCTGGGCGAGGCGCTCGCGCAGGCGTTCGCGGACGAGGTCGACCGGCTCGTCGAGACCGATCTCGCAGGCGCCACGCAGGATCTCTGCCAGCGCCCAGTAGGTGATCCCGTGCCCCACCGCCAGGCATCGGCCGCGGAGCACGCTGACATCCGGATACTGCGCATCGGCCGCCGCCAGGAACTCGCTGCCGAGGCGCGTCTTGCCAATCCCGGCCGGTCCGTAGAGCACCACCATCCGCGGACGCCGCGCCTCGACCGCGTCGTCGAGCAGCCCGAGTAGGGTCGCCAGCTCGTGTTCGCGCCCGATCAGCGGGGCACGTAGCCCACGAACGCCCCGCACGCCGCGCGCAGCCTCGGGCAGGACGCCGAGGACCGGGCTCGCGCGCAGAGGCTGGGCCTTGCCCTTCAGCGCAAGCGTCATCGGAGCGTCGAACCGAAACTCGCGTCGCGCCGCCGCGCGGGTCCGCTCGCCGACCAGGATCATCCCGGGCTCCGCGGCCTGCTCCAGCCGAGCGGCGACGTTGACCGCGTCACCGGCCACGAGCCCGTGATCCGGCGCGTCGCCGATCGGAGCGACCACCTCCCCGGAGTTCACGCCGATGCGAACCTGCAGGGTCACGTGATGCTGCCGTTCGAAGTCGACGTTCAACTCGGCCAGCCGCGTCCGCATCTCGAGCGCCGCATGGAGGGCTCGCTCGGCGTCATCCTCCCGCACGGTTGGTACGCCGAAGACCGCCATGACGGCATCGCCGATGTATTTCTCCACCGTGCCGCCCCACGATTCGATCACCGCCGCCATGGCGACGAAATACGCGCCGAGCAGCGTCCGGAGCCGTTCGGGGTCGAGCTGTTCGCCAAGCGACGTTGAGCCGGTGACGTCGGCGAACAGGATCGTGACGATCTTCCGCGCTTCGCTGCTGCCTGGGCTGGCGACAGGGGGGCCCGCCATGCCTTGGAGTCTACTGTCCTCCGGCCGTGATGCGCCCGCTACACTCCCCGGCAGACCGCCGCGCTTGGAGCGACCGATGAATCAGCAGGCACCCGACGCCGACACGCTCTCAGGCACAGGGCGACCGGCGCAGGTCACCGTTGGCGCCGCAGTGCTGATCGCCTTCGGGGCGTTCATCAGCCTGGTCGGGCTGGCGCTGGCAGTCCTGGGAGGCCTCTTCCTGGACCTCGACAACCTCCCAACCTGGGTTGATCCGCCGACCGCCGAGTTCCGGGCGCTCTCGATCCTCGTAGCCGGCGCCGCCCTGGCCTTCGGGATCGTCCAGGTGGTGGCCGGCGTCCAGATCATGCGCGGCAGGAGCTGGGCCCAGGTCATTGGCATCGTCCTGGCGCTGGTGGGGGCGTTGGTCGCCGGGCTCGGCCTGTTGCAGGGGTTCGGTGCGAGCGCGACCGGCGTGACGACCATCTTCCTGCCAATCGTGGTGGCGTACCTGTACGCCGCCTGGGGCTTCGCGACCGCACCGGGGTGGTTCGTCCGGACCTGACGGCCGGACCGGTCAGCTGCGCGGCTGGATCGCCACCACCCGCAGCGCCAGCAGCGTGACGAGCACGCCCGCTCCGATAACGAGGACGCCGGCCAGGTCCTGGGCCGAGCCGAGAACGATCAGGAAGCCCGCGGCGGAGATCGCGATTCCCCCCAACAGCGACAGGATCGATCGCATGGGTCGCCCTCCCGATGCACGTGGCGCCGCCGGTGGGCAGTGCCGGCGGCAGGCCCTCATGCTGGGGTGGCTCGAGCATCTGCGCAGTGGTCCATTCGGGCTGCCGGCCCCCGGACCGATGGGCGGGGATCTACCAGAGGTTCAGGCCGGTCACCTCGTCGGGCGTCCGCTCGAGCTCGACGCCCGTCATCTCCCGGATCGTGACCTCGCCGGCGAAGATCTCGCAGCCGCGCAACAGGTGCCCGCCGATCGCCGCGCCGGCCGCGTCGCAGAAGGTGGCGTGGGCATGCAGGAAGGGGTGGCCGTCTCGGATCGAGATGTTGCCGATGAAGCCGGTGATCTCATGATGTGTCTCGCTGCCGAGGGGGAGGTATCGGGCCGCCTCCTGGTCGTAGTAGGCGAACGAAGCGCGCCGTACCGCGCCGATGACGCTCACCCACGCCGCGCGGATCTCCCGCTCGGCGCAGAAGCGCTCGATCTCTTCGACCAGGTCGCTGCCCTGCCCCAGCCGCCCGACGAAGGCGCGGCCCGCGGCGGCCTCCCACCAGGTGCTCATTCGAAGTGCTTCAGGCTGCCGGTGATCGAGGTACGCGCCGCGACACGGGCCGGATAGATGCCGGCCGCCGACGACACGCCGATCCCCAGCAGGACCACCGCCACCAGCAGCGGCCATGGCACCGCGAGGCCGGCCGCGAAGTCGCCCGGCGCCCCGAAGGTGACCGTGGCCCACGCGATCAGCAACCCGGTGGCCACGGCTGCCAGGCCGCCGACCGCGCCCATGATGGCCGCCTCCGAGACGACCATCGCCTGCACCTGTCCGACGGTCATGCCGTGCGAGCGCAGGATGGCGATCTCCCGCGCCCGCTCGACGACCCCCATGGCGAGGGTGTTGATGATTCCCAGCGACCCGATCAGCACCGCCAGCAGCGCCAGGACGTCGAAGAGGCCGATCAGCCGATCGAGCGACCGCCCCAGCTCCTCGGCGAGGTCGGCAGCCGTCAGCGGGATGGCGGCCAGTTGCTGTGCCGTCAGGGCGACCGCCTCGCGGAACGCATCGGGCGTGATCCCCTCCTGCGGAACAAGCGCCCAGAGGCCGGCATCGGTGGCCCCGAAGCGGTCGCGCGCGTCGGCCAGGCTGATCAGCAGCGCGCCGTCGGCGCCGCGGGTCGGCAGGGAGTAGGCCACCACACCGGCAACCCGGAACTCCTGCGCCTCGCCGCCCGGCCGCGCCAGCTGGATGCTGTCCCCCACCGAGAGCCCGTCCCGGCGCGCCACGGGCTCCGGCAGCAGGACGGCACCGCCGTCGCGCAGCGCCTCGAAGGCCGTGCTGCGGCGTCCCTCGACCACGATCAGCGAATCGCTGTCCTGGAAGACGGTCGGGTCGATGCCGGCGATCGCGACCTCGCGCTGCCCATCCGCGTCGATGGCGACGGCGGGAAGCTCGACGATCGGGGTCGCGGTCGCCACGCCGCTGATCCCCTCGAAGGTGGGTCGCACCAGCTCGATGTCGTCCGGCGTGCCCAATCGGATGGCGTAGCCACCGGGCAGGATGGAGCCCACCCATCGGTCTGCCGTCGCCCGTGCGCTGGCTGAGACCGCGCCAAGGGCCACCACCGACGCCAGTCCGATCACCAGCGCGCCCACGGTCAGGCCGGTGCGCACCCGGTCGCGCGCCAGGTTGGCGCCCCCCAGCAGGCCCTCGGCACCGAAGAACCACTCGAATGGGCGCCCGACCAGCACCGCCAGGGGTTGGAGCGCGAGCGCGACCAGCAGCGTGCCGGCCAGGAGCAGGCCGACCACCAGGAGGAGGCTGCCGGTGGAGGCGCTGCCGCGGTCCAACGGGTAGGCGACGAAGCCGATCACGACCGTCAGCAGCACCAGGCCGATCAGCCAGGGCAGCCGAGCGCCCAGGGTCCGGGCCGGTTGGCGGGATGGCCGCAACGCGTCGAGCGGCGAGACTCGAGAGGCGACGATGGCGGGCACCGCCGCCCCGATCAGCGTCACCCCGGCGCCGAGCAGGAACGCGAGCGCCATCGCGCCCGGATGGAACGGCAGGCCGGTCACCAGCACGGCGCGGGTGGAGCGCAGGAAGTTGATCACCAGGCCGGCCAGCGCCACACCAAGCACGATGCCGGGCAGCCCGCCGAGCAGCGCCAGGATGACGCCCTGCCGGACGAAGAGGTCGAGCACCTGGCGCGAGGTGGTGCCGGCGGCGCGCAGGAGGCCGATCTCCCGCGTTCGCTCGGTGAGGACCATCGCCAGCGTGTTGGCGACCAGGAAGGCACCCACGGCCAGCGCGACGAGGCCGAAGAGGAAGGCGAGCCCGGCAAAGCCCGCCTGCGCTCGAGCGAACTCCAGCTCCGCGTCGGCGACCGTCTCGACCACGAACGGCTCGGTCAGGCTGGCGTCGAGCGCGGCCTGCACGTCGGGTGCGCGTCCGTCGGCGACCTCGAGGTCGACGTACCGGATCGGTGCCGGGACCACGAAGGCGCCGGCCAGGAAGTCGCGCTGCAGGACCGCCACCGAGCCGGCGGCGAGGGCGCCGATGCCGGTGTCGCCGAGCAGCCCGACGATCCGGTTCCCGCCCACCCCATCGCGGCGGGCATCGAGGCGCAGCTCGTCGCCCACCTCCAGCCCATTCGCGCGGGCAAGGGCGGCGTTGACGAGCATGCCGTCGGGCTGCGCCGGGTCAAGGAAGCTCCCCGCCACGAGCTCGTACGAGCGGATCCGCTCCTCGTCCGCGGGGTCGACGCCAAGGACCAGGGAGACGGTGATCACCTTCTCGTCGGGGCCCGGCGGCGTGTGGAGCGTGATGCCGCGCCGCTCCGAGACCGCCGCCGCGTTCAGGACGCCGGGGATCTGGCGCAGGGTCGTGACGGTGCGGGGCGTGAAGCCCTCCTCGTTGAAGGCGCGGACGCGAAGCTCGGCGGAGCCGAAGAGCTCCTGTGCCGCCCGGCGGACCGCCTCGGTCGCCGCCTGGCTGGCGATGAGCGCGGCGGCCACGATCGCGATGCCCAGCGCGATGCCGGCTGCGGTGAGCGCGGTGCGGAGCGGCCGTGCCACGAGCCCGCGCCAGGCGAGCGCGCGCAGCCGCATCGGCCTAGAGCCCCAGCGCGGCCAGCCGCACGATCAGTGGGCGCGCCTCGTGGTCGCGGCGTCGGCCGAGCTCGATCTCGTCAAGGATCGTGCCGTCCCGCACGACCAGCACCCGGTCGGCGTAGGCGGCGGCGCGCGCGTCATGGGTGACGAGGACGATCGTCTGGCCCAGCGCGTCGCACGAGTTCCACAGCAGGTCGAGGATCTCGGTGCCGGTCGTGTAGTCGAGGTTGCCGGTGGGCTCGTCGGCCAGGAGGATCGCCGGACCGGTGGCGAGCGCCCGCGCGAGGGCGACGCGCTGCTGCTCGCCGGCGGAGAGCTGATCCGAGCTGTGACCGGCCTTGTCGGCCAGGCCGACCAGCTCCAGCAGCTCGTCGACGCGCTCGCGCCGGTCCGCCAGCGCCTCGCCGGCGATCAGGAACGGCAGCGCCACGTTCTCCGCCACGTTCAGCAGCGGGATCAGGTTGAAGAACTGGAAGACGAAGCCGGTCTTCTCGCGACGGGTCAGGGTCGCGTGCTCGTCGTCCAGCTGGCTGATGTTCACGCCGTCGATGACCACGTCGCCGCTCGTCGGACGATCCAGGCCGCCCAGGAGGTGCAGCATCGTCGACTTGCCCGACCCCGATGTGCCCATGATCGCCACGAACTCGCCGCGTGCGACCGAGAGCGAGACGCCTCTGAGGGCCTGGACCGATCCGCCGCGGAGGGGGTAGTGCTTGACCAGGTCGCGGGCTTCGAGGATCGCGGGCATCCCCGGCAGTCTAGTCGAGGCGGCGTCGCGGAATGGCTTAGAAGAAGAAGCCGATGAGGGAGCCGAGCACCGTCTCGAAGAGCCCCTGCTCGGTGGCGGCCGAGGCATGGATGCGCAGCTGGCTGGCGACCTGCACCGGGTCCGCGCCGTCGCTCGATGGCTGCGGGTCGTCCCAGGTCATGGCCCGCACGGCCGCCGGGGACGGGGCGTCGGTCGCGGCCGCAACCACCGCCAGGCCGTCGAGCGGCTGCGAGGGCCTGGGCGCGGTGGGGGCATCGACGGTGAAGGCCTTGGGCGCCGGAGCCGCGGGCGCTGCCGGCCGGCTCGAGCCGCCGGACGACCCGCCGCCGCCACCTCCGCCGCCGGGTGGAGGAGGAGGTGCGGGGGCCGTGGCCGAGGCGGCCTGCATGAACAGCTCGGTGTACATGCGCGGGCTGCGGAGCTTGCCCAGGAAGTCGATGTTGTCAGCCGCGTACGCGCCCACCCCACCATGGGTGAAGGCGGCCGTCAGGACGTTGGCGCGGTGTCCCGGCGAAGCCATGAAGCCCTCGTGGATCTTGACCGGAGACTCGTCGTCGGTGAAGCCGTTGTTCCAGCCGATGTTCTCTCCGCCAAACGTGTAGCGCAGGCCGCTGGTGTCGTACCAGTGGTAGACCTGGTACCCGGTCCCCGCGATGACGTGATCGAAGTAGTTGCGATCCAGCATGTCCTGGCTGCGCCATCGGGCCAGGTTGACCAGGGTTCCGTGCTGCTGGACGGCAGGCAGGCCGTTGTTGACCCGCGCTCCGTTCATCAGCTGCCAGAGCGTGCCCTCGGCGGCACCCTGGTTCCAGCCCGTGGCTGGCCCTGGAGTCCACGCGAAGACGGCCGCGGCCAGCAGGGCGGTCCCCGCCAGACCCACGCCGCGGGCAACGGTGCGGTGCGGGCTGGGACGGCGAACGAGGGTAACGGTCAACAGAGCAGGCTCTCCTGAGCACGAGCAGCAGTTGACTTGACCTTAGGGTTCCCCTCCTGATCGGTCTGTAGTGCGGTCGTCCCGTCAGACCACGTGACCAAGGTGCCGCTACGTCAGGGGATGACCCAGTACGATCGGTCCAGGACACGGTCGTGGCGACCCGCGGTCGCAGGCCACGGCCCCGGCTCAGACGAAGACGATCTCGACGGTGAGAGGGAGGACCTCACCGGGGTCCAGCATCGTCAATCCGCCCGGCTCGCCGTTGAGCGTGCGGCGCAGGCCCTGCGGCGCGTGGGTCTGCGGTTCCACGGCAGTGGCATCGAGGTGGTTGGGGCTCGCCGCGACCACATACCTGCTCGGAGCGCTGATCCGCATCGCTGCGCGAATGCCGAGGTTTGGCCAGCGCAGCTCGACGGGCACATCGGCCAGGTGTGTCCAGGTCGCGTCGAGGTCTGCCGCCATCTCGCCCATCTCACGGAGATCGAACGGTCCGTTCACCGGCTCGGGTTGCGGCTCGCTGGAGGTGTTCACCGTGTGCACCACGTCGCCACGGATGGCGACGAGCAGCGGACGGCGGAACCATGGATGAAGACCGATGCCGGCCGGCATCGGATCGCTGGCAAGGTTGGTCAGCGTCTGCTCGAAGCGGACCGATCGATCGACGATCGCAACGTGAAGGCCGACCTCGTACTCCCACGGCCAGCCGTCACCACCAGCTCGGATCAGGAACCGACCCTCGTCGGCTCGCACCCATGGCCGCGCGTAGACCTGGCCATGGATCGCAGAGCCATCGGGGAAATTGGCATCCAGCGCCACCCGTCGCGACCCGACGTTGACCACGCCCGCTTCGATCCGGTTGCACCACGGGGCCATGACGTACGCGCCCCAGGAGAATGGATCGCGAGCGTGATCTGACGGGTCTCCAGGCGTGCGGAGGAGGTCGTGACCGTCAACGCGCAGACGGTGGAGGCGGGCCCCGACGTGGGGCAGGATGACCGCCTCGATGGTGTCGTCGCCAATCCGCACGTGCTCCATCAGATGCGGCGAGGACTAGACCGCCAGGGTCATGGCCCGATCGGGCCGGAGGAGAAAGGGCGGCAGGTAGGCGGGGATGTTCGAGAAGGGAAGCACATCGGGATGCAGGTCGATGCCGAGCGCGGCGTTCATGAAACGACGCCTCGCCTCGATGCGTGCCCAGGCGGCCGGGAAGCGTTCGGCCAGCGCCCTGCGGAGCGACCCATCTGCGAGCGCAACGCCGTCCTCGATGTTCGTTGTGAAGTAATCGGTCCCGGTGGCGGGGATGATGTCCACCTGCAGGGCCATGCCCGAGCGAAGCTCGATCTCCGATCCAGGCGCGATCGGCGAGTTCACCCACTCGTCGAGATGGATCTGGTGGCCTGGATTCAGGAAGACGCCGAAGAACGGATCGCCCAGATGGCGATCGATGATCTCGTGGAGGGCACCTCCGGTCTGGCCGATGTGGAGCGCGGCATACCACTCCGCCACGGCCGTGAAGTACGGCGCCACCAGGCGCTCGACGTAGTCGCCGACAGCGGCCGGCAGGTTGGCCGCATCCTCGACCACGAAGCCGGCCCGGCAGTTGAGCGCCCCCCAGATGCCGAAAGCGACCGTGAACGGGTCCCGATGCTCGATCCTCCGGTCGCTTGGGCTGAGGAGCCCGAGCGCGGCGCGCGGCCCGGCGGTGAGCATCAAGTGGCAGGAGAGCGGCCACCCGTTCCAGCCGAGGAGCGCCACCGCCTCGCGCTCGGTCAGGCCGGGTTTCAGGCCCCAGATGAGCTTTCGCACACCGTTCGAGGTCTGGCAGGCGGCCCACTCCATGGCGGCCAGCTGCTCGACCTCGTTCACGACCCGCAGGCCGTCGGCGGCATCGATCAGGAGGTCGGTCGCATTCTCGACCGACGCGGTCCCGCCCGTGACGCGGCGCAGCTCGTCGATGAGGTACGCGGGCGCATCCATCGCCTCGCGGCCGCCATACGTCTTCCAGCCGACTACCCCAACCGGCGTGCCCCGCCCGATCCCCTCCTCGGCGAGAATCGCTGCCAGCGCGCGCGAGCGATCTCGCGGCTGGCTCGGCAGGCTGAGGTCCTGGAAAAGGTGGCGGCGCATCGGCAGCGGGGCGGCGCCGGCCATGCCGAAGCATTCGTTCCCGACCAGGATCGCCGGGTCGCCGGTCGGGCTCACGACCAACACTGCCTCCTCGAAGCGCGGGTCGAAGCCGGTCAGGTAGGCGAGGTTGGCGCTGTGCTCGCGATCGGCATAGACCACCACCCGGTCGTGGCCACGCGCATCGGCCCGCTCCCGCAGCCGCTCCAGCCGCTCCTCGTAGAGCGCGGATGACAGCTCCGGCATCGCATCCGGCATGCCGAAATCCGGGAGCGTCACGCCGGTCAGGCGCGCCTCCGTCAAGGCAGCGGTTGCCATGGACGTGGCTCTGTTGCGCCGCGCTCGACAACGACGAACCCGTTCGCCTCGACCTCGATGGCCTGCCCAACCTCACCGTCCGGCCAGCGGACGGTGATCGAGGCGCGATCGGCCTCGCCGAGCCCAAAGTGGATCCAGCCCAGCTGGCCGCCCGCGTGCCCACCGCCAACCGTCACCTCGCGGCTGATCGTGCGCTCCGCGGCCTTGACCTCGACCCACGCGCCGATAGCGTCGCGGTTCGCGCCGTTCTCCTCCAGCCGCAGCGCGATCCAGTTGCCCATCGGCTCGGGGGCCTCCGCGGTGCCGGACCCGACGTTGCGCCAGAGCGACACGTTCTCGCGCCGGTTCACCACGATCAGGTCGAGCAGCCCGTCCAGGTTGAAGTCGGCGAGCGCGGCCCCGCGCGCGCGAGCGAAGCTGACGATGCCGGCCGCGAGTGCGCCCTCCACGAAGGTGCCGTCGGCCTGCCCGATCAGCAGGTTGCTCGGGTCGCGGGCCGCATATTCGGTCATGGCCTCGACGTTGCCCTTGGCGACGAACAGGTCCATGTAGCCATCGTTGTTGGCGTCCTGGAACTCCGCGTGCCACCCGGTCGATCGCTGGGTGGTGTCGCCCTGGTACGGGCGATGCGCGGTGGCTCCCCGAAGAAGGGCGATATTCTCGTACCGCGGCTGGGTAGCGTCGCCGGCCAGGGTCTCGAGCTTGTTGTCGCCCTGGCTGGTCAGATAGACCTCTGGGTACCCGTCGCCGGTCAGGTCCTGGCTGGCGATGCCCATGCCCGATATCCGCATCGTCTGCCATCCCTCGTCGTGGGTCCATAGGCGTGGAGTCTCGCCGGCGACCACGCGCCACAGCTGCTCCTCGCCGCCGCGATAGTAGTGCCGGTCGTTCGACATCCGGAGGTCGCCCCGGCCGGAGCGGTCCCAGTCGCTGAAGAGGATCGAGAGGGCGCAGTAACCGGGCGAGAGCGGAGCCGGCGGCGCGTAGCCACCTCCCGATGGAGCCGGACGAACGAGCTCGCTGTCGTCGCAGTCGTAGGTCCGCTCGACGACCGAGTCCACCGTGAGGTAGTTCCCGAAGGCCATGGTGGGGAGTGACGCGGACCCCTCCCACATCGCGCTGAATGCCGCGGTCCAGGCGGTGCCGCCGTCATAGCCCCACCGCTCGTTCGCGCGCTCGAAGCGGCAGTCACCAGTGCCGCGCAAGAGGACGTTCTCACCGACGCGCAGGACCGCCAGGTCCGGGATAGCGTCTCCATCGACGTCGAGGGGATAGGCGCCCGTCACGCCGGTGAGATCGGTTGAGGGGTCGTGGAGCGTCGAGAAGCGGAGCTCCGCGCCCGGCGGGCTGTCGTTGCGGTAGAGGGTCGCCGGTTGCGAGCCGCCGGCGAGGTAGACGTCCTGGCGTCCATCGCCGTCGCAGTCGAAGACGGCCACGCCGCCACCCACGAAGAACATGAACTCGCCGTCGTAGTGGTGGTCGATCCCAGCCGCGGCCGCCTCCTCGACGAAACGCGGCGCCGGCAGGGCGTCTGCCGGAGTCGCCCGCGGGAACCGCCCGAAGCCGAGTGCGAGGCCGATGATGACCAGTGGCAGGCCGAGAAGGGCGGCCGCGATCAAAGCGCTCCGTCGACGGGTCACGGCCGGCATTGAATCACATCGGATCAGGCCCCTTCGAGAGGTTCAGATATCATGCTCCGCCTCCGACCGGGCGATGGAGGAGGCCATCATCCGCAAGCCACAGTGGCCGCTGTCCCGAGCATTACCCCGAACCAGCGGGGCGCTCGTCCTCACCCTTGCCCTGGCATTGCCGGGATGCAGCACCGATCGGCCCTACCTCGTCCATGACTGCGAACGGCAGGACATGGGTAGGCATTCGGTGGCCCGCGTGTGGGACGAGCAGGTGCTAGCCCTCATCCGCCAGGTGGTGCCGGCGCCGACCGTCCATGCCCGGAACCTCTTCCACACGTCGGCGGCGATGTGGGACGCCTGGGCGGCATACGATTCCGAAGCGGACGGCTACTTCGTCACCGAGAAGGTGCAGGCCGACGACGTCGCCGCGGCGCGCGAGGCGGCCATCAGCTTTGCGGCCTACCGGATCCTCCTGTGGCGCTATGCAACCGTGGCCGATCTGGACGTCGCGACCGAGCAGCTGGACGCCACGATGGCGTCTCTCTGCTACCGGACCGACTTCACCAGCACCGATGGCGACTCGCCGGGGGCGCTCGGCAATCGCATCGCGGCGGCGGTGATCGAGTACGGACGCGACGACGGCTCCCTGGAGGACGAGCGCTACGTCGATTCGGCGTACCAGCCGCTCAACGATCCGCTGCCGGTGGCGGATCCGGGGACGGTCATGGTGGACCCCAACCGCTGGCAACCCCTGGCCCTCGCGGAGCAGATTTCGCAGAATGGCCTGCCGATCCCCGGGCAGGTGCAGACGTTCATCGGACCGCATTGGGGTCACGTGAAGTCTTTCGCCCTGCCAGCATCGTCGGCCGAAGGCGTGCCCATCGACCCGGGCCCTCCTCCGCGCCTCGCCGATCCGACGACCGATACCGATTTCAAGCAGGCGGCGCTAGACGTGATCCGCTTCAGCAGCGAGCTCGACTCGGCCGACGGCGTGACGATCGACATCGGACCGGGCTCGGTGGGCTCCAATTCGTTGGGCACCAACGACGGGAACGGATACGACGAGAACCCGGCCACCGGCGAGCCCTATGCGCCCAACGAAGTGCTGCGGGCCGACTTCGCGCGGGTCCTGGCTGAATATTGGGCGGATGGGCCGAAGTCGGAGACCCCGCCCGGCCATTGGAACGC
Source organism: Candidatus Limnocylindria bacterium (assembly GCA_036397815.1). Lineage (GTDB taxonomy): Bacteria > Chloroflexota > Limnocylindria > QHBO01 > QHBO01 > DASQFY01. The sequence goes on from DASWIE010000062.1 coordinate 18,898, forward strand.
CATTGCGAACGCAGTTTCCTACGCGGCCGATCTCGAGCTCCGAATCGGCGGCCAGGGCGCTCAGGTCGACCGGCTCGAATGGGACGTGAAGATGTACTTCGCCCTCAACGGCGCGGTGCACGACGCGGCCATCGCCGCCTGGGGGCTCAAGGGCTCCTACGACTCGGCGCGCCCGATCTCCATGATCCGCTACATGGGCGGCAAGGGACAGTCGTCCGATCCCGCCGGCCCAGCCTACGACCCGGACGGCCTGCCGCTGGAGCCTGGGCTCGTCGAGGTCGTCACCGATGCGTCGAGCGCCACGGGCGAGCGGCACGCGCACCTTGCCGATCATGTCGGCGAGATTGCCGTCCGGTCCTGGCTCGGCTTCCCGAAGGATCCGACGACCCAGACAAGCGGCGTCGGATGGATCCTTGCCGTCAACTGGGTGCCGTACCAGCGGGCGACGTTTGTGACGCCCGCCTTCGCGGGATACGTGTCGGGACACAGCACCTTCAGCCGTGCCGCCGCCGAGGTGCTGACCGAGTTCACCGGCAGCCCGTTCTTCCCGGGGGGCCTGTCCGAGTGGCGTGTTCCTGCAGGGGAGCTGCTTCATGAGGAAGGGCCGACCGCCGACACGACCCTCCAATGGGCCACGTACTACGACGCCGCCGACCAGGCCGGCATCTCGCGGCTCTTCATGGGCATCCACATCACTGCCGACGATCTTGAGGGTCGCCAGATCGGCTCCATCTGCGGCACGGACGCCTGGACGTTGGCACTGCGCTACTTCGACGGGTCCGCGCGAACCTGAACTGCCGGGGCGTCAGCCGCGGTCGCCGGCTTCGAATATGCGCTCGATCACGCGCAGGTTGGCCACCGCGTCCTCGGGCGGGACGGGCGTCGGGAGGTCGTCCAGCACCGCGCTGGCGAACCGCCCGGCCTCGACCGCATAGGGATCCGCCGTCTCGAATGTGAGGACCTCGGTGTGCGGCGCCACCGGGGGGTCGCCGCCTGAAGTGACGAAGACCTGCGTGGGCCGGTCGGGCGGGATGTTGAACGGAATGCCGATCGAGATGCGGCCCTCGCTGCCGTAGATGTCGACCCGCTGATCGTCCTCGAGTCGTGTCGAGCAGGTGAAGGTGGCGGTCCCCGTTGCGAACTCCAGGATCGCGCTGGTCAGGACATCGACGCCAGAGCTCGGGTCGCGGGTGATTGACGCATCAACACGGATCGGCTCGGCGACGAAGAGCATGCGCGACAGGTTGACCGAGTAGCAGCCGATGTCGTAGAGGGCGCCCCCGCCCGCGGCGAGGTTGTTGCGGATGTTCGTCGGGTCGTCATTGAAGAACGAGAACCAGCTCTGTACGCTCGTCAATCGCCCGATACGCCCCGACGCCACCAGCGCACGAACGGCAACCCAGGAGGGGTGCAGGCGATACATGAACGCCTCCATCAGGCGCACACCCTCGGCACGGCAGACGTCGATCATCCGCAGCGCGTCGGCGGCGCTCAAAGCCAGCGGCTTCTCGCAGAGAACGTGCTTGCCGGCGCGAGCCGCCGCAATCGTCCATTCCGCATGCAGATGGTTGGGCAGCGGAATGTAGACCGCGTCCACGGCCGGGTCGGCGAGCAGCGACTCGTACGAGTCGTGGGCGATGGGAATCCCCAGCTCATCGGCCACGACACGGGCCCTGGCGGCGTCCCGAGAGGCGATTGCCACCACCTCGCAGCGTTGCGCCGCCTTGATTCCGGGAATGACCTTCGACCGGGCGATGTCGGCGGTCGACAGGACCCCCCAGCGGAGGGACGTCATCAGGCGCTCATCCCCATGCCCTCACGGTCTGACACCTTGACATGTGCCGTCGCGACGTATGAGTCTACGACCCCGAAGCTCGACGCGGCCGATCAGCGCGTGGGGCTTGAACGAGGATGTAGCCTACTGCGAGCCGCGCCATCGCCGATGGACGTGTCCAACGAACGGAGGAGAGCAAGAAGATGGTCCCTCGAAGATTCGCCGCGACCCTCGGGGCAGCCGCGATCCTCCTGGCCGCCTGCACGTCAGCCTCGCCTGGCGCGTCCGAGGAGCCTGGAGAGTCAGCCGCGGCGTCCGCAGCCGCCGACTGCACCGTCGCCGTCTCGTGGAACAACTTCCAGCAGCCGCGCTGGGCGGCCAAGGACAAGCCGAACATCCAGGAAACGGTTGAGGCGGGCGGCGGAACCTACATCGACGCCGATGCCAACCTCGACACCGTCCAGCAGCTGACGGACGTTGAATCGCTGATCGGGCAGGGGGCGGACGTCCTCATTCTGCTCGCTCAGGACACTGCCGGGGTTGGGCCCGCCCTGGAGACGGCCGCCAACGCAGGCGTTCCGGTCATCGCCTATGACCGCCTGATCGAGGATCCGAGCGTCCTCTACATCACGTTCGACAACGTGGGCGTCGGCAGGGCAGAGGCCGAGGCGATGTTCGAAGCGGTGCCGTCCGGAAACTACGTCCTGATCAAGGGAGACCCGGGCGACCCGAATGCCTCCACCTTCCTGCCCTCGGGCTGGGATGAGGCAGGCCTCCAGGACAAGATCGATTCGGGCGAGATCACCATCGTCGATGACCAGTTCACCGACGCTTGGAGCACCCAGACCGCACAGGACAACATGGAAGCGATCATCGACTCGGCCAACGCGGATGGTGTCGAGATCGACGCGGTGCTGGCGGAGAATGACAGCACTGCGTTGGGTGTTGTGGCCGCTCTTCAGGCCAAGGGTTACGACCCCATCCCGGTCAGTGGCCAGGATGGCGACACGGCAAACCTGCAGAACGTGGCCAAGGGACTCCAGTACGTCGACGTCTGGAAGGACGCCAACGAACTGGGCAAGGTCGCGGGCGCAGCGGCGCTGGCGCTGTGCGCAGGCACGGACATGGCTTCGCTGACGATCCCCGACGGGTTGATCAACGACGATGTCGCACCGACGGCTGGCCTCACCGCCGCGGAGTTCACGACCCCGGGACCGGACGGAGAGCCGGACTCGGGCGACGAGAGCGTCGTCACGTCGTTCATCCTCCAGCCACAGCCCATCACGGCCGAGAACCTCGACCTGATTCTCGACTCGGGATGGCTCACGAAGGACGTCCTCTGTGAGGGCGTCGACGCGGCCTCGGCACCGGCCGCCTGCCAGTAGCCGACCGGCGGAGACGACCTTGATGGCGCCCTGCGTCGTGGGATTGCCCCGGCGCAGGGCGCCTCCTGATTCCCGGCAACGAGGGGCTCCTCCGTGGCAGATGCCCTGACCGGCGCTCCTGCTCCGACGCAGGAGGCCAATCGCGACTCACACCGGATTCGCGGCGCGCTGGCGGCGACCGAGATCGACCTCCGGCTGTTCGGGATGCTGATCGCGCTGGCTGGCATCCTGTTCGGCTTCCACATCATGTCCGGCGGGAAGCTCGTCCAGCCGGCGAACATGGTCACGCTGGTTGTTCAGGCCTCCGGCGTGGCGATCATGGCCACCGGCATGGTCCTGATCATCGTCTCCAGGAACATCGACCTGTCAGTCGGCTCGATCGTCGGCGTGGTCGCGATGTCGTACGCCCTGCTGATGACCGATTGGCTGCCCGCGCTCGGCATCGGGTTGGACAGCCCCCTCCAATGGCTGGTGGCGCTTGCCATCGGGCTCGGCATCGGCGCGCTCATCGGGGGCTTCCAGGGTTTCCTCATTGCCTATGTCGGCATCCCGTCCTTCATCGTGACGCTTGGCGGCCTCCTGTCGCTGCGCGGCTCCGTCTGGCTGTTGTCGAGCGGCGCTGCCGTCTCGGGTCTTCAGACCGAATTTCGTAAGATCGGCGGCGGCGTGCTGGGCTCGATCGGAGAAACGGCAACGTGGGCGGTCGCGGGCGTCGCCTGCATCGCCATCATCGGTCTGATTGTCTACAACCGAAGGCAGCGACGTCGCTTTGGCTTCCCCGTGCGGCCAATGTGGGCCGAGGTGCTGCTCGGCGCGATCGGCTGCGCGGCCGCGATCGGCCTGTCGGCGTTTGCGAATTCGAGCTACCTGCCGGCCGGCCTCGCCACGCAGTACGCGGTGGAGCACGGAATCACGGAGCCACCCGGCGGCCTGAAGGTGCCCCTCGGCTTCCCGTGGCCGATCCTGCTCGTCATTGGTGTCACGCTGGCCATGACCTTCCTGGCCACCCGCAGGCGATTCGGCCGCTACGTCTACGCCTACGGCGGAAACCCCGATGCTGCCGAGCTGGCCGGGATCAACACGCGCTGGACGATCATGAAGACCTTCATCCTCATGGGCGTGCTGTGCGCCATAGCCGCCGCGATCGGCTCGGCGCGGCTCAATGGGGCCACCCTCGACGTCGGCCAGAGTGACGAGCTGTACGTCATTGCCGCCGCGGTGGTGGGCGGGACATCGTTCGCCGGGGGCATCGGCACCATTCCCGGCGCTGTCCTGGGCGCATTCGTGATGCAGTCGCTTGCCTACGGGTTGAGCTTCAATGGCGTGAACTCGCCGACCCAGAACGTGGTCGCCGGAATCGTGCTGATCATCGCGGTCGGGTTAGACACCTACAACCGCAGGAGGGGATCCACGCGATGAGCGAGGCAGCGACGGCCACGACTGAGCGCGTGCCGCTTGTCGAGATGCGGAACATCCGGGTGGCGTTCGGCGGCGTCCACGCGGTCGACGACGTGAGCATCGATCTGAATGCGGGCGAGGTGGTCGGGCTGGTGGGCGGCAACGGCGCCGGCAAGTCCACGCTCATGCGCGCGCTATCAGGCGCCCACCGCGCCGACTCCGGCGAGATCCTGATCGGTGGGCAGCCCAGGACGATCAGCAACCCGCGTGACGCCAAGGCGTTCAACATCGAGACGATCTACCAGCAGCTGGCGCTGGCCGACAACGTCGACGCGCCCGCAAACGTGTTCCTCGGCCGCGAGATGATCTCGCACCTGGGGAATCTGGACGACGGGGCCATGGAGGACGCCTGCCGGAAGGTGATGGGCCGGCTGAACCCGAACTTCAAGCGTTTCGCGACGCCGGTGAAGACGCTGTCGGGCGGGCAGCGCCAGGCGGTCGCCATCGCCCGGGCCGTCTACTTCAACGCAAGGATCATGATCATGGACGAGCCGACCGCAGCCCTCGGCCCGGCTGAGACGGCACAGGTGCGCGATCTCATCCGGCAGCTCAAGACCGAGGGCATCGGCATCTTCCTGATCAGCCACGACATCCACGACGTGTTCGACCTCTCGGACAGGATCAGCGTGATGTATCACGGTCGCCTGGTGGGGACGATGAACAAGGACGACGTCGACACCGACGACGTGCTGGCCATGATCATCCTGGGCAAGAAGCCCGAAGAAGCGTCCCGCGAGGAGCTGGCCGAGCTCAAGATCTGAGCCGAACTCCAATCACATCCGACGGAAGAGCGGCGCGAGCGCGGGGTAGAGCTCGCGATACACGGCATGTGCCTCGGCATAGACCGATGCGTCCCGGCCAGGCGTGGCAGCCCGGGTCGCCGTGACCAGCGCGTCGACAGCTGATTCCACGCTCGGGAACCATCCAGCTCCCACCGCCGCCAGCAGGCCGGCCCCATAGGCGGCACCCTCCGACGTGCCGACAGTGGCGATCTCGGCGTCGAGGACGTCGGCCAAGATCTGCCGCCACAGCTCGCTGGCCGTCCCGCCGCCAGACGCGCGGATCTGGGTTGGGATCGGCATGCCGGCGGCGAGCATGAGGTCGAGGCCATCGCGCAGGCCGAACGCTACCCCCTCGAGCACAGCTCGAGCCAGGTGTCGCCGATCGTGGGCCAGCGTCAACCCCACGAACGCGCCCCGCGCCAATGGATCGGGATGGGGGCTGCGCTCCCCGCTGAGGTACGGCAGAAAGTAGAGACCGCCGCTGCCGGCCGGCGCGCCCGCCGCGGTGCCCACCAGCTCCGTGAAGTCGACGCCGGGTGCCACGGCGTCCCGGAACCAGCGCAGGCTGCCGGCGGCGGAGAGCATTACCGACATGAGATGCCAGCGCCCGGGCACCGCATGACAGAAGGCATGAACCCGCCCCTGAGGCTCGTACAGCGGTCGATCGGTGGCACCGAAGACGACTCCCGAGGTCCCGAGCGAGAGGGCAACCGTGCCCGGCCGAACAGCCCCGACACCGACCGCGTTGGCCGACTGATCGCCTCCGCCGGCGACGACCGGCGTGCCGCGCCGCAACCCCGTGGCCGCAGCTCCATCGGGACTGATCACGCCGGTGACCTCGGGCCCTTCCCACGTTGGCGGCAGCCACTCGGGATTGATCTCGAGGGCGGCCAGGATCTCCGGCGACCAGTTCCGGCCGGCGAGGTCGAAGAGGAGGGTGCCGGCGCCATCGGCCTTGTCCAGGGCGTGCTCGCCGGTGAGCTGCAGCCGAACGTAGTCTTTCGGCAGCAGCACATGGGCAATGCGGCCCCATACCTGCGGCTCGTGGTCGCGGACCCATACCAGCTTCGGAGCGGTGAACCCGGTGAGGGCATCGTTGCCCGTGATCTGGATCAGCCGCTGCGCGCCGACCGCCTCGCGGATAGCATCGCACTCGGGGCCGGTCCGCTGATCGTTCCACAGGATTGCCGGGCGCAGCACTTCGCCCGCGATGTCGAGCAGGACGAGGCCGTGCATCTGCCCCGTCAACCCGACAGCGGCAATCTCGCGCCCCGTGACGCCCGCGGATGCCAGCCCCGCCCCAATGGCGGCGATGGCGCCATCCCACCACTGGCGCGGCTGCTGCTCGCTCCACAGCGGCTTCGGCGCGCTGAAGTCGTACTCGGAGACGCCGATGCCGCGCACCACGCCCGACTCGTCGACCAGGATCGCCTTGGTGGCAGTCGTCGATATGTCGAGGCCCAGGACGTGACCCATCGATCAGCGTTCAGGCCGATCCGCGGCCCAGATCTCCTGGTTCACGAGGTTCTCGAGGAGCTCCTGCCGGCCCGATACCGGACGCGGATCGATCTCGCCGCCCGCGACCCGGTCTTCGAGCGCCGCCAGCGAGAGGTCGCCGCTCAGGATCGACGCCCCAAGGTCTGACGTCCAGCCCGCGTAGCGAGCGTCGCGCCGCTCCTGCAACGTGCGCCGCTCGAACATCGCGGCAGCGGCCACCAGCGCCTGCGCCAATGTGTCCATCCCGCCGATGTGCGCATGGAACAGATCGGTCCGATCAAGGCTCTGACGACGCAGCTTTGTGTCGAAGTTGAAGCCGCCGGTCGTGAAGCCACCGGCCGCGAGGATCTCGTGGAGCGCCAGCGCCAGCTCCTCGACCGAGTTCGGGAACTGGTCGGTGTCCCAGCCGTTCTGGTAGTCGCCGCGATTGACGTCGACACTGCCGAAGACGCCCAGGGCGATGGCCGTGGCAACCTCGTGATGGAAGCTGTGCCCCGCCAGCGTGGCATGGTTGACCTCGATGTTGACGCGGTACTCGCCCTCGAGACCGTGGCGCGCGAGGAAGCCGTGCACCGTCGCCGTGTCGTAGTCGTACTGGTGTTTGGTCGGCTCCTGGGGCTTGGGCTCGAGCAGCAGGGCGCCCTCGAAGCCGATCCTGTGCTTGTGCTCGGCGACCAGGGTCAGGAAGCGGGCGAGCTGGGCCGTCTCGCGGGCGAGATCGGTGTTGAGCAGCGTCTCATACCCCTCGCGGCCACCCCACAGCACGTAGTTCGCGCCGCCGAGCCGCTGGGTTGCCTCGAGCATCACCTTGACCTGTGCCGCTGCGTACGCGAACACCTCCGGATCCGGGTTGGTGGCCGCCCCGGCCGCGTAGCGCGGGTGACTGAACAGGTTGGCCGTACCCCACAACAGCTTTGCCCCGGTGCGAGCCATGTGCTGCTCAATGTGGATGACCATCGCCTCCAGGTTCGACCTGGACTCCGCGAAGCTTCCGCCTTCCGGGGCAACGTCCCGATCGTGGAAGCAGAAGAAGGGCGCGCCCAACTTCTCAATGAACTCGAACGCGGCATCGACCTTCGTCCTGGCGGCGCCCATCGGGTCGTCAGTTGGCAGGAGCCACGGTCGATCGAAGGTGCCGGCGCCGAAGACGTCGGAGCCCGGCCAGTTGAACGAATGCCACAGGCAGATGGCGATCCGCAGCTGATCCTCCATGCGCCGGCCGAGCACCAGTCGCTCAGGATCGTAGACCTTGAACGAGAGCGGATTGGTCGATGCCAGTCCGCCGAAGGGAATCGGCTCGGCGACGTCTACGAAGAAGGGACCGCCAACCTTCACGACCGTCCTCCTTGGGCTAATCCTGTGTCCCTGAACTATCACATAGGATCATCGGATGCGGATGATCGTCGGCCTCCCGCGGTGGGCGCGATACAGCGTCGCACTGCTCAGCGTGGGGGCGGTCACAGCAGTCATCGCCGCGCTCGGACCGTTGCACCTGGCGAATGCCTCGACGCTGTACCTGGTTGTCGTACTGCTCGCCGCGGTGGGCCTCGGGCGCGGCCCCGCCATCCTCTCCGCCTTCGCCGCCTTTCTTACCACCAACTTCTTCTTGGTGGAGCCGCGGTTCACCTTTGCGGTGGCAAACCCCGAGGAGTGGATCACCCTTCTCCTCCTGCTTCTGACGGCCGTGATCACCGGACAGGTGGCAGCCGGGCAGGAGCGGCGTGCGGAAGAGGCGGAAGAGCACGCCCGTGCGGGGCGGCTGCTGTACGAGGTCGCTCTGCTGATGGCCGAGCCGAACCTGGGTCGAGCCGTCGAGTCGGTCGCTGAGCGTGTCCGCACCGAGCTTGCGGTTCCCGCGGTCCGGGTCGAAGTCGTTGGGTCCGATGGCGTGCGCCGGGCAACGGCGAGCGCCGGAGACGCGGAGGCGCTTGAGGCGCTCGAGCTCGGCATCGGAGGTGGCAGCGAGGTGCTGGTGCCTGCTGGCGCAGCCGCCAGTGGCGACTCGTCGAGCCGGTGGGTGCGCGTCCGTCCCCCGCACGGCCGCCTGGGAGGCGCGCGCCAGCATCGGCTGCTGCGCGTTCCGATCCGGGCGCCACACGGCAACGCCGGCGAGATCGCACTGGCAATAGCGCCGCAGGGCGACCTCGACCCGGCCTCGATTCGGATGCTCGAGGCTCTCTCACCGCAGCTGTGGTCAGCCGTCGAGCGCGCCCGGCTCCGCGACGAGGCGACGCAGGCGGAGGTCGCGCGGCGCGCCGACCAGGCGAAGTCCGCCCTTCTTGACGCCGTCTCTCACGACCTGCGCACCCCGCTCTCCTCAATCATCGCCTCCGCCGGCAGCCTGCTCCAATCGGACGTCGATTGGCCGCATGATGAGCGTCGGGGCTTCGCACAGGCGATCGAGCAGGAGGCCCAGCGGCTGGATCGGATCGTCGGCAACCTGCTGGACCTGAGCCGGCTCGAGAGCGGAGAGCTGCGGCCGGATCGGGGTTGGTACGAGCCGATCGCGCTGATCCATGACGTGGTCGGGCGGCTGCGACCGCTGATCGGGACTCATCCGATCAGGCTCGACCTTCCCGAAGAGCTGCCCCCGGTGCTGCTCGATTACTCCAAGGTCGACCAGGTGCTCTCCAACCTGGTCGAGAACGCCGCCAAATACTCGCCGCCCGGAGCCGAGATCGCAATCACCGCGGCCGTGACCGATGGGACGCTGCGCGTGACCGTCACCGACGATGGGACGGGCATCGCTGCCGAGGCGCTCCCGCATCTGTTCGAGCCGTTCTTCCGGGGCAGCCGAGCCCGGCCGCAGAGTGGATCGGGCCTTGGGCTGGCGGTCGCACGCGGGTTGGTGGAGGCGCACCGAGGCCGCATCTGGGCCGAGAATCGACCTGGAGGCGGGGCCAGCTTCAGCTTCGACATCCCAGGCAATGGGACCACGCCGTGAGCCAACCCGGACGAGCCAGAACCGGGGCGCGCATCCTCGTGATCGAGGACGAGCCGGCCATCCGCCTTGCGGTTGAGCGGAACCTGACCGGCCACGGGTTCGACGTGCGCGGGATCGACTCGGCCGAGGGCGGATTGGAGCTCGAGACCCGCTTCCATCCGGACCTGGTGCTGCTCGACCTCGTGCTTCCGGACGTCGAGGGATTCGAGGTCATCCAACGTCTGCGCTCCCGGAGCAGCATCCCCATCATCGTCCTTTCCGTGCGCGGCGCCGAGCAGGACAAGGTTCGAGCGCTCGAACTCGGAGCTGACGATTACCTGACGAAGCCATTTGGGGTCGACGAGCTGTTGGCGCGCATCCGCGTTGCCCTACGGCACGCGGCGCGGTCTGGCAGCGGCCCGGACCCGATCTTCCGCAGTGCCGAGCTGCAGGTGGACCTTGAGCGTCGGGCGGTGACGGTGGCCGGCCGGCCCGTGCACCTGACGCCCACCGAATACGCGCTGCTGGGGGCGTTGATCGCCGCGGCCGGGCGCGTCCTGACCGACCGCGCGTTGCTGCAGCGGGTGTGGGGCCCCGAGTACGGCTCCGAGGACCACTACCTGCACGTGTACATGGCCAGGCTGCGCAAGAAGCTCGAGCGCGATCCCGCCAACCCGCGCTACCTGCGCACCGAAGCCGGGGTCGGCTATCGGCTGCTGGAGCTGGAGACCGGCTGAGGGCTGATGGCCGCGGCGACGCGGCCGCCAACAATATTGAGCCCATGTTGAGGCGATTCGGGCGCCTCGTTGACACGCCGTTGAGCGCGTGGCCGCCAGCATCGACGTCATGCTTTCACTCATCGACGGTGGGGCGGCGGCGCACACCACCAGCTCGCTGCGGGCCGCCTGCGAGCTGCTCGGCGCTGCCGGCTCGGGTATCAGCAACGTCAGCGTCTCGGGGCGGCTGCCCGAGCCGGACGAGGGGACGCTTCCCGTCCTGGCCATAGCGCAGCGACTGGCCACCGAGTATCGGCTCGCCGTGCAGGTTCGCCTCGAGGCGGGCCGGTTCGAGGTCCTCTTCCGCCGGCCTCCATTGGAGAGCTGACTTGTCGGAGTCTGATCCGCGGTCCAACCGGATCGACCCGCACCTGGAAGTCCGCGAGCGAAAGACGGGGAGGCGGCCGGGAGACGCGTACGTCCGCATCGTCAGGCCGTTCGATGCGGAGTTCGAGCAGGGGGCCAACGGCCACCTGGTGGCGACCAGCGAGACCCTGGTCGGTTCACCCGGATTCTCGCGGGTGCTGGCCCGCGTGCGCGGCTTCCTGATCGGCCGGCCGATCTCCAGCGAGCGCGAAGAGCACGAGCGCCTCACCAAGGTGAAGGCGCTGGCCGTGTTCAGCAGCGACAACATCAGCTCATCGGCCTATGCGACCGAGGAGATGATGCGGGTGCTGGTGGTGGCCGGTGTCGGTGCCTTCAGCCTGGTGATGCCGTTGACGTTCGTGATCGTGGTCGTCCTCGCGATCGTCGCAACCTCCTACCGCCAGACGATTCGAGCCTATCCGAATGGTGCGTCGAGCTACATCGTCGCCTCGGACAACCTCGGGGCCCCGGCTGGCCTGGTCGCGGCGGGGGCCCTCCTGATCGACTACACGTTGACGGTGGCGGTGAGTGTGTCGGCCGGGGTGGCGGCGATCACCTCGATCGTGCCGGGCCTCTATCCGGAGCGCGTGTCACTGGCCGTCGTGATTGTGGTGCTGCTGACCCTGGGCAACCTGCGCGGCGTGCGGGAGTCAGGCACCATCTTCATGGCCCCCACGTACCTCTACCTGGTGGTGGTCCTGGGGATGATCGGCTTCGGGCTGGTCGGAGCGGTGGCAGGCTTCATCCCGCCTTACACGCCGCCACCGGACTGGCTGGCGGCCGAGACGGGCGGTGGCATCGGGGCCCTTGGCCTCCTGCTGGTATTGCGCGCCTTTTCGTCCGGGGCCGTCGCGCTCACCGGAGTCGAGGCCATCTCCGATGGTGTTCCCGCCTTCAAGCCCCCGGAGTGGCGGAATGCGCGTACCACACTCACCTGGGCGGCGATCCTGTTCGCCGTCCTGTTCATCGGCATCAGCTCGCTGGTCAGCCTGTTCGGCATCGTGCCGGACCCGAGCGAGCAGCAGACCGTGCTGAGCATCCTGGCGCGCCACCTCACCGGCGACGGCTTCTTCCTGGTGCTGGTGCAGGTCTCGACCGCGCTGCTCCTGACGCTTGCCGCCAACACGAGCTTCGCGGACTTCCCGCGCCTCTCCTCGTTCCTGGCGCGCGACGGGTTCATGCCACGGCAGTTCGGCTTCCGCGGGGACAGACTTGCCTTCTCGACCGGGATCGTCGCGCTTGCGGCCGTGGCGATCGTGCTGCTGCTCGCGTTCGGGGCATCGGTGAGCGCGCTGATCCCGCTCTATACGCTGGGTGTGTTCGTGGCCTTCACCCTGTCGCAGACCGGCATGGTGCGGCGCTGGTGGAGCCGCCGTGAGGCGGGCTGGCGACGTGGCCTGGCAATCAATGGACTCGGCGCTGCCACCACCGCCGTGATCGTGCTCATCGTGGCGGTCAGCAAGTTCCTGGCGGGCGCATGGCTGGTGATGATCATGATCCCACTGCTGATCGCGCTGATGTGGGGCATCCACGTGCACTACCGGCGCATGGAGCGAGCCGTCAGCGTGGAGGATCCGGGTGCGCGACTGAAGTCCAGGATCGCTCCACTGGTGATCGTCCCGATCGCCCGCCTGGACAGACCCTCGATCGAGGCCCTCGCCTTCGCGCGGTCGATCTCGTCCGACCCGTTGGCCGTGCACATCACCAACGACCCCTCCGCCGCCGCGGAACTCCGGCTCCGGTGGGCGGAGCTGCCCGAGCCGTCCGAGCTCGTGATCGTTGAGTCCCCGTACCGGGCCCTGATCGGACCGCTTCTGCGCTACCTCGACGCACTGCAGCGCCAGGATCCCAGTCGACGGCTACTCGTTGTGCTCTCGGAGGTGGTGCCCCAGCATTGGTGGGACAGCCTGCTGCACAACCAGACCGCACTGCGGCTCAAGCTGCGGCTCTTCTTCCGACCCAACACCATCGTCGCCGATGTCCCGTACCACGAGGCGAACGTCTAGGCGGGTGGGGTGGCCTATGGGGGTCGAACCCATAACCTTCGGATCCACAATCCGATGCTCTGCCGGTTGAGCTAAGGCCACCACGAGCCGGCCGGGATGGTCGGGCGGGCGATTCTCCCATGGGCCCATGGGAGCGTCAAACCTCGCTCAGTCGCGGGTCAGGCCGCGAATCAGCACCAGGACCAGCGCGGAGCCCAGGATGGCCAGCAGGAGCGCGCCCAGGAACCCCCCGGCCCGATCCTGCCCCAGCACAGAGGTCCACAGCCAGCCACCCAGCAGGCCGCCCACGATCCCGAGCAGGGTCGTGCCGAGGCAGCCCATTCGCTCGCGCTTCGGCACGAACCAGCCGGCCAAGACGCCGGCGAGGAAACCGATGACGATCCAGGCGATCGGGTCCAGGCCCTCGGGCATGTCCGTATCCTACGACCGCCCTCAGTCGACCGGCAGCAGGAAGTCGACGACCACGGCGCCGTTGCGGACGACGGTCGGGAATCGTTGCAGGGGTGGATCCGCAGGATCGATCGGTACGCCCTCGTAGGTCCATGCGTCGCCCTCGCAATCGACCAGGCGGTCCGCACCGAGATTGACCTCACAGTCGTTGGTTGGGCTCCAGGCGTTGACCACCGTGTAGCGGCCAGTGCCGGTCTCCGGCGATATGACCACCGTGAGGCCGGCCCGCTCGCCGGATTCAACTTCCCCGAGCAGGCCGTGCGGCTCGTTGAGGACGATCTCGATCAGCTGCACTCCCTGGTCGGCCTGGGCCGTCGCAACGAGGCGGTAGTTGGCGTCGTCGAGCGGCGGCGCGAGGCTGAAGATGAGCGGCCGGACCAGCAGCATCAGGCCGACGAGGCCGGCGACAGCGAGCAGGGCGACGACGGCATACCGCGCGATCGGCATCGCTCAGACGGTAGCAGGCGATTGGAGCTCGACGAGCACCGCCCCCGTGACGTTCACGAGGAGCGTGGAGTCGTGACGCCGGCAGCGCCCATCCACGCCCCGCCTCATCAGCGACGTGTGGCCATGAAGCCACAGCGGTGGCGCCAGCCGGTCGAGCAGCCATCGGAAGGCGGGGAATCCGCGGTGCGCCATGTCCGGCGCGTCGTTCAGCCCCCTCGGCGCCGCGTGACTGACGACGAGCAGCGGGCCGTGGCCCACGGCCCTCGGCCAGGCGCCGAGCACCCGACGCCACATGGCGAAGTCGGAGACCTGCTGCTCCGCACCGGCCCCTTGCCGGGGGGCGTAGATCGGCGATCCGGAGAAGCCGATCAGCGAGAGGCCGTCCTCCTCGTGGATGCGGCCATCCTCGAGCGGCTCGGGCAGCATCGCGCGCTCCCCCACGCTCCAGGCGCGGCCGACGTCGTGGTTGCCGCGGACGTAGGCGAGCGGCACCTTGAACGCGTCGGCCAGGAACGCCAGGTACGGTGGCTCGAGATCGCCGCAGCCGACCACCAGGTCGACCTCGCCCAGCCCCTGGCGGGAACGGTCGGACTCCAGGGAGGCATCGGTCTCGTCCGATACGGCGAGGAGGCGCACCGGTCGCCCGTCGCGGTTGACGAATGGCTCCGGGCTCGGCCAGGTCAGTGCCAACCGTTCGGTCAATGCTGGCCGGACCCGGCTGGGTCCTCTTCGGGGGGTGGCACGTCGCCGGAGGGCTCCTCCCCGACCAGCTCCTCGCGACGCAGCTTATCCACGCGCGAGCGACGCTCGGCCGTCCGCGACTGGCGCCCGACGACAGCCTGGCGCACCTCCTCGGCGCCCAGGAGCAGGGTGTGCGCGTCCGGCTCGTGCTGACGCGGCGCTGGCTCGGACTCCGCTCCGGGCAGCATCAGCTCGGTCACGTCGGCGTCGATCGCCACGGCCCCGGCTCGTTGCGCGGCCGCGACGCGGTTGTGCCCGTCGGCCACGAAGTACTCGTCACCGACCTTCACCACCTCGACCGGCGGCAACGTCTCGAGAGCCTCGAACGCCTTCAGGAGCCGCTTCCAGCGCGCCTCCCAGTTCCGCCCCCGCAGCACGGGAAGCGGCAGGAAATCCGACGTGTTCTGGGTCGGGTGGCGCACCGTTCCGACGATCTGGTCGAGGGGCACCACCTGCAGGCCACGTGCGCGTCGCGTGGCCGCGGCCGCGTCGGGGTGGCGGTCGTACAGGGACGGAAGCGGGTCCGGACGCGTGGCTTCGCGTAACCGGTCCCGGATCGATCGGTAGGGCTGCATCGGCTGGTTATCGAGGCATCAAGGAATCGTGATAATCAGTGCTTGCGGGGTGCACTATGATGACAGCCCCTACGGTGATTGGCCCAGCCGACGTGGGTCCGCACCTTTTGCACGAGGATGCGCTGAATGGCAACCGTGACATTCGATCACGTCTACAAGCGGTTCAGTCCCGAGGTCGTCGCCGTCAATGACCTCACCCTGGAAGTCAAAGATGGGGAGTTCCTCGTCCTGGTCGGGCCATCCGGCTGCGGCAAGACCACGGCATTGCGCTGCATCGCGGGCCTCGAGACGATCAGCGACGGGCAGCTGCGCATCGGCGACCGCGTCGTCAATGACGTCGCTCCCAAGGATCGCGACATCGCGATGGTCTTCCAGAGCTACGCGCTCTACCCGCACATGTCGGTCTACGACAACCTGGCCTTCGGGCTGAAGCTGCGCAAGACGCCCAAGGCCGATATCGAGCGCAGGGTGAAGGCCGCGGCCGGCATCCTGGGACTCGACAAGTTCCTGGATCGCAAGCCGAAGGCGCTCTCCGGCGGCCAGCGCCAGCGCGTCGCCCTGGGACGGGCGATCGTCCGCGAGCCCGCCGTCTTCCTGATGGACGAGCCCCTCTCCAACCTGGACGCCAAGCTGCGCGTCCAGACCCGCGCCGAGATCGCGCGCCTCCACCAGCGGCTGGGCACGACCACCGTGTACGTGACCCACGACCAGGTCGAGGCGATGACCATGGGGGATCGAATCGCCGTCATGCGCGACGGCCTCCTGCAGCAGACCGGTACCCCCCAGGAGCTGTACGACAATCCGAACAACGTCTTCGTAGCCGGCTTCATCGGCTCGCCGGCCATGAACTTCGCAACCACCAGCCTGTCGGATGGGGCGCTTCAGCTCGGGAAGACGCGGATCGGCCTGACCGGCAAGCCAGCCCAGATCGCGAGCCAGCGGACGCCCGGCTCGTCGCTGCTCGTCGGCTTCCGCCCCGAGCACCTGGACATCGCCAGCGCCACCGGCACCGAGGGCCAGATCCGCTTCCCGGCGCGAGTGGACGTCGTCGAGTACCTGGGCAACGAGGAGCTGCTGCACGCCCAGATGGAGGGGATCGAGGTCGTCGCCGTCGTACCGTCGGAACGACAGGTGAAGGCCGGTGACAACGTCGAGCTCACCGTACCGGCCGAGAAGCTCCATCTCTTCGATCCCGAAACCGAAGACTGCTTGACCAGCTGACGCGCGCGGGGGCGTTCGCTCCCGCGCAGCATCCGCTCCGAGGAGGAGCGGCACGGCGCAACCGCGCCGTCGACAGAGGAGGAACCGATGAGGGCAAGGTACCGATTTCTCTCACCCCTGGTGACCCTGGGACTGCTGCTGGCGGCCTGTACGGCGGCCTCGCCGAGCCCGGGGGGCGGCGGAAGCCAGGCGCCTGGCGCGAGCCAGGGTGAAGAGGATCTCAATGGAGCTGAGGTCACCGTCATCGGCACGTGGACCGACGCCGAGCAGGACGCCTTCCTGGCCATGGTCGCGCCGTGGGAGGAGCAGACCGGTGCCACGGTGAAGTACCAGGGCACGCGCGCCATCAACGACATCCTGGCGGCCGGCATTCCCACCGGCGTGCTGCCTGACCTCGCCGGCCTGCCCGGTCCCGGCCAGATGGCCGAGTACGCCGATGCCGGCGCCCTCAAGCCGCTCGACGACGTGCTCGACGTGGCCACCTACGTCGAGGAGACCTCGCCCGGACTGGTCGCGCTGGGCCAGATCGAGGGCACCACGTATGGCGTCTTCATCAAGGCGGCCGTGAAGGGCCTGATCTGGTTCAACCCGGCGCTGCACGACTACACCGACAGCCCGCCCGCGACCTGGGACGACCTGCTTTCCGAGGGCGCCGCCAACCAGGGCAATGCCGAGGCGCTGTGGTGCCTGGGCATCGAGTCCGGCGACGCATCCGGCTGGCCGGCGACGGACTGGATCGAGGAGATCCTCCTCCACCAGGCCGGGCCCGACGTCTACAACCAGTGGTGGGCGGGCGAGATCCCGTGGACCGACCCGGCCATCCAGACCGCGTTCGAAACCTACGCGAATGACGTGGTCGACCAATCCTATGGCGGTGGCACCAACGCTGTGGCCACCAAGTTCGACCTGGCCGGCGACCCGCTCTTCGCGGACCCGCCCGGCTGCGAGTTCTTCCACCAGGCGAGCTTCATCACCGGCCTCGGCGCCTTCAAGGACAAGGAGGCCGGGACCGACTACAACGCCTTCCCGTTCCCGGCCATCAACGATGAGTTCGCCGCCGCCGTAGAGGGTGCCGGCGACCTGTTCGGCATGTTCCACGACACGCCGGCTGCCAAATCGCTGATGCGCTACCTCGTGACCGCCGAGGCCCAGGACATCTGGGTCGCCGCGGGAGGTGCCCTGTCAGCGAACAAGAACGCGACTTCCTACCCGGACGACATCAGCGCTCTGATGGGCGGAATGGTCACCGGCGCGGAGCAGTTCGTGTTCGACGCATCCGACCAGATGCCGACGGCCATGAACGCAGCCTTCTGGCAGCACATGGTCAGCCTCACGGCGGGTCAGGAGACGGTGGAAGAGGCGTTGGCTGCGCTGCAGACGGTTGCGGAGGACGCCTACTCCGAATAGCGAGCCACCTTCATCTGAGAGCCTGGGCGCGGCGGCCAGCCGTCGCGTCCAGGTCGTAACCCGATCCAGGCGGGCATGGAGGTAGGTGTGGAAGAGCGCATCATCACCGCGATCATCGCCGTGATCGGCGTGCCAGCCGTGCTGGTGGCCTACATCTGGGGCACCGAGCAAGTGCTGCGCATTTTTCCGGAGGGACTGAAGCCGCGGCTTCGCCCGTGGCTCTGGATGGCTCCGGCGCTCGGGTTGCTTGGACTGTTCCTGGTCTACCCGATGGTCGGCACCATCATCGCCAGCCTGCAGAACACGACCGGCACGGAATGGGTGGGCCTGGAGAACTTCGGCTGGTTCTTCGGCAGCAACGACGCGCTGTCGGCGCTCAAGAACAACGTGCTGTGGCTGATCTTCCTCACGCTGTTCACGGTCGGCTTCGGGCTGATCGTGGCCGTGCTCGTCGACCGTGTTCGCTACGAGACGGCCGCGAAGAGCGTGATCTTCCTGCCGCTCGCCATCAGCATGGTGGCGGCTGGCGTCATCTGGCTCTACATGTACCAGTACAAGCCACCGGGCGCGGTGCAGACCGGGACGCTGAACGCGGCGGTTGGCGCATTGGGCGCGGGTCCGATCCCGTGGCTGCAGGTCCAGGACTTCAGCGTCAACACCTTCATGCTGATCATCGTCATGACCTGGATGTGGACCGGCTTCGGGATGGTGATCATCTCGGCGGCGCTCAAGGGCATCAATCCCGAGCTGCTCGAGGCCGGGCGGGTCGACGGCGCGAACGAGTGGCAGGTGTTCCGGGGGATCATCTTTCCGCTGCTCGTGCCGACGCTGGTGGTGGTCGGCACGACGATGATCATCACCGCCCTGAAGGCGTTTGACATCGTCTACACCATGACCGGAGGCAACCTCGAGACCGATGTGATCGCCAACCTCATGTACAAGCAGATGTTCCGCGTCGGTGAGTTCGGGCGGGCGAGCGCGGTCGCGGTCGTCCTGCTGCTGGCGATCGTGCCGATCATGTTCTTCAACATCGGGCGCTTCCGCGCCCAGGAGGCGGTCCGATGACGGCGGCGGCAACCCCCATCGCCGAGGCCCGCCCGCGGGTGCGGCGCTTCGGCCGGCTGCGAAGCGGCGGCATCGGCCTGCACACCGTCGTCATCGTGCTCATGGTCATCTGGGCCGTGCCCACCGTCGGCCTACTCATCAACTCGGTCCGGCCCGGGCAGGAGGCCGCCAGCAGCGGCTGGTGGACCGCCATCTTCCCGCCCTACCAGTTCACCTTCGAAAACTATGCCCACGTGCTCGAGCAGAGCAACATCGGCACCAACTTCCTGAACAGCCTGATCATCAGCATCCCGGCCACGGTGATCCCGATCTTCGTGGCCGCCTTCGCCGCCTATGCCTTCAGCTGGATGGAGTTCCCGGGCCGCAACGTCCTGTTCGTGGTCGTCGTTGGGCTCCTGGTCGTTCCCCTCCAGGCGACCCTGATCCCGATCCTGAAGCTCTTTGCGGGGTGGGGCATCGCCGGGACCTTCCTGGCGGTCTGGCTGGCGCACACCGGCTACGGCCTGCCCTTCGCGATATACCTGCTCCGCAACTTCATGGGATCGCTGCCGCGCGAGGTGTTCGAGTCGGCCGCCATCGACGGAGCCAGTCCGGTCACCGCCTTCTTCCGGCTGGCGATCCCCATGAGCGTCCCCGCTCTCGCGGCGCTGGCCATCTTCCAGTTCCTCTTCGTCTGGAACGACCTGCTGGTGGCGCTGATCTACATCGGCGCGGTGCGGCCCGACAACCTGCCGCTGACCGTCAGCATCGCCGGGCTGGTGACCTCGATCGGAGGTGGGACCGAGTTCCTTGGCGCCGCCGCCTTCCTGTCGATGCTCCTGCCTCTGATCGTGTTCTTTGCGCTGCAGCGCTACTTCGTGCGCGGCATCGTCGGAGGGTCCGTCAAGGGTTAACCATCGGTCTACGCCAGGCGGGTGATGATCGTCTCCCGGTCGAAGGCCCAGGAGCCAACGATCAGCGCCAGCCCGATCAGCGCGGCGACCAGCAGGTTGCCGATCAGCACCTGCTGCATGGTGAACGTCGCCTGGCCGCCGAAGAACTGGGCGACTGCGATGGCGATGATCGGGATCACCACGAAGCCGCCGATCTGCTGAGCGGTGCGCGCGTCGTTGACCCGGCTGCTTACGATGATCCCGAGCAGCACGCTGAAGAGGCAGATCAACGGCACCAGGCTGACCATGGCGACCAGCCACTGGTCGCTGAAGATGAGGACGGTCAGCCGCTGGTCGGCGATCGCGCCGTTCACCAGGCCATAGGCCACGAACACGCCCCAGGTGGCGACGATGGCCGGCAGCGCGGCCGAGATCGTCTTGCCCGCCAGCAGCTCCGGGACCTCGAGCGGGGTCGCCAGCTGTGGTTCCAGCGAGCGCGCCACCTTCTCGCCGATGACCGACTGGCTGGCGATCGCCATCGGCACCATGGCCGGGATGAGGAGGAAGTAGGCCATGAAGTTGGTGACGATGAAGCCCTGCGCCGCCAGCTTGGCCGGCAGCCCCGGGAAGTTGGCGATGTACTGCTCGATCTGGCCGAGCTGGTTCGGGTCGAGGTCGTTGACCTGGATGAAAGCTACCAGCCCTGTCGGAATGGAGGCGAAGATGAGGGCCGGCAGCGCCACCGCGCCGAGCAGCAGCCGGTTGCTGAGCAGGTCGCGCCATTCCTTGACGAAGACGGCCCACACGTAGCCGAGCCTCATGACGCCACCTCCTGGACCGATGTCTCTCGCACCGTCGAGCTTGGCGCGTCTCGCTCCCCCACCTCCCCGACCAGGTGCAGGTAGACCTCCTCCAGCGTCGCCGCCTCCTCACGGACCGATGTGATCCGGCCCCCGGCGCGAACCAGCGCCGCCACGAGATCCGGCGTCTCGCGCGACGGGTCGGTCAGCTCGACCAGGAGCGATCCTTCGTGCGCCTGCGCGCCGAGCACACTTGGCAATGCCACCAGCACTTCGACGAACGACTCGGGCCCACGTGCCCCGTTCAGCTCCACGCGCACGGTGGCGGCGCGCCCGCGACGGCGCAGGGCGGCCGGCGTGTCGACGCGGAGCAGCCGGCCCTGCATGATCCCGATCCGGTCGCAGAGCCGCTCGGCCTCGTCCAGGTTGTGGGTGCAGATCACGATCGAGCGGCCGAGCGAGCGCAGCGTGTCGACGAAGTCGCGCACCGTCTTGGCCGCGGCGGGGTCGAGGCCGCTGGTCGGCTCGTCCAGGTAGATCACCTCCGGCTCGTGCAGCAGGGCGCGCGCGATGGCGATCTTCTGGCGCATCCCCTTACTGAATCCCGCGACCCGGCGGTCCGCGAACGGCAGCATCTCGACCACCCCCAGGTAGCGGTCCACCGCGCGGCGCAGCTGCGCCCCGCGCAGGCCGTAGAGGCGGCCGTAGAAGGCGAGGTTCTGGCGGGCCGTCAGCTTGTCGTGCAGCCCCGGCGATTCGGTCAGGATGCCGGTCAGGGCCCGGATTCGCGCTGAGCCCTCGCCCAGCGAGTGCCCGTTCACGGTGGCGCCACCGGCAGAGGGAGCGATCAGCCCGGCCAGCATCCGGACCGTGGTCGTCTTGCCCGCGCCGTTTGGGCCTAGCAGGCCGAAGATCTCGCCGTCGCCCACGCTGAAGGAGAGGTCGTGGACGGCGGTCACCCGCCCGAATTCCTTGCGCAGCCCCTCGACGAAGATCACGAGGCAGATCCTAGCCGCAGTCCCCCGCCGCCGCCCATCGGTACCTTCGGGGTGCGCGGCACGCGCCGCGGGCGCTCGGGTAGCATCGGTCCATGGCGGAGCGCAGGATCGACAGCAGGCGAGCCTTCGAGGGCCGCCTGCTCAGCGTGCGCGTCGACGAGGTGGAGCTCGACAACGGGCGCCGCGCGACGCGCGAGGTGGTGGAGCACCCCGGCGCGGTGGGAATCCTGGCCTGGGACGAGGGCCGGCTGGCGATGGTCAGCCAGTGGCGCACCGCCGCCGACGCCGCCCTGCTCGAGATTCCGGCCGGAACGATCGATCCCGGGGAGACGCCATCGTCGACGGCCGAACGCGAGCTGGCCGAGGAATGCGGCCTGCGCGCGGAGTCGTGGGAGGCTGGGCCATCGTTCTTCACCGCGCCCGGCTTCTGCACCGAGCGGCTGACCATCTTCCTGGCCACCGGGCTGCACCCGACGGAGATGTCGCCACCGGAGGACGAGATCCTCCAGTCCTCCTGGCTGACCCTACGCGAGGCGCTGGCCGCGATCGAGGAGGGACGGATCGTCGACGCCAAGTCGCTGGTCGGCATCCTCTGGCTTGCCCGCCGGCTGGAGGCCGCGAAGGGCTGACTATCAGGCGGCGTCGATGCGGCGCAGGGCGCGCTGGTAGTCCTCGTTCTCGGGCTTGAGGAAGACGGCCATCCGCAGGTGGCGCCTGCCCGCGGCGACGTCGCCCTGCCGTGCGAGCGACAGCCCCAGGCCGAACATCGCGTAGTGGGCCAGCGGGTCGGTATCGACGATCGCCTGGAACCGCTCGGCCGCGCGGCCGTGATCGCCCTGATCGAAGTAGGCGCGGCCCAGCGCCTCGAGGATGGAGGCCTTGCCGGGCTCCAGGACGAGACACCGCTCCAGCAGCACGGAGGCGGCGCCGGGGTGATGGTCCGCGAGCAGGCGCGAGCCCCGCTGGAAGAGGTCGTAGGCGCTCTCGCGCTCCGCGCGGTCCATCGGTCGCCGGTCAGGAGCCCAGGTCGATCAGCTCGAGCCGCGGGTTCTCGGTCCGCCCCGGAATCCGTCCTCGCTTGGCGATCGGGCGGCCGTCGATCTCCTTGAGGTCGCCGGTGAAGTCGATCGGGCTGGCGTCCGAGATCGCCGATCCGACCGCGAATGAGTCGACCGGCGCCCCCGACTCCTTGAAGTGCGTGATCCGCTCGGCGTCCAGCCCGCCGGAGACAACGATCCGGACGTGGCCATGCCCCGCCTGGTCCAGGCGCGTGCGAACCTCTTTGACGAGGTCGGGCGTGACGCGACCGCGCTCGGACGGTGTGTCGAGCCGCACGCCCCACAGCCGCTCGCCGAGCGCCTCCGCAACGCGCAGCGACTCCTCGGCCTCGTCCTTGAAGGTGTCGACCAGCACGATCCGCGGTACCTCGGGGTCGGTATGTCGGTCGAACGCCTCGGCGGCTCGGACCGTGTCCCCGAAGATGAGGATCATGGCGTGCGGCATCGTGCCGGTCGGCGACAGGCCCGCCAGGCGCGCGCCCGCAGGCGTCGAGGCTCCCACGCAGCCGCCTACCACGCTGGCGTAGTCCATCTGGTCGGCGACGCTGGGATGCACGTGCCGCGCACCGAAGCTGACGACCGGGATCGGGGCAGCCACCTCCACGATCCGACGCGCCGCGGTCGCCCAGCCCGTGCTCTGGGCCAGGATGCCGAGGAGGGCCGTCTCATACAGGCCGAAGGCCGAGTAACGGGCGGTGATGCGCATCACCACCTCCTTGCGTCCGACCGGGTCGCCGTCGTGCAGCGACTCGACGATGGGCGCGGGCTCGAGCAGCTTCCGGTTGCCAAGGATCTCCCGCAGGTAGGCGAGCGACTCCTCCGCGCCGCACAGGATCGCGTCCTCGCGCGGGAAGATCTCCATCGCCACCACCGGGTCGAGCCGCTCGGCCGCCAGGATGCGGCGCGCGCGCTCGAAATAGACGTCCGCCGTCTCGCCGGAGAGGACGTCGGGGGCGGGTTGGAAGCGAGACCGCTCGGGCGGCTTGGTGGCGGTCATGGCCGAGCAGTGTAGCCCCTCGTCCGGCGGCGCCGAATGGCGACGATCGCCAGCAGCAGAACGACCAGCACCGCGGCCGCCGACCCGAGCCTGACCGCGCCGTCGGAGAACGCCCCGGCAAGGCGCGCGCGCGCCGCGTCCACCTCTTCGGCGGCGCCGCGCAGGTCACCCTCCGCGAACAGCGCGGACGCCTCCGCCAGCCGCGCCGATGGCTCCGCGCCGCCCAGGAGGCCAACCTGCTCCACGACCGATGGCTGCCGGGCGATCTGGGCGCGAACGTCGCTGTACCCGGCAACCAGCACGGCCTCCGCCTCGAGCTCGTCCCGCGCGTCCGGCCCACCCCCGGAGGCACGGTACCTTTCGCGCAGCCGATCCGGCGCAGCCAGCCCGGCCGCATCGATGGCGGCCAGCAGCTCGTCGCGGGCGGCGAGCCAGGCAGTCGCCTCGGGAATGGCTACCTGCGCCTCGTCGAAGCGCCAGGCCTCCAGGTCCGCGAGCACCGGATCGGGAGCGCCCCACTCGCCCGCGGCCGCGAGCAGACCGACATATGCCTGGCGGGCAGCGGTTCGCTGCGGCAGCTCGGCCGCCGCCGCTTCATCGAACACGTGGGTAGTGAACTCCGCCGTCAGATCCTGGCCGCTCACCGCCTCCAGCTGATCGAGCAGCCGACGCGAGTCGACGGGCGTGACCGGACGCCCGCTGGGGGCGGGCGGCGGCGCCGCGATGGGCTCATAGGCTCCAACGCCGGCCGCGAAGCGGCCCCACGCCATGCGCAGCGCGTCGGCTCCAACCGCTGCGGCCAGCCGCTCGGCGAGCGCCCACGACCCCGCGTAGCCGAACGCGTCCTGCTCGACGGTAGCCTCGCCGGCGCCCCAGCTGATCAGCGGGAAGGCTGCCTCGCCGAGTTCGGTCGTACGCGCGGCCGGGTCGTAGGGCAGCGTCACCTCCAGCTCGGTCGCAACTGCGGCGGCGGCCTGGGAGGCGAACCCCTCCCGGATCCATCGGTCTCCAACCAGCTGCTCGGAGAGCCAGACATGCGCGATCTGGTGCAGCGTCGTGAACGGCGGCTGGTTGAAGCCGACCGCGATCGCGCCGGCATCGGCAACGGGCTCGCTCAGGTCGCCGACCAGATCCGGCACGGACTCGACCACGACCAGCGGCCCGACGCGCGGGTACTCGAGGCCGATCTCCTTCTCCAGCAGGGGCAGCGCCCGCGCCAGGAGGTCCATGGTCGCCTCGCCCCACGCCTCGTCATCGGTCCAGGCCCGCACCTGGAGGTCGACCGTGCCACTTGCCAGGGCAACACCCTCGCTCAGGGTGGTGAAGCTCGCCGGACGGACGGCGGTGACCCGCGCCAGCCAGGTGGTCGGGTCGGCCACCGGGCCGCTCTCGAGGCGCACGGCGGTCGCATCCTGGGTGGCCGTCAGGTCGTTGCCGTCGACCCGCACCTCGTAATCCCCGGGCAGGACGATGGCAACCGCGCCGCTGGTCCCGAAGCTCCACGCCGGGAAGGCGACCGCCGAGGGCCGAACCCGGATGTCGGGGGTCGCCGCATCAGGCAGGAGATACGTCAGGGTGAAGGTCATGGTCTGGTTGTAGCGCACCGGGGTGCGGGGACTGACGCTGGCCACGTTCACGCCGTTTCGCTCCGCGACGCTGATCCGCAGCGCCCCGCGCGAGTCGCTGGCAGCCACGCTCGTCGCCCCGCTGTGGATGGCCAGGTCCACCACGTTGAAGACGCTGAACTGGCCGCCCGGATCCGGGGTCGTGTTCTTGAAGGTCACGTCGACAGCCACCACGATCCGCCGATCATCCGGCTGGACGTCGTATTGAGCCGTCGTGGCCAGGGTGTACTCGGCCGCCCGCGCCGTGCGTCCGGCGCCCGGAAGGGTGACGCCGGCCGGCGCCAGGGCGAGCAGGAGCGCCGCGCAGAGCAGCGCGAGGGCCGCGCGCCTCACCGGCCGCTTCCCAGCAGCCGGGCGAGGAGCCCGCGCCGGCGCGGCCGAGGAACCGGCGGTTCCCACTCCGGCATCGCGGCGGTCACCTCCGGACCGTAGGCAGCCAGCAGCTGGGGATTGCGGCCGACACGATCGCTCCAATCGGGCAGGATGCCGCGATCCGCCACGGCGCCGGAGGTCTCCTCCAGCAGCCGGTCCGCGACGGTGGCCAGCCGGACGAGGCCACGGCCCAGCTCATCGCGGTCGAGCGCGGCCGACGGGAGCTCGGTCATGAGCATCGGTCGGTCGTCATCGGCCATGGCGAACTTCACGAAGGGATAGTCGAAGTTGGCGCGCAGCATGCGGTCGTAGATGCGCCTGGGGACCTCCATCGCCTCCGGGCCGTAGTACGCCCACAGCGATCCGCCCACGCCCGCGACCCAGGCGACCGTCACCCGCAGGTCGAAGCGGCGCGCGCCGTCCAGCACCAGGTCGCGGCTGAACGCCGGGTCGTTGGCGTCGCCGCTGCCGCCCACCGTCTCCACGCCGAGCTCGGCCAGCCAGGCGTCGATCGGCGGGGCCCGCTCAGCCAGGGGGCGCCACCGTCTGGCCGGACCGAATGATGCGCCGGCCCTTGAAGTCGGCCTCCTGGGTGCGTGGGTCGATCCGGCAGTTGCGACCGATCGTCACGCCAGGCGGCACCCGCGCCCGCTTCCCAACCAGGGTGATTCCCGCGTAGAGGCGCTCCGGCTCGTGCCGGTTCGGGCGCAGGTCGTCTCCGCTCCCCACCGTCGCCGCCCGTCCGATGACGCACTCCTTGTCGACGATCGAGCCATCCACTACCGCGCCGGCCTCGACCACGCTGTCGAACATCACGATCGAGTTGCGCACGGTCGCACCGAGCCCCACCCGGACGCCCGGAGACAGGATGCTGTGCTCGACCGTGCCGTCCACGACGCAGCCATGGCTCACCATGCTGCGCGAAACGTGGCCCTCTGGCCCGATGCGGGCCGGCGGCCGTTCCTCGCTCTTGGTGTAGATCAGCCAGCCCAGGTCGTTCAGCTCGATCCCCGGCGCGTCCGACAGGAGGTCGAGGCTCGTCCGCCAGTAGCTCTCCACCGTCCCGACGTCCTGCCAGTAGCCCTTGTACTCATAGGCGTACACGCGGCGATCGGTCTCCACCAGCCAGGGCAGCAGGTCGCGGCCGAAGTCGACGCGCTCAGGCGAAAGGACCTCGCGCAGCACCGCCCAGCTGAAGACGTAGACGCCCATGCTGACGAGGTTGCTGGTGGGGTTGGGCGGCTTCTCGACGAAGGCGGTGACAGCCCCGTCGTCATCGGTCTCCAGGATGCCGAACCGATGGGCCTCTTCGATCGGCACGGTGCGGACCGCACAGGTGAGCTCCGCCTTGGTGGACCGATGCGTCTCCAGGAACGGCCGATAGTCCATCTTGTAGACGTGGTCGCCGGCCAGGATCAGGACCAGCTCGGGATCGCGATCGGAAATGAACTCCAGGTTCTGCAGGACCGCGTCGGCGGTGCCGCGGTACCAGTCTCGCGCGCGGCCCCGGCCCAGGTACGGCTGCAGCAGCGTCACGCCACCGCGGCTGCGGTCGAGGTCCCACGGCCGGCCGACGCCGATGTGGTCGATCAGCGAGCGGGGGGCGTACTGGGTCAGCACCGCCACGTCGGTGAGGCCGGAGTTCACCGCGTTGCTCAACGCGAAGTCGATGATGCGGTACTTGCCGCCGAACGGCACGCCGGGCTTGGCGCGCACCTGTGACAGGATCGAGAGGCGCTCTCCCTCACCTCCCGCCAGGATCAGCGTCAGGACCCCGTTCGACACGCTCTGGATTCTCGCACGCGAGGCGAGACGTCGGGCGCCGCCTGATCGCCCGACGCAGCCACGGCGCGCCGAGCGAGAGCAGGCCAAGCAGCGTCGAGATGCCGAAGACCGGAGTCAGGAGGCCACCGTCGATCGCGTCACGAGCAGCCGCGGCCGGCTCGGTCGGCACGATCGGCAGCGGCGAGCATTTCTCGGGATTGCCGGGCGGGCATTCGGGCGGCCCGCTGTCGCTGGGTCCCGGAGTCGGCGTCGGAGTGGGGCGCACGAACCCGCAGATCGGGGCGCCGAACCCGTTGTTGCCGAGCACGGGGGCGATCGACAGTCGGTAACTCGGGTTCTCCTTGAGCTTGGTCGGATCGCCGATCGAACCCCATTCACCGTTCACGAAGCGGTCGGCCCATTGGTGCGCGGCGACGACCCACTCGGCCGGGCGGCGGCCATCCTGACTGATCGCCTGCTCGAGGTCGAAGCAGCCGTTGGGATGGACGTTGTCGGGCGGGGGGACCGTGCCCTCCAGGAACGGCATCTCCTGGGTCGGACCGCAGTTGCCCGTGGCGGCCATCCCGCTGAAGCGACAGACCGTGGCGGTGACGATCCCGGCCGGCTGTGGGAACGTGGTCTGCGGCACCGGCTGCTTGCCGTTCCAGTCCCACGGCTGGTTGAGCGCGATCTCCATGAAGTCGTGCCACAGGTAGAGCGGCCCGTCGGCGCTGAACAGGCCCTGCCCCAGCTTATTGGAGAGCGGTTCCTGGTTATTGTTGCCCATCCAGACGCCGGTCACCAGCGAGCCGGGCACGTACCCGAAGGCCGAGACGTCGCGGAAGTCGTTGGTGGTGCCCGTCTTGAGAGCGGCCTGTCGACGGTTGCCGCCGGCATCAGTCAGCTGCGCCGGCGGGCCCCAGAGGACGTTGCGGCGAGGATCGGTGTTGCTCTCCAGGATCCAATGGGTCAGGTACGCCTCCGCCGGCGTCATCGGAGTGCTCTCTGCCGGACCGTTGTCCTCGAGCGAGTAGATGACGCGATTGTCGCGGTCGCGGATCTCCCTGATGGTGGTTGCCGGATGCAGGGTCCCCTGCATGGCGAACACGCCGTAGGCCCCCGTGAAGTTGACCAGGTTGACCGGCACCGATCCGAGCGTGAGGGTGAGCCCAGGCTGCAGGTCGTTGATGTACTGGGCGCTGGCGATACCCATCGATTCGGCAAACTCGGCGGTGACCTCCGGACCGACCAGGTGCTGCATCATCACCGACGGCACGTTCAGCGAGTAGCGCAGCGCATCCGTGGCCAGCAGCGGGCCGTGTTCCTTGATGTCGGCGTTGGTGGGCATGTAGCTGGTGGCGCGGTCGGGGCCGAACTGCGTGGTCGCATCCACGAGGAAGGTCGAGACGGTGGCCTGCCGGGCGCGGAACGCGGACGAGTAGGTGATCGGCTTGAAGGCCGACCCGGGCTGGCGCACGCCCAGTCCGGCGACGTCGAACTGGCCCTGGACCCGCGGGTCCTCGCGGTTGTAGTAGTCGACGCTGCCGACGTAGGCGACGATCTCGCCGGTGGCCGAGTTGATCGCGACCAGCGCGCCGTTGTGCACGTTCTTGTCGGCCAGCGCGTTCACCCACTTGACGACCTGCTGCTTGGCGGCCTGCTGCAGGTTGTAGTCGAGGGTGGTGGTGATCCGGAAGCCGCCGGTGCGCACCAGCTGCTCGGCGTTGGGATAGCCCATCGCCTCGAGAATGCGCTCCGCCTCACGGCGGACCCGGAAGCTGAACTGCGGCTCGAGCAGGACCGATGTGATCCGGTTCGGCCCCATCTCCTCCCAGGTCGTGGCGGCTGCCTCACCGTGCTGCTGGACGGTTATGTAGCCGTCGCGCAGCATGGCGTCCAAGACGATGTTGCGGCGCGCGATGGCTCGCTCGGGGCCCTGATCGAGGTAGTACGGGTCGTAGGCCGATGGCAGCCGCGGCAGGCCGGCCAGGAATGCCGCCTGCGCCAGCGAGAGCTGATTCAGGTCCGCGATGCCGAAGTAGTTCGCCGCCGCGGCCTTGATGCCGTACGAGCCATTCCCGTAGAAGATGAGGTTGAGGTACGTCTCCAGGATCTTCTCCTTGCCCGCGCGGCCGGGGTAGGCAGCCGTGAGCTGGCGGGCCAGGATGAACTCGCGGATCTTGTCCTCGAAGCCGCGCCCGGACAGGAAGGTGAGCTGCGGCGCGGCACAGACGTCGGCCTCCGCTGGCGCCTCCGGAGCGGCCTCGGGGTCGAGCTCGAGGCTCGGCGCGGCCGTCGACTCCGGCTGGCTGGCCCGCTCGGCCTCCTTGATCGAGCCCGCGTACTTGATCACCTGGGCGGTGATGGTGCTCGCGCCCTGGACGATGTTGCCCGCCTCGAGATTGGCGATCGCGGCGCGCCCGACGGCGTAGTAGTCGATCCCGTCGTTCGTCCAGAAGGTCCGGTCCTCGGCCGCGATCGCGGCGTCCACGATGTAGGACGGCAGCTCGTCGAAGCGGACCTGCTCGCGGTTCTCACACTCGAAGCGCGCCAGCAGCTGCTGGCCGGTGCGGTCGTAGACGTAGGTCGAGGCCGGCAGCTCGATGTCGTCGAGCAGCCGAGGATCGGGCAGGCCGGTGGCGTAGTAGTTGTAGGCGGCCAGCAGGCCGCCGGCGGTACCCGCCACCGACCCGACGACGAACAGCAGGAGGACGCCGAACAGGACGAGGACGGCGGTGGCTATCCCGCGACGCGGCGCGTGGCGGGAGGTGGTGCGGCGGGTCATCAACCGATGGCGACGCCGCTGCATGGCCGGATGCATCGCCGGCTACGGTAGCGTAAGACCTCTTTCCGGTCGAATCAGGACCGTCGCGCCTGCGACAGCACTGTCGGTGCTACAACGGTCCCACGTGGCAGGGTCACGTGCGTGGGTAGGCACTCACAGTGCTGCGGGCGTGCATCGGACGCCGAAAGCGGTTGTTTGCAGCTCCCGGTGTGCTAAGAGAGAGACTCCCAGGGAGGATCGGTCTAGGGCAGGTAGTTCCTGGGCTCGACCGGCACGTCGTCGAACATCACCTGGAAGTGCAGGTGGCAGCCGGTCGCCATGCCGGTCGCCCCCTCGTAGCCGATGAGGTCGCCGGTCGCCACCTGCTGGCCGACCGACACGACCTCGTTCGAGAAATGCCAGTACCACGTCTGGAGCCGTTGGCTGTGACCGATGACCACGCCGATGGCCGTGTCTCCATACGCCTGGTTCGGCCGGCCATCGGCCAGCACGACGCCGTCCGCCGCCGCGTAGATCGGGCCGCCGCAACGGGGCGTGTGATACGACAGGTCGATGCCGGTGTGGTTCGGGTTGTAGGAGGTGTACCCGAACTCCTGGGTGACCATGAAGTCGTCGCGCTCCGGCCACTCGAAGCGGCCGCGGTAGGCGATGTCGAGCCTGTTCGCCTCCTCCTTGAGGCGGGCCACGAGCGCCGCCTGACCGGCGAGCTCGCGCTCCTCGGCCGCGATCAGGTCACGAGTCTGGATCTCGCCGCGCGCCGCGGCTGCCAGCTGCGATTGCTGCGCCTCCTGGAGCTCCTGGAGCTTGAGCTGGAACGCCTCCAGCTTCAGGCGAGCGGCGTCGACCTCCCGCTGCTGCTGGTCCAGAGCGGCCGTCCGCTCGGCGGCGGCGGCCTCGAGGTCGGCCAGGGTCTTGCGGCCGTCCTTGAGCGTCTGGCGTCGAATCTTGAGCCGCTCGCGGGTGCTCCTGATCTCCTCGGCCAGGCGGCGATCCTCGTCAGAGAGGGTGAGCATGTAGCCGAGGCGGCTGGATGCCTCGGAGAATGATTCGGTAGAGAGCAGCACTTCCAGGATCGAGGTCTGCGACTGCTCGTATGCGGCGCGGAGATGATCCTGCAGCAACGCCTCGCGCCCGCGGAGCTCCAGGCGCGTCGTCTGGATGTCTGCGGCGACCTCGCGCAGGTCAGCCTCGAGGTTGGTGATCTGGATCCGATAGCGCACCAGGTCGGCGCGGGACTTCTCGAGCGCGGTGGTGACGAGCTCGAGCTGGCGTTGGGCCGCCTCCAGCTCGATGCCGACGCGGTCGAGATCGGTCACCAGCGTGGCCAGGCTGGCGGTCAGCTCGGCCTGCTGGCGGCGCAGGCCGGCCAGCTGGGCGCGCTGTCGCGCGAGCTCGGCCTCCATCCGCTGCTGCGCCACGATCGCATCGTTGACGCTCGGGTCGTCGGCGCGGACGGGCTGCCCAACCCCGGCGGTCGCCAGCGCGGCGAGAGCCATGAGCAGGACCAGGGCGAGGGGAACGGCGCGACGGCGAACGATCGACATTGACTCCAGGACTCACACGAGCTGAGGGGCTTGAGCGTGTCGGCGGCGACCCGCGCGCGGGGCAGATAGCGCAGCAACCATCGACGAGCCCCGAGCACGGGGCACGGCGGCAAGGATACTCGACCTGTCGAGCCCCCGGCCACCCCCCATCAGTCCTTCGGCGGCAGGACCCCGGCAAGGGCCAGCAAGCGTCCCGCAACCGTCGCGGCGGGACCCAGCAGGCGGTCGTCGCGGAGCAGCGTGATGACCGCTCCCGCCACGAGGAAGGGGCCGAAGGGGATGTAGCTTTTCATGTCCACGCGGCGCCGCACGAGCAGGCCAAGGCTGGCGACCGACGCCAGCAGGCCCCCGATGAAGACCGCGACGAAGACGCCCTGCCAGCCGAGCAGCAGCCCCAGTGCGCCGACCAGGTAGAGGTCGCCCAGCGCGACGCCGTCCCGGATCACCAGGCCGAGCACGCCCAGGAAGATGAGCGCGGCGGCGCAGCCGATGATCGCCTCGAGTGGCGGGACCGTCGGATTGAACGGCACGAACACGACGCATGCCACGATCAGCGGGTCGAGCAAGAGGTGTGGCAGCCGTCGCTGCTCCACGTCCGTGGCGGTCAGCAGGACCAGAACTGCCAGGATGGCCAGGTGGGCGGCCGTTGCCCACCACGGCAGCGTCGACCGCGCGGCGATCCCCCACCCTGCCGCGCCGGCCAGGGCGGCGAACACGATCGTGCGGATACCCGGCCGGCGGCGCGACGCCTCGTCAGGCGGCCAGACCGCGGCCAGACGCTCGGCCGCGACGCCCAGCAGGGCGAACGCGGCGCCGACGGCGATGGAGGTGCCGGTCATCGCCGCATCCTAGCCGCCTGCTGCGGTGGCCTAGGCGCCCGCCCCGTAGTCAAGGGCCAGGCGAACGAGAGTCGAAACGGCGGTGCCGAGCGCCCCCTTGGGATTCACCGCCTTGTCGGTAGAAAGCATCGCGCTGCCGGCGATGTCGATGTGGACCCACGGCACCGTGACGAAGTCGGCCAGGAACACGGCGCTCTTGATCAACGAGCCATCGCGCGTGCCGGAGTTGATGATGTCGGCGTGCGCGGAGTCGTACTGAGCCCGGTACTCGGTGGCGAGCGGCATCTCCCAGAACCACTCGCCGGTGGCCTCGGCGGCCGCAGCGACCTCGGCGCCCCACGGCCGGGGCCTGGCGAAGTAGGCGCTGATCAGCTCGCCGAAGGCGACGGATGCGGCGCCGGTCAGGGTTGCCACGTCAACGAGGTGCGTCGCGCCCTGGGTCTCCGCCCAGTGCAGCGCATCGGCCAGGATCAGGCGACCTTCGGCGTCGGTGTTGATCACCTCGATCGTCTTGCCGTTCATGGCTCGCACCACGTCGCCTGGTCGCTGGGCGTTGCCGCCCGGCATGTTCTCCACCATCGGCGCCACCGCCATGAGGGGAGTCTCCGGCGCGAGCCTGGCAACGGTGCGGGCGGCGGCGATCACTGCCGCGGCGCCAGACTTGTCGTGCTTCATCTCCTCCATCTTGTCGGCCGGCTTGATGCTGATGCCGCCGGAGTCGAAGCAGACTCCCTTGCCCACGATCGCCAGCCGCCGCTCGGCCGAGGCCTTCTCCCAGCCTGGCAGCTTCACGGCGATCAGGCGCGGCTCGTGGGCCGCTCCCTGTCCCACGCCCAACAGGGCGCCCATGCCGAGCGCCCGCATCTCGTCGACGCCCAGGACCTCGACCGTGCAGCCGTCGCCGGCCAGCTCACGAGCGACTTCGGCCATCTTCTCCGGATAGAGGTCGTTCGACGCGCGGTTGGCCAGGGTTCGCCCGAACTCGACCCCCTCCGCGATGATCGCCGCCCGGTCAATGGCTGCCTGGCCAGGCGCGCCTGCGCCGATGAGCACGACCTCGCCCACGGAGCGCAGCATCGCCTCCGTGTCGCGGACGCGGCCGTAATGGGCGTAGGGGCGGTAGGTGCCCTGCAACGCCCCAATTGCCGCAGCGGCGAATCCATCCTCGTCTTCCCCGTCGCGCAGCCAGAGCGCCAGGCGCTCGACGCCACGGCCCTGGAGCCGGCGCGTGGTGGTCGAGCCGATGCGGCGCGCGCGCCACGCTCCGCGACCTCGCCGCACGCCGTTGACGAGCAGGATCTTGTCGGCCGCGATCGATCCCGCGTCGATCAGCGCGGTGTGGTGCTCGACGATGTTGAACTCGCCCCACTCGATCGCCTGGCTGATCATGCCCCCGGTGGCCGCGTCCAGCGCCGCCAGGTCGCCGTCGATCTCCGCGTCCTCCTTGTAGATCGGAACCGCCAGCACATCGGCCTCAATGGCGGCCGGATCGGTCGTCTCAGCGCGAAAGCGCACGCGGGTCACCTCAGCGTATTTGGTGATGCAAACGTCACGCAAACCGATGGCGCCAGAGGCGGCCATCGGTCAAGCGAGTATAGACCGATGCCGCCGCCCTACTGCTGGCCGACCACGGTGGCGACGTCGGCGCGCAGGACGGCCAGCTCGGCGACGGCGCTGGCCAGTCGCCGCAGCGGAACAACTGCGAGCGCCGAGCCCGCCTCGGCGATCGCCAACGCCAGTGACCTATCGGCGTCGAGGGCCTTGGCCGCGGCGGCACGATATGCTTCAGCCGCGGCGGCCGCGGCCGGAGGATCTTCGGCAAGGGTGGCCTCGGCGATCGCGCGGGCAGCGCTCAGCAGCTCACCGGTCGTCTCGAGCCAGTAGCCGAGCGAGGGCGGCGGCTCATCCCAGGCGGCGACCTGCTCCAGGGCGGCGTCCGCGTCGTCCAGGGCAGCCAGCGCGGCCTCCGGGTCGTCCCCGTCCAGAGCGTCCAACGCGTCAGAGAGCGCCGTTAGCGTGGCATCTGCCGCCCAACGCCGCTCCACGAACGGCTCCGCCTCGGCGGCTGTGGCACGCAGCTGTACGGCGATGCTCACCACCTGGTCCGGGACGGCACCGTCGCGCGCGAGCGGAGGCGCACCCGGTCGAGCGCAGGCCAGCGTGCCGCGCAGCCGGTTCGCGGCCAGCACGGCCTCGGCCACCTCGTCGCGCGAGGCCTCGAGGATCGCAGCAGCCTCGATCAGCGCGGGTGCGGGCCGCTCGTCGCCGCTGACGATCAGGGCGGCGCCGCGCCGCGCGGCGTCGATCGCTGCCTCGAGCTCGCCCTGGAGCCGGTCCAGTGTCGCGTCCGCCGCACCGGCGGTCGCCACCAGCCAGGCCTGTCGCGCCGCCTCCCTTGGCGGATCCGCGCTCGCAGCGGCGGCCGGCCGGGCGGCCAGCCCGCCACCCACCAGGACGACGGCGAGCGCCCCACTCAGCGCCCCACGCGCGGGCCTTCGTTTCGCCCACCAACGGGCACCTATCATGCGGAAATGCATGCGGCAGCCTTCGATCCGGCCATTCTGCGGCCGCTGCCCAAGGCGGAGCTCCACCAGCATCTCGATGGCGCGCTCCGACCGGACACCGCGTTGGAGCTGGCGGCCGGCGCCGGGATCCAGCTCTCAGCCGATGAGGTGCGCAGCCGGCTGGTGGCGCCGCCACGATGCCGCGACCAGGCGGAGCTGCTCACCTACTTCGACCTCCCGATCGCGCTGCTCCAGACGCCGGAGGCGCTGCGGCGCGCGGCGCGCGAGCTGGTCGAGAGTCTCGCCGCGGACGGAGTGCGGTACGGCGAGATCCGATGGGCGCCGCGGCTGCATCTCGACCGAGGACTCTCGGTGCCGGCCGTGATCGAAGCGGTGGCCGGCGGCGTGGAGGACGGGATCGCCGCCCTGGGCGCCGAGGCGCCGATGGTCGTGCTGATCGTGACCGCCATGCGCTCCCATCCGCCGGGGGCGAACGTGGCCCTGGCCCGCGCCGCCGCGGATTTCGGCATGCCGGTGGTCGGCTTCGACCTTGCGGGACCAGAGGCCACGTACCCGGCTCCCCCCCACGCGGCGGCGTTCCGCGCCGCCGAGGAGGGTGGACTCTCGCTCACCGCCCACGCCGGCGAGGTGCCGGGGCCCGAGCGCATTCGCGAGGCCCTGGCGCTGGGGGTGCGGCGGATCGCGCATGGCGTGACGACCGCCGAGGACCCGGACGTGATGGCCCTCGTCCGCGAGCGCGACGTGACCCTCGACCTCTGCCCGACGAGCAACGTCCAGGCCGGAATCGTGCCCTCGCTCGCCGCCCACCCGCTGGCCACCCTGTACCGGGCAGGCGTCAGCGTGACCATCTCGACCGATGACCGCACCGTTTCCGACACGACCCTGACCGATGAGATGGCGCGCGCGGCCACCGCGCTCGCCCTCTCTCCGGTGGAGCTGGCCGCCATCGCGGTCAATGGCTTTCGCCGAGGCTTCGGGCCGCAGGCTCGACTGCGCGGCATGGCGGCCGAGGCGGAATCCGCGTGGGGGGCCTGGGCGAGCACCATCAGCTGACCCTCAGGTCGAGCAGGTCGAGCACGGCCGCCGGATCGGCCGCGATCCAATCGGGCCGGCGATCGCCTTCCAGCCCGTCGGCGAGCGCCGCGTCGGCCACCCCGGTCAGGACCAGCACGCTCGGGATCCCGGCGCGGCGCGCGGCCGGGATGTCGGCATCCGGGTTGTCGCCGATGACCAGCGCCTCGGCCGGACCCACCCCGCCCATGGTCAGGATCGCCTGGAACATGCCGGGCTGTGGCTTTCCGATCACCAGCGGCTCCACGCCCGAGGCGGCCTGCACGGCGGCCACGATCGTGCCGGCGCCGGGCATGAAGCCGTGCGGCGTGGGAAAGAGGAGGTCGGCGTTGGTGGCGACGAACCGCGCGCCCGCCCGGATCGCCGCGGCGGCGACACCGAGCCGACGGTAGTCGAACGACGGGTCGAGGCCGACCACCACCGCGTCATACGGCTGGGGGAGGGCTTCGCCGTCCCATTCCGGTGGCGCGGCCTCTGCCGCCGACACCGCTCGAAAGCCGGCGGCGCGCAGCTCATCGAGCATGCCGGGAGCGCCCAGCGTCACGACGCTCGAGACAGCGGGCATGTGCTCGCGCAGGTGCTCGATGGTGGCCGAGGTCGACGTTACGATCTCGTCGGCCGAGGCCACGATCCCGTGGCTCGCCAGGCGCTCGGCGTAGGCCGCGCGCGTGGCCATCGAGTTGTTGGTGGCGAACCGCACCGCCACACCCGCCGCCCGCAACGCAACAACCAGTCCCACGGCGCCAGGCACAGCCTGCGAGCCGCGGTAGACCACGCCGTCGAGGTCGAGGATCACCAGGCGCGGTCGCGGACGCGGAGCGGACTGCATCGGGCCCGATGATAGGTCGCCGCGGACCGCATGACGTTCGCCAAACCGGCGTGCAGATCATCTTGAGCCGCGGATTGACGAGGCAGTATGATGCGGCGGATTCGGCCGATCCACGCCCTGTGGCGGTCGCTCCCGACGCGTGCTCACGCTCGGGCATCGGAGGAGGCCCCTCACGGGGTGTAAGGAGAGTCCATTGCGGATGCAGCGACGGTATGTTGGTGTCGCGACCTTGATGTCGTTGACGCTCGTCCTGGCAGCCTGCGGAGCCGGCACGATCAGCGTGGGGAAGGGCCTCTGCCGAGAGATCGGCGACCTCACGGGGGTCCAGCCGAGCCCGCCCGAGGCAAGCGGGACGAGCGACGCCCTGATCGGGGTGGTCACCGACGTCGGTACCCTCGACGACAAGAACTTCAACGAGTACAGCTGGCTCGGCGCCCAGCAGGGCGCGACCGCCATCGGTGCGCCGGCTCCCGAGGCCATCGTGACCACCGCGTCGGCCGACTACGAGGCGAACATCCAGACCTTCGTCGACCAGAACTACGACGTCATCGTGACGGTCGGCTTCGCGATTGGCGCTGCGACCCTCGCCGCCGCGACGGATAACCCGGACATCCACTTCGTCGGTGTCGACCAGTTCCAGACGCAGGAAGAGGTACTCGACAACTACGAGAGCCTGATCTTCAACGAGGCGCAGGCCGGCTACCTGGCCGGCATCGTCGCCGGCAGCATCACCGCCAGCAATGAGGTGGCGGCCATCGGCGGGTCGGGCACGATCCCGCCGGTCGTCAACTACATGCGCGGCTTCGAGAACGGGGTGCACAGCGTCAAGGCGGACGCGACGGTTCACCTGAAGTACATCTCCAACGACCTGGCGGTCGCCTTCAACGACCCGACCACCGGCAAGCAGTTCGCCGACCAGTTCCTGTCGCAGAACGGCGACGTCGACGTCCTCTTCCAGGTGGCCGGCAAGACGGGGAACGGCATCCTGGAGTCGGTCGAAGCGGCCGGCATCTACGGCATTGGCGTCGACGTGGACCAGTGGCAGTCGACGCACGCCCAGGCCGAGTGCATCGTCACCAGCGCCGAGAAGAAGCTGACCAAGGCCGTCTCCGACGCGATCATCGCCTTCGGAGGCGGTGAGCCGCGGAGCAGCAACGTGTTCTACGGTGCCGACAACGACGGCATCGGGCTGGCCCCGTATTACCAGTTCGACAGCGTCGTCCCGACTGACGCCAAGACCGCGGCCACCGAAGCCTTCGACGCGATGGCCGCCGGCGACCTGGATCCGTGCCAGCCGTCGAACCTGTGCTACGCCGGCGCGGAGGACACTGGCACCTGAGCCGGCTCCCCACGCCATCGGCAGAAAGGACGCTGAGCGGACCGGTCCGGCGGGCCGGTCCGCTCACTACCTTGAGAAGTTGACGACAAGTGGCTGATGTGACGCTCGAGCGCACAACGCGACCCGCCGGGGAGCGACCGCCCGTGCTCGAAATGCGCGGCATCACCAAGCGCTATCCGGGCGTGCTCGCCAACGACGGCATCGATCTCGACGTTCGCCAGGGTGAGATCCATGCCCTGCTGGGCGAGAACGGTGCCGGCAAGAGCACGCTGATGAACATCCTGTACGGGCTCGCGGTCCCGGACGCCGGCGAGATCCTGCTCGACGGCAAGCCGGTCACCATCAGCGGCCCGCACGATGCCATCGACCAGGGCATCAGCATGGTGCACCAGCACTTCATGCTGGTCCCGGTCCTGTCGGTCGCCGAGAACATCCTGCTGGGCGAGGAGCCGATGGCGGGGCGTGTCTTCCTGGACCGGGCCGGCTCACATCGGCGCATCCGCGAGCTCGGCGAGCGCTTCGGCTGGGAGATCGACCCCGATAAGCCGGTCGGCTCCCTCTCCGTGGGCTGGCAACAGCGAGTCGAGATCCTGAAGGCCCTCTATCGCAACGCGCGCGTGCTGGTCCTGGATGAGCCAACCGCCGTCCTCACCCCGCAGGAGACGAGGGAGATCTTCGGCGTGCTGCGCGCGCTGCGCGCCGAGGGCTACGCCATCATCTTCATCAGCCACAAGCTGTACGAGGTGCTCGAGGTCGCCGACCGGATCACGGTCATCCGGCGGGGGAAAGTCGTGGGCAGCCGGATCCCGGCCGAGACCAACGAGGACGACCTCGCCGAGCTGATGGTGGGGCGCAACGTGCAGCTCACCGTCGATCGCGGCGAGAGCCATCCCGGCGAACCCACGCTCGTCGTCGAGGACCTGAAGGCGCGGGACGACCGCGGCCACGAGGTCGTGCACGACGTCTCGTTCGAGGTGCGCGCCGGCGAGATCTTCGGGATCGCCGGGGTGGCCGGCAACGGCCAGGACGAGCTGGTCGAAGCGATCGTCGGCCTGCGGCACGCGGCCGGTGGACACGTCACCCTCGACGGACGGAACGTCACCGGCGCCTCGCCGCGCCACCTGCATCAGCAGGGACTCGCCTTCGTCCCCGGCGATCGCCACCGGTTCGGGCTGGTCCTCACCTTCCCGCTGACCGACAACCTGGTGCTGAACGACTACTACCACACGCCCTTCGCGAACGGCCTGCAGCGCAACGATGAGGCCATCGAGGCCAACGCCGAGGAGGCGGTGGAGAAGTACGACGTGCGGACGCCGTCGACGACGGTCACGGCGGGGACGCTGTCCGGCGGCAATCAGCAGAAGGTGGTGGTCGCTCGCGAGTTCGAGGGAACGCTCAAGCTGCTCGTCTTGGACCAGCCGACGCGCGGGCTCGACGTCGGCAGCATCGAGTTCATCCACCGCCAGGCCATCGCGCGCCGCGACTCCGGCGTGGCGATCCTGCTCGTCTCGGCGGAGCTCGACGAGGTGCTGGAGCTCTCGGACCGCATCGGGGTCATGTTCCGCGGGCGAATGGTGGCGGTGCTCGACGGGCGGAGCGTGGATCGTGAGGCGGTGGGGCTCCTGATGGCGACCGGCGGGCGGGGTGGCGGAACCCAGCCCCAGACCATCGAGGAGTCGGCGTGAGGGCCGCGCTGGAACGCGTCCGATCTGTGGCCGTGCTACCGGCGGTGGCGATCGGGCTCGCGCTCGTCGTCGGAGCCGTGATCATGATCCTGTCGAGCCCCCTGGTGGGGGGATTCGACCTGACGCTTCCCCTCACCGCCTATCAGGCCCTGGCGGTCGGTGCCTTCGGCTCGGGTAATGCGCTGGTCAGCACCCTGGTCAACGCCACCCCGCTCGTCCTTGCCGGGCTGGCGGTCGGCATCGGCTTCAAGGCAGGCCTCTTCAACATCGGCGCCCAGGGGCAGTTCCTGATCGGGGCGCTGTCGGCCACGATAGTCGCGATCGCGCTGAACGGCGCGTCGCCCGCCGTCGCCATTCCCCTGTCGCTGCTGGCCGGCATGGCCGGCGGTCTGGCATGGGGCTTCGTGCCCGGCTTCCTGAAGGCGTTCACCGGCGCGCACGAGGTGGTGACGACCATCATGCTCAACTTCGTCGCCATCCAGATCGTGTCCTACGTCATCTCCGGCCCGCTGCGCGGCGCCGAGGTTACCTTTGCGCGGACCGATAACATCGTTGCCGGCGAGCTCCCGATCCTGATCGGACGCGACGGGCACCTGGGCCTGCTCTTGGCCGCTGTGGCGGTGCCCGCCGCATGGTGGCTCCTGTACCGCAGCACCATCGGCTTCGAGATCCGCACCGTCGGCGCGAACCCCGACGCCGCACGCTACGGCGGCATGCAGCCCAAGTGGATCACGGTCCTGGCGATGTCGGTCTGTGGACTGCTGGCCGGCACGGCCGGCGCCGGCGAGATCCTGGGCGAGGTGGGCTACATGCCGGCGTCATACGGCACCACCGTCGGCTTCGACGCCATCGCGGTGGCGCTGCTCGGCCGCGCCCATCCCGTCGGCATCCTGTTCGCCGGACTTCTCTTCGGGGGCATGCAGGCGGGCGCCGGGCTGATGCAGGTACAGGCCGGCATTCCGGTCCAGATGGTCAGCGTCCTCCAGGCGGTGATCCTCTTCTTCCTGGCGGCCGAGCTCATCGTGCGCAGGGTGCTGCGGATTCGCGCCCCGGGCACGGGGGTGGAAGCAGAGCTCGAGACGGTCAGCCGCTCCTACGGCGAGCAGACGAGCCTGTAGGGCACGACGTGGACGCGATCTTCGACATCCCCGTCATCGGCGTGCTCATCCAGTTCGTGGTCTACGTGATCGCGGCGCTGCCGGTGGTGGCGCCGACCATCGCCGCCGCCGCCACGCCGATCGCGCTGGGCGCGATGTGCGGCTTCATGAACGAGCGCTCCGGCGTCGTGAACATCGGCATCGAGGGGATGATGCTGACCGCCGCCTTCGTCGCGTGGTGGAGCGCCTCGCTCGCGGCGCAGGTGGTCCCAAACGTCGGCATCGGCGTTCTTGGCATCACGCTGCCGCTGGTCATCGGGCTGACGACGGCGATCCTGGCCGCCATGGCGGTCTCGGCCGTCCACGCCTGGCTGTCGATCACCGTCAGGGCCGACCAGATCATCAGTGGCACGATCATCAACATCTTCGCGGTCGGCATCACCGGCTACCTGAACCTGCTGATCAGCAAGCAATCCCCGCCGTCTGCGGGTCAGTTCCAGCCGCTGCAGCTACCGGGCGTGCTCGAAGACGTCCCGGTGCTCGGCTTTCTGCTGGACTCGCTGATCGGGGTGGGACCGATCGGCCTCACCATGCTGATCAGCGTGATCGTCCTCCAGGTGCTCCTCTTCCGGTCACGCTGGGGGTTGCGCACGCGCGCCGTGGGTGAGCATCCCAAGGCGGCCGAGACGGTCGGGATCGACGTCATCCGGCTGCGGTACCGCAACGTGATCGGGGGCGGGGTCTTCGCCGGACTGGCAGGCGCGTACCTGACCATCGAGTTTGGGAGCGCGTTCCAGGGAGAGATGACCGCCGGACGCGGGTTCATCGCGCTGGCGGCGCTGATCTTTGGCCGATGGACGCCTGTCGGGGCCTTCGGGGCCGCGCTCCTGTTCACCGCCTCGATCGGGCTCGAGCGCTCGATTCGATTCGCGCCGCCGGAGGGGCAGCTGGGTGAATGGCTCACCGCCGTCCCGCTCCAGTTCTACGGTGCGCTCCCCTACCTGATCACCATCATCGTGCTGGCTGGCGTGGTCGGACGGAGCCTGGCGCCCGCGGCGGTCGGCCGGCCTTACGAGCGGGAGTCGAAGGCGGCCTGAGGCGGGCCGATCCTTGGCGACCCTTAGCGACCCTCAGGCGACGCCACCCTCGCTGGCGGCGACCAGAGGCTCGACCCCCAGGTCGACCTGCGGATGCGGGACCGGCGGGACGCGCAGGGGATCCAGCGAGAGGCCGGCAATGGAGAGGTCGCGGATCACGCCGGCATGGTCGTAGTCCACGCTGCGGAAGCCGACCACGATGTCCGATCCGGCCACGTAGATGACCGCGAACCGCGCCCGCGAGTCGGCCTCCGTCCCGCAGCCGACCGAGCCCGCGCCGACGAAGTGCGCCGGGCCCAGCAGGCGGTGGAACGACTCGTGGGTATGCCCGAAGCAGAACAGGTCATCGCCCTCGTCGCTGGCGATGCGCGAGAAGTAGCGCGACGGGCGGTCGGCCCACAGGTATTCGTTCTGCTTGAGCGGGGTCCCGTGGAAGAGGAGCGCGGTGCGGCCCTCCACCTCGAAGCGCAGCGTGGTGGGCAGCTGTCGCAGCCAGCCGAGGTTCTCCTCCGTCAGCTGCGAGGCGGTCCACAGCAGCGAGGCATAGCCCTCCTGCTCGCCGTCGGGAGAGGCCCAGATGCTGCCGGTCACCTCTCGACCCATGCCGACCGCCTCATCCCAGTTGCCCTGCACGGTCGGGATGCCCGCCGCGCGCAGCTCCTCGACCACCTCGTTGGGATGTGGTCCGCGCCCGACCACGTCCCCGGCGCACCAGATCGCGTCGCAGCCGATCGTCGCGGCATCGTCGAGCACCGCTCGGAGCGCGGGCAGGTTGGCGTGAAGGTCTGCGATGAGCGCGATCCGCATGGCGCGGATTCTAGATGGGCGTGCAAGTGGCGGGCATCACCCGCCGGCAGTACGTTCGGAGGGGCTCAGCTGGCCGTGGCAGCGGCGAACGGGGCGGCCAGCACGCTCAATCGGCCGGCAACCACGCGCGAAACCTCACGCAATGCGGCAGCGGCCGCCGAGCTCTCGCCGCCGGGGTGCTGGGGCGAGGTGATCGGAACGCCGGCGTCGCCGCCGCTGCGCACCCCCGGCTCGATCGGGATGCGCCCAAGGACCTCCAGGCCCAGCTCGCGTGCGATGGTCGCCCCGCCGCCGGAGCCGAAGATATCGTGCTCGCTGCCGCAGTCCGGGCAGATGAAGCCGCTCATGTTCTCGACCACCCCCAGCGTCCGCACGTTCACCTTGGTGAACATGGCGATCGCCTTGCGAGCGTCGAGCAGGCTGACCTCCTGCGGGGTGGTGACCACCACCGCACCCGAGAGCGGGATCAGCTGGCTGATCGAGAGCGCCGCGTCGCCGGTACCCGGTGGCAGGTCGATGACCAGGTAGTCCAGCTCGCCCCACTCCACGTCACGCAGGAACTGCTGGATCGCAGAATGGATGAGCGGCCCACGCCAGATCACCGGCGCGTCACCGGTGAGGAAGTACTGGATGCTCATCATCTTCACGCCGTGGCTGACCACCGGGTTGACGCGACCGCCCGTTCCGGTCACGTGCGAGCCGCCGGTGCCCATCATCAGCGGCACGTTGGGGCCGGTGATGTCCGCGTCAAGCAGGCCCACGCTGGCGCCATCGCGCGCCAGGCTGACGGCCAGGTTGACCGCGATCGTGGTCTTGCCCACGCCGCCCTTGCCGGAGGCCACCGCGATCGTGTTCCGAACGCCGGGGATCAGGTCCGCCGCTGGCCCGCCGAACGATCGCTTCACGTTGCTCGCCCAATCCACCCGGACGGCAGTTGCGCCCAGCGCCTCGAGACCGTCGACGATGTCCGACTCGATCTTCGCCTTGAGCGGGCACGCCGGCGTTGTGAGCTCCACCGTCAGGTCGACGGTGCTGCCCGTGATCTCGATCGCCTTGACCATCCCCAGGCTGACCAGGTCACGCCCGATCTCCGGGTCCTTGACCTGGCCGAGGGCGGCCATGATGTTCTCGTCGGTCAGACGTTCTGGCATCTGGGTACCGGGCTACCTCGTGCGAAGGACCGATGGGCGGGCGACCTCAGCCTAGCAGAGCTGCCAGCCCACAACCACTACCTTTGTTGCATCCGGGTCAGCGGAACTCGGCGCTCAGCACACCCGGTGCTGCAAGGGCACGGTACGACCCGATTCCGTGCTCGCGTAGGCACGCTGGGTACTGCCATGACACGGCTCTGCCAAATCGCGTTCGATTGCAGCACTCACCGTGCTGGGCGCCTCGACCGCG
Source organism: Candidatus Limnocylindria bacterium (assembly GCA_036397815.1). GTDB lineage: Bacteria > Chloroflexota > Limnocylindria > QHBO01 > QHBO01 > DASQFY01. The sequence continues at coordinate 63,276 of DASWIE010000062.1, forward strand.
ACATCGGTCTATGGCAGGCCGTCCCAGAGCGACGATTCCCTCGCCGGCGCGACCGCACCGGCAGCCACCGCCAGGTTGGATCGAACCAGCCGGTAATACTCGCTTGCCAGGAATCCGTCGCGCACCTCAGGCCTCCAGTCGTGGAAGGGGCCGGCCGACCCGGTCTGGGTGACGTGTCGACTGATGGCGGCCAGCTTCAGCTGAGCGAGATCACCCAGCTCGAGGGTCACGGTCTCACTGCCGTCGGGAGATCCGTACGCTTCCGGCACGCGGCTGCCGAGCATCTCCAGCTGCGATGCCGGGACCACGAGCTGGTAGAGCTTGGCGGCGCGCCAGGCGACCTGGTCCTCCTCGATGTCGTCCTCGAAGGCGAGCGGCTCGCCGGCCATGCCAAAGGCAGCCTCCGTCGCGCGACCGATGACGACGTGGTCGGTATCGCCGGTCACGCCTTCGGGACCGAAGCCGAGGATCACCTCTGGTCGATGCATGCGAATCGGCTCCACGATCCGCTCGACGAGGTGATCGAAGTCCACGTCGGCGAGGAGCTCCTCGGCGTAGTCGAGGACGCGCAGCACCCGCACGCCAAGCAACGCCACCGAGCGGCGCAGCTCGTCCTCGCGGACGGTGTCAAGGTTGCGCCAAACGACCGGCTTCTCGTGAATCGCGCGGTTGCGTCCACCCGGTGCCGGGGGCTTCTCCTGCAGACGCGGGTCGAAGCGCCCGCGGGTGGCGCATACCACCACCACATACGCTCCCGTGGCCGCGGCCTGCGCGATGGCGCCGCCGAAGCCGAACGCCTCGTCGCCCGGGTGGGCGACGACGACCATCAGGCTCCGGGCGGGATTCCGCTCTCGAATCGGACGCCAGATCGAGGACACGGCCGGCAGTCTATCAGCCTAGACCTCGACCTCGAGGGCAATCGCCGCGTGGCCGTTGGTGGCGCCGTCGCGGGCATCGTTCGACCGCCCGGGAACAGGGGCCAGGCGCAGGAAGCTGGCCTCCCGGGCCGTCTCGATCGCGCGCTGCACCTCGTCGAAGGAGAGGATCTCGTGACGCAGCAGGACGGCGATCTCGTCACGCAGGTACGAGCGCAGCATCTCCGGTCCGTCGGTCGAGAGGGCAAAGCGCACCTCGTTGTCGACGAGGGCGCGGATGATCGTCCGCAGCTCGGCGACGTTGCGGACCACGCGCGTGTTCAGGTTGGACGAGGGGCAGACCTCCAGCACGATCCCCCGCTCGCGCAGCATGCCCATCACCCTTGGGTCACGGGTGCTACTGATGCCATGACCGATGCGCTCCGGCTCGAGTGCCTCGACCGCCTCACGCACCTCCTCAGGACCGCCGGTCTCGCCGGCGTGGACCGTGACGCCCAGCCCCGCGCGCCGTACCTGGGCGGACAGGTCGCGGTAGTCGGCGAAGCGAAACGCCGGCTCGACCGGCCCGGCGATGTCGATCGCCACCACGCCGCGGTCGCGCCAGGCGATCGCCTTGGCGGCGATGATCTCGTTGAGCTCGTAGCTGAAGCCGCGATCCAGGCAGAAGATGAGGCCCGCGCGGACCTGCGGGTATTCGAGCACCGCGCGATCCATGCCTCGCACCGCCGCCGCGATGATGTGGTCGAGGTCCTGCTCGCCCCCGCGGTTGCGCTTCATCGGGTTGAATCGCAGCTCGAGCCGGGTGATGTTGTTCTTGCGGTAGGCGCCGCCGATGACCTCGTACACGCTGCGCTCGACAGCGGTCGGGCTGGACTGGATCAGCTCGGTCCAGTGGAAGAGGGCGAGGTACGCGTCAAATGACCGGCGGCGACGCCCGGCGGTGATCAGGTCCCGGAAGGCCCAGTAGTCCTTGGTCGGCAGGCGGATCCCCTGGGCGTGGGCGATCCCCCACATGATGGCCGGTGTGACCGCCGCCCCGAGGTGCACGTGGAGCTCGGTGAGCGGCGTGCGAGGGTCGAGCCGTGGCCGGGGCATGGTCCTCGTGCGCGGTGCGATTTGGCGGAGTGTAGCGCAGCACGACGGGCGGGCGGCACCGGGGCCGGATGCTAGAATCGCCGCCCATGTGGGACGCCATCGTCAGCTTCATCGAGTGGGTCGCCGACGACAGCGCCGAGGTCGCCGCGGGCGCCGTACCGTACCTCTTGCTCGGGCTGGCGGCCCTGTACGTGGCCTGGCTAGTTATCGGCTACCTGCGGGTCTCGCAGGTCACCATCGACGCGGAGTCTGCGGTCCAGCCCGTGCTGCGCTTGCCACGCGCTCCGGACGGCGCGATCGAGGCGCCGCGCGGCGTGCCCTACTGTCCGGTCGACGGGCTCCAATACCCACCCGGCGCTCGCTTCTGCACCCAGGACGAGGCGGACCTGGCGCTGAGCTGCGCCAACTGCGGCGCAACCATTCGGGCTGCGGATGAGTCCTGCTACCGCTGCGGCACGCGAGCCACCATGGCCGTCGCCGCCGAGGAAAAGCCCGCCTGACCAACCGGCCGCACGGGTCCCTGCTGGACGGACGCCACGACACATGACCATCGCCACGGCCCTGCTCGTCGCAGCGCTGATCGCCCTGCTGGGCGCCGCGCTGATCGCCGTCGTTGGAGGCCTTGCCGGCCGAGCCGGCGCTTCTGCCGTGGCGTTTGGCGCCGTCCTGCTGGCTGGAGCCTTCCTGCTGGCTTCACTCACCCTGCGCGGCGTGGTCGCCGGGCGAGCCCCGTGGTCGAACCTCCACGAGACCGCAATCGCGTTCGCCTTCGGGGTCATCGTGGTGTATGCCGGGCTGGAGCGCCGGCTCGCGATCCGCTCGCTGGCGCCGGGGGTGGCGCTCGTGGGCGCGGGGCTCCTGTGGCTGGCTCTCGCTCAGCCCGACGAGGTGCGCCCCCTGGTCCCCGCGCTCCAGGCGCCGCTGCTACTGACGGTCCACGTCGGGACCGCGATGCTCGCCTACGCGGTCGGCGCCGTGGCCTTTGCCGCAGCGATCGCCGAGCTGGCGCAGCTGCGAGCGGGAGGGAGGCTCGCGTCGCTCCCTTCCGCCGCCGTCTCGCGGACGGCGGCGTATCGGGCCGTGCTGCTTGGCTTCCCGGTGCTGACCGCCGCCATCGTGCTCGGGGCGGTCTGGGCCAACCTTGCCTGGCGCTCCTACTGGAGCAACGACCCGAAGGAGCTGGCGGCGGCGGCCACGTGGCTGGTGTACGCCGGCTACCTGCACGTCGCCGGGCGACGCGACCGCTGGGGCGGGCTCGCCCCCTGGCTGCTGATCCTGGGCTTTGCGGCGGTGCTGTTCACCTACCTCGGCGCGGGGCTGGTGTTCGTGGGCGAACACTCGTACGCCGGCGGCTGACGCCTCGGCCGAGCCTTACCGGGGCTGGGTCGGCCGGGCCGCCGCGAACCTCCAGCGCCGGCCTTCGAGGTCCCGGGCCACGTACGAGCTGAACCCGGAGGTCGTGATCCTCTGCACGATCGTGGCTCCGTTCGCCGTGGCGCGGTCGAGGTGGGCCTCCAGGTCGTCGACGAACACCCACGGCACGTGGGTGACCTGCGCGTGGTCCACCGGAGGCCCATCCAGCTTGTCGATCATCAGCGAGCAGTTGCCGACGTGGAACTCGATCCAGGGGTGGCCGTAGTCGTCCTCGGGCAACGGGTCTTCCCCGTCGGGCAGGCCGTTCGGGGCTTCGAAACCGAATGCGGCGGCCAGCCAACGGGCCGCGGCGGCGGGTCGGGCGTAGTGCAGCGTGAGCGCGAATCGCGCGAGGTCATGGAGCTCCCTGGGAGCCGTGGCGCGCTTGGCGACCCACGACCCGAACCAGCGGGGGGTGACGCCGATCCAGGCGGTGCCGCCCATGTCCGAGCCGCCCTCGGCGATCGTCGCCTCGAGCCGGACGAGCGTCCCGTTCTGGCTGGGCTCGAATCGGACGTCGATGCGCACGTCGTCGAGCGAGCTCTGCCACGCCAGGTGCTCACCCGGCTCCCAGACCGTGACCCGCGCCAGCTCCAGGCCCTCACCGCTGTCGCGGTCGTAGACCTCCAGGAGGCGGCCGCCGACGCCCGGCTCGCAGCGCATCGCCACCAGCTTCCCGGCGCCATAGCTGTTGATCGGCCCGCGCACCCACCACAGGTCGAGCTCCTCGGTGAACGCCGTGAACGCCGTCAGAGGGTCTACCACGACCTCCAGCTCCGACGACCGGGATCGGTCCTTGCTCATGTCTCACCCCGCCCTTCGACGTGCCGCTTGAAGGATGCGAGCTGCTCGTCACCGTGCGCCTGGAGCTGGTCGAGCCAGGTCTGGACTGCCCCGATCGACTCCGGTCGGAGCCGAAACACACGGGTTCGGGCGTCCTCGGGTGGGCGCTCGTCGGCGACGATCCCCGCCTGGAGCAGCACGCGCAGGTGACGGCTCATGGTCGGCGCCGAGGTCCCCGATGCCGACGCGAGCTCGCCGGCACGTCGCGGGCCACTGCTCAAGATCTGGACGACCTGCTGACGGGTCTGGTCGGACAGCGCGGCGAAGAGCTGGGAGACATCTGTCATCGTCACGGGCGGAATAGTTTCACCGCCGGGTAACTATTGTCAAGTGGCGCTGGTGACTCGGTCAGTCGCCCATTGTGCTTTGAGCGAAGGCGCGGATCTCGGGGATGTTCGGGATCATGATCCAACCGCGCGCGCCCGAGTACCCCTCGAACCGAACGAAGCGCGGCGGGCCCATCACCTGGCCGACGACCGTGGCATCCCGGGCGCGGCGGGCGAGCTCCATGAAGGTGGGTACCTTGTCGAGCGGTATGTCCGTCCGGACTGACCTCAGCCCGGCCAGGAAGTCCAGGGGATCCACGTCAAAGGCGGGATCCACGAACTTCTCGACCAGCGCCAAGAAGACCTCCTGCTGGCGTCTGGCGCGTGAGTAGTCCAAGTCCACCCGGGTCCGCACGTAGCGGGCGGCGCCATTGCCGTTGAGGTGCGCCGGACCGGCCGGCAGGTTGAGCCCGATGGCCGGATCGTAGAGCCCGTAGGGGTTCACGACATCCACCCCGCCGACGGCGTTCACGAGGCGGCCGAAGTCGGCCATGTCGATCTCGACGTAGTAGTCGATCGGGATGCCGTACAGGGTCTCGAGCGCTCCCTCGAGCGCCTCGTAGCCGAGCGCTCCTCGCAGGGAATTTATCTTGGCCGCCCAGGTTCGCCCGTCGGCCATCGGCACGTCGACCGCGTCGCGCGGCAGGGAGAGCATCGTGATCTGTTGGTGCCGCGGATCGATGCTGACGACGAGGATGGCGTCCGTGTTCTCGACGAAGCCGCGGATTGCGCGCCGGATGTCGTTGGCATCGGTGCCGAGCACCATGACGGTGACACGCCGAACCAGGAGGGACTGATCGAGCGGGATGGGGGTCGGAGTCGGGACCGGGCTTGGCGTGGGGCTGGGTGTCGGCCGCGGGGTGGGCGTCGGCGTGGGCGTGGGGCTGGGGCTCGGCTGCAGGGTGGGCGTGGCGCTCGGCGCGGCGCTGCCGCAGGCGCTGAGCAGGACGCCGAACAGCAGCGCAGCCGTGAGAGACGCTCGGGACCGCCGGTGCATCGGCGGATGATAGGGGTCCTGACCACAGCCGTGCCATGGGACGCTGGTACCCTGCCGGCGTGGATTCGCGCGAGATCCAGGTGCGCACCGACTCCCGGCGCGGTGTCTTCGACCTGACCGATGCCTGTGCGGCCTTTGTGGCGGAGGCGGCCGGCGACCGCGATGGCCTGCTGAACGTCTTCGTGCCGCATGCCACCGCCGGCGTCGTGGTCATGGAGCTGGGAGCCGGATCGGATCAGGACCTGCTCACCGCCCTGGATGCGCTGCTGCCGCGGGACGACCGATGGCGCCATCGCCACGGCTCGCCCGGGCACGGGGCCGATCACCTGCTCCCGCTGCTCGTCTCCCCGTCGCTCAGCGTCCCGGTCGAGGCCGGGCGGCTGGCGCTCGGGACCTGGCAATCGATCGGGCTGGTCGATCCCAACCGGGACAACGCCAGCCGCCGGGTGCGGCTCAGCTTCCTGAGCGGCTAGGGCCTCGCGACGAGGCCAGCCACCTGGGTGGCCGCGCGATCGGGGTCGCTCGTCGGCTCGTCGCACGCGTAGCCGCGACAGACGTACGCCACCGCCACACCGTCGCGCGTGGTCTTGCCGGCGAAGAGCGGGAGCGCCTCAAGGCGCCACCAGCGAACATGGCTCAGTGGGACGCATAGGGAAACTGGCGGTGTGGAGAAGTCAAATGCTAGTAACAAATAGTTGTGGATAGATCTGTTAGACAGGCTGCACCCACCAGCGCACGCTGAACTAAGGCCGTCGGCCGAGGGCGGGCGGGTAGCGTGGAGGGAGCGATGATTCCCCGGACAGTCCGAGTTTTGCTAGTCCTGTTGGCTGGACTTGTCGTCATATGGGTGGCTCCTACCGCCGCGGAGACGGAGGTCGGCGAGGATATCGGGGTCGCAAGCGCGGAGGAGGCGCGACGCCGCGATGCGGCCGCCTACGCCGAGGGACGCGGGATCACGGTCGATGAAGCACTGCGTCGATTTGATGTCGTTCCGAGTTTAGCGAGCGCAGTCCAGGCCGCAGAGATAGCCGCCCCCGGCCGCTTCGCGGGCGGCTGGGTTGAGCACGACCCAGAGCTGGCCGTCTTCGTCCGATTTACCGGAAGCGAGGCGGGGCTCGAGCAGGCAACGCAAGCCTTGGCTGGGCTCGCCGCGCCGGTTCATATCGAATATGGAGCCCCTCACACCTACACCGAGCTGCGGGCAGGGCAACATCGGATCACGCCCACTATCCATCGAGATCACCCCCGTATGGGGCTCTTCGTCGACGTGCGGACTGGCTCGGTCATGCTCTTGGGACCGGATCCCATCGCGACCGCAGAACTCGAGGCGCTCTCCCGCCTGGCCGGTGTGCCAGTTGCATCTCAGCTCTCGCCTCCGTTTCAGAATGTCCACACCTATGGTGGCAAGAACATCGATGCTGTCGAAGGTTGTACGACTGGATTCAGCGTCAGGGACGCCATCTCCGGAGAGACAGGTGTCATGACGGCCGGTCACTGCGCAGGCAACAACGGCAGCGTCGCGACGTACTACCAGGATGCGGCGACCAGCTACCCAATGTCACAACGCGGCAAGCGCGATGATGCCAATCAGGATTTTGCTTGGTACGCGGAGTCCTTCCATTACGAATACAACAGAGTCTGGGATGGCCTATACCTGCGCGAAATCACAAGCACGAAGCCGCGCCTGGAAATGGTCGGCGGCACCGTCTGCCACTTCGGGAGAGGGAGTGGCCTCAGCTGCGGGGTTGTCGACGACATTCATTTCGACCCGGGCATGGGCTGCAACGGCCCGTGTGACGACGTCTGGGTCTTGATTTGGGATGATCCAGGCCTTAAGTGCTGGTTTGGAGACAGCGGAGGGCCGTTCTTCCAGGGCAATACGGCATGGGGGACCGCTAAGAGCTCACAGCTAGGCAGCAATCCAGACGACTGTGGCAGCATGGTCTTTATGTCCGTCGGGGCACTGAACTGGGATGGAGTCAACACACGGTTACTCCTCACGCCCCCCTAGACGAAGGCCCGAGGGTGCGGAGGACGCTAGCCGCGGTCGCGGTGGCTAGCCTCGCGCTTGGTGCATGCCAAGCTGAGCCCTCGCCGGCGCCCGCCCCATGGGCGTCGGTCCATGTTGCCCTGTATCGGCCCCAATTCGTGGAAATGGGAATTGTTCCCGGTGTGTTGACGAGCCACGAGGATTGCCTCTTCATCGAGAGTGACACGGGCGAGACCTACGGTGTCGGCTGGCCAGTGGAATTCACCACATGGGATCCGTGGAGCGGCACAATCAGGGTCCGCCAAGTCGGGGCCAGGATCGGAGACCGGGTCACCATTGGTGGCGGAATCGAGGAGATCTCGCCGTCGGAGATCGGCCTGTGGCGGTGGGCGAGGCCCCCGCGGCCTGACTGTCTGGGTGACGGATTCTTCTTTGCCTCCGGGATCGAGATCGAATCGGACTGAGCCGCCTCCGGCTCAGCTTCCTGAGCGGCTAGGGCCTCGCGACGAGGCCAGCCACCTGGGCTGCCGCGCGATCGGGGTCGCTCGTCGGCTCGTCGCACGCGTAGCCGCGACAGACGTACGCGACCGCCACCCCGTCGCGCGTCGTCTTGCCGGCGAAGAGCGGGAGCACTTCCAGGCGGGAACCGGGGACGAGCGGGGCGATCACCAGGTCAGGCGCGTACGGGCGCGCCACCGCCTGCCGCAGCACCAGCGCGCGCTCATCGCCAGGCTCGCCTGCGACCACCGCGTCGAGCGGCTCGCCCAATGCCCGGTCGGCGGCAGCCAGCATCCGCCCGAATGCGGTCGGCTGCCGCTCGAGCGCCGGCGCCACCGCCCGCAGGATGCTCCGCGCCCGCCGATCGTGGTCGGGCTCCCCAAGGAGCATGGCCAGGCGCAGCAGCACGTCGGCCGCGACCGCGTTCGCCGACGGGACCGCGCTGTCGATCAGCGAGCGTGGCCGCGCCACCGTTTGATCGTGCTCGGGGCCGGTGTCGAAGAGGGTGCCGCTGCTCTCATCCCAGAAGTCGGCAATGGCGCGCTGCATCAGGGCGGCGGCCAGCTCCAGGTGATCGGGCGCCCCGAGCGCGGCGTAGGCGGCGAGCATGCCGTCGGCGACGTTGGCGTAGTCCTCGGCGAAGCCGGGCGTGTGCGCGGCACCATCACGCGCCGTTCGCCACAGGCGGTCGCCATCCCGCACCAGGTGAGCGTCAAGGAAGGCGGCAAGCCGATCCGCCGCCTCGGTGTAGCGCACGTCGCCAAGGACGAGTGAGGCCACGCCGAGTGCCCGCAGCGCCAGGCCGTTCCAGGCGGCCAGCCGCTTCTCATCCGCTCCGGGCCGGGGACGGCGCTCGCGCGCGGCCAGCAGGGCGGCCCGTCCCCGCTCGAGGAGATCGAGGAGCTCGTGCTCGGGCGCCGGACGGCGGCCGACGTGCAGGACGTTGCGGCCCTCCCAATTGCCCTCGGGAGTAATGCCCCAGTAATCGGCCAGTAAGCGGGCCGCGTCATCATCCAGGCCGGCTTCTCGGAGGACCGTCATGAACTCGCCGTGATCCCAGGTGTAGAAGCGCCCCTCTTCACCCTCGCTGTCCGCATCGAGCGCCGAGGCGAAACCGCCATCCGTGCCGCGCAGCTCGCGCAGCATGAAGTCGAGCGTCTCGCGCGCGACGCGGGCGTATCGGTCCGTGCCCGTGGCTCGGTAGGCCTCCAGGTAGCAATGCGCCAGCAGGGCGTTGTCGTAGAGCATCTTCTCGAAGTGCGGCACCAGCCACCGCGCGTCGGTGCTGTAGCGCGCGAAGCCTCCGCCGATCTGGTCGTAGATGCCGCCCTCTGCCATTCGGTCGAGCGTATCGGTCACCATGCCGAGCGTGGCTGCATCGCCGCTGCGGCGCCAGGCGCGGAGCAGGAACTCCAGCGTCATGGGCGCGGGGAACTTGGGGGCGCCACCGAAACCGCCGTGCTCGGAGTCGAAGGCGCGCGCCAGCCTGCCGACCGCGGCGTCCAGCTGACCTCGCTCGGGATCGGACTGGCCCGGTGACACGTCCAGCTGCTGTCGGATGTGCGACGCCAGCTCACGCCCCTGGGCCCGGACCTCGTCCCGCCGGTTCCTGTAGGCGTCGGCGATCGCGGCCAGGACGCGCGGAAAGCCCGGCATCCCGTGGCGGTCCTCCGGCGGGAAATACGTTCCGCCGAAGAACGGCTCGAGGTCGGGGGTCAGGAAGACGCTCATCGGCCAACCGCCCCCGCCGGTCATGGCCTGGACGGCGGCCATGTACACGTCGTCCAAATCGGGCCGTTCCTCGCGATCGACCTTGATCGACACGAAGTCGCGGTTCAGCAGCTCCGCCAGCGATTCGTCCTCGAACGACTCGCGCTCCATGACGTGGCACCAGTGGCACGCGGAGTAGCCGATCGACAGGAAGATCGGTTTGTCCTCGACGCGCGCCCGGTCCAGCGCCTCCGGACCCCATGGGTACCAGTCGACCGGGTTATGGGCGTGCTGCAGCAGGTACGGGCTCGTCTCACGCGCGAGCCGGTTCGTGTGCGGCGCGGGGGCGGTCATCTCGACGCCCGGAGGTAGATGCCGAGGTGCCACTTGCCGATCCGCTCGGCGTGGTCGAGGGCGAAGCCGGCCGTGATGAGCTGCCGCTCCAACCGCCGCACGTCGTGGAGGTAGACGCGCTCCTCGCCGCGCACGTAGTCCAGCAGCCCTCCGAAGGTGTAGATGATCCGATTCCACGCACCCCGCAGACCCCGCGACTCTGGGACGGTCATGGCGTACACCCGGCCGGCAAGCGCCGCCGATCGGTCGAGCAGCCGGTCGCCGTCCGCGTAGCAGCAGATCACCCGGTCGAGCACCACGATGTCATGCGCCGCGAGCGCGAGCTCGGCCCCATCCCCAGGCAGGAAGGTGCTGCGTGCGGCCACGCCGGCCTCCTCGGCGCGCTCGCGCGCCTCGTCCAGGGCCTCCGGATCAAGCTCGACGCCGGTTCCGAGACGCGCGCCCGCAACCAGCGCGCCGATCAGCAGCCGGCCGTATCCACAACCGATCTCCAGGACCGAGCGGCCCGCGAAGCCGAGCCGTCCCAGGCGCTCGTAGAGGACCGGTGACACGTCCGACGGCCAGTCGGCGGCCTCGGCGTAGGCGGCCTGGTCACAGCACGCGCAGCCGCCCTCGGCGCTCATGGCCGGAGCTCCGCCTCGGAGGCGAACTGCTCGGCGTAGAGGCGCGCGTAGAGGCCCTCGTGGCGAAGCAGCTCGTCGTGGCTGCCGCGCTCCACGATGCGGCCCCGATCGATGACCAGGATCTGGTCGGCGCGCAGGATGGTCGACAGCCGATGGGCGATGGCGATGGTGGTGCGCCCCTCCATCAGGCGGTTGAGGGCGGCCTGGATGAGCCGCTCGCTGACGGTGTCGAGGGCCGAGGTGGCCTCGTCCAGGATCAGGACGCGCGGGTCCTTGAGCAGGACGCGCGCGATCGCCACTCGCTGCTTCTCACCGCCCGACAGCTTGTAGCCGCGCTCGCCGACGACCGTGTCGTACTGGTCCGGCAGCTCCATCACGCGCTCGTGGATCGCCGCCGCCCGGGCCGCCGTCTCGATCTCGTCCATGGTCGCATCGGGCCTGGCGTAGCGCAGGTTCTCCAGGATCGAGGCATGGAACAGATAGGTCTCCTGGGTGACCACCCCGATCGCCTGGCCGAGCGACTCCAGCCGGATGTGCCGGACGTCGACCCCGTCGATCTGCACCGCGCCGGCGTTGACGTCGTACAGCCGCGGGATCAGGTAGGTGGTGGTCGTCTTGCCCGAGCCCGATGGTCCGACCAGTGCGACCAGCTGCCCGGGCTTCGCGTCGAAGCTGATATCGGTCAGGCCGAACGGCTCGGTCGGGATGTGGACGGCGCGGCCGGTCGCCTCGGCCAGCTCAGCCTCGGCCTGCGCCGCGAGCTGGGCGGCCGACCGCGGGTAGTGAAACGAGACGTTCTCGAACCGCACCTCGCCGCGCATGGCGACCGGGTCCAGGCTCTCCGCGTCCGGCGCATCGGTGATCTCGTGCTCCATCTCCAGGTACTCGAAGATGCGGTCGAAGAGGGCCAGCGCGCCCTGGATCTCGACCTGCACGTTGAGGAGCTGCCCGAGCGGGAAGAAGAGCCGGCTCTGGAGGGTCGTGAACGCGACGATGGTGCCGACCGACACGTTCCGGTCCTCGCCGATGATCAGCGAGCCGGCAAGCAGGTAGACGAAGGCCGGCGCGATGCTGAAGAAGGTGCCGATCAGCGCGAAGAACCAGCGCCCGATCATCTGCTGCCGGATCTGGAGGTCGCCCAGGCGTCGCGACTCGCGCCGGAAGCGCTCGATGCTGGCGCGCTGCTGCCCGAACGTCTTGCTGAGCAGCACGCCGGAGACCGACAGCGATTCGTTGGTGATGGCGCTGATCTCGGCCATCGAGCGCTGGGTCATGCCGCTCACCTCGCGCCGCACCTTGCCGACCCGGTAGGTGATGTAGGCGAAGACCGGCAGCATCCCGAGCGACAGGATCGTCAGCCGCCAGTCGAGCACCGTCATGGCGATGACCGTGGTCGCCACCGTCGCGAAGTTGGAGAGCAGGGAGGCGGCGGTATCGGTCACCACCGACTGCACCCCACCGACGTCATTGCTGATGCGGCTCTGGATCTCGCCGGTGCGCGTCTCGGTGAAGAAGCGCAGCGGCATCCACTGCAGGTGGCTGTAGAGCGCCAGCCGCAGGTCGTCCATCACCCGCTGGCCGACCACGTTGGAGAGGAACGATTGCCAGACGCCGATGAGGCTGGAGATGATCGGCAGCACGATCATCAGGCCGCACTGCAGGTAGAGAAGCCCCAGGTCCTTCGGGCCGAGCAGGTTGTCGATGACCAGCTTGAGCAGGATCGGGTTGACGACCCCGATGCTGACCGTCAGCACGATCAGCGCCGAGATCACCCAGAGGCGGCCGCGGTACGGGCGGAAGAAGCCGACGATCCGGCGGAAGGTGCGTGGCCCGCTGCCCGGGCGCGCGGTCAGGTCGGGACCCTCGCCGCCGCCCCAGTAGCCGCGCATCAGGTCATCAGGATCGAGAGAAAGGCCTGCGCCATCGGCAGGCCGACCTCCGCGCCGGCGGCCCGGGCGCGCTCCGCCATCCGCTCCTCGACAGCCGCCCAGTCCGAGACCTGGCTGACGTGGCAGCGCAGCGCCGCCAGCCCCGTCTCGTAGGTCGAGGTGATGTCGACCCACAGGTTGGTGCGCTCGACCCCGCTGACCAGCACCTGCGCCACCTTCCAGGGCTCCAGCCCCTCGTCCAGCAGCTCGGGGAAGTTCAGCCGATCGCGGGCGGCGGGGTAGATCGCGGCCAGCGTCGCCTCACCCGTGGCCAGGTGGTCGGGGTGAGCGATGAAGGGATTCCCGTCCGTGCGGCGCTGCGGGTTCTGGGCGATCACCAGGTCGGGACGGAAGCGCCGGATCTGGCGCACCAGGTCGCGCCGCAGCTCGAGGCTGGGCTGCAGGTAGCCGTCCGGGTAGCCGAGATGCACGATCTCGCGCACGCCGAGAACGTCCGCGGCGGCCCGCTGCTCGGCGACGCGCGTCGCGGCCAGGCGCTCGGGCGTCATCGACGGATCCTCGGTCCCCTTGCCGCCGTCGGTCGTCACCACGTAGTCGACGCGCGCGCCAGCCGCCGTCAGAGCGGCGATGGTGGGTGCCGCCCCGAACTCGGCATCGTCGGGATGGCTGAAGATCACCAGCGCGCGCTCGAGCGGATCGATCAGCTCGTCGCGTTCCAGATCGGTCATGCGGCAAGCATCGTAGCCGGATTCGGCCATCCATCCCGTGCGGGCCGCCTTGACCGTCGAAGCGGCCGATCCGCATACTGCCCGGCAGTATGACCAGCGAGGCCGCAGCCGCTCACTTCCGGCACTCCTACACGAAGGATCAGCACGAGCTGCTGAACCGGCTGCGCCGGATCGAGGGCCAGGCCCGCGGCCTCCAGCGCCTGGTCAGCGAGGAGGCGTACTGCCTCGACGTCCTGCAGCAGGTGGAGGCGCTGACCGCGGCGGCCGAGCAGGTCGCCCTGCTCCTGCTGGAGGACCACATCTCGGGCTGCCTGGCGCATGCCGTCGAGACGGGACAGGGCAAGCCCTACGTGGACGAGGTGATGGCGGTGGTGCGACGCACGCTGGGACGCCCCGCCACGCGTCGCAAAGGGCTCCCGCCGGCAGGCCGCTAGGGACAAAACGGCGTAGGGAGTGCCGCAGGGGGGAACCACGGCACTCCCGACTGAGCATACCCTTTGGGTCAAGGTACGATCAATGGCTCGCTCGCCCAGAAAGCAGGCGCTCGCTCGGTGGGGCGCGCGCTATTCCCCGAACATGGTCAGCTGCTGGCCGCCGCGCTCGATCAGCGGGTCCAGGCCGAGCACCGGCTCGAGGTGATCGAGGCTCGCTCCCTCGCGCCCTACCAGCGTCTCGAGGTGCTGCCACTTCAGGAAATGCCAGTTCTGGCGCTCGACCTCGGCACGCAGCCAGGGGGATCGCTCCAGCTTGAGCCGGACCAGGTCGGCGCGCTCGCCGGGCAGCACCACGAAGCGCGCCTGCTGCTCGGTCGGCGGGATCTCTCGCCCGCGGCGCAGGATCGCCTCGCCGAGCATGGCGGTCCACTCGACCTCGAACAGGAATGCGAGGCGCCCGCGTCGGTACCAGATAGCGTCGACCGCGCCGAGCGCCTCCGTCGGCGCCCGAATGATGAGTGGCAGGTAGGTGCGTCGCTCGTCGTCATGCAGCCGCTCCCCAAGGGATGAGCCGGCATAGGTGCGATCCTGCTCACGGCGACTGACCCAGGCTCGCAGGCCCAACCGATGGGCGTAGTCGATCAGCAGGGCCAGGATCCGCGCGTGGTCCTCCAGCCGACGCGACAGCTCGTCCTCCGTCCGCAGCTGGCCCTTCTCGCCGACCGCCGCGTAGGCGGCCAGGCAGGCGCGCACCAGCTCCTCGTCGGGGGCCTCGAGGCCCGGGAAGAGGGCGTAGATGCGCTCCAGAAAGCCTTCTTCGTCGAGCCGGCCGGCGGTCGACAGGATCGAGAAGGTGCTCCACTCCACCCGGTCGGCGAGCGGAGACTCGGCGATCTCGGGGTCTCGCAGCCACCAGACCGGTCGGTCGCCCTCGCCGAGCATGACCAGGGACCGATGGTCGTCGCGCCACAGCTCTTCGCGCAGCAGCTTGGCCACCAGGGCCGGGCCACCGCGCTCCAGTCGCTCATCGGTTCCTTCATCGGACCCCGTATCCGCCTCCCCGGCCCGACCCTGCGCCACCCGGCGCAGCAGGCCCGCGCGCTCGAGCTCGAGCAGCACCGCGGCCGCGATGCGACTCAGGCCGGCCGGCTCGCCGCGCTTCCGCAGCAGGCCCACCGCCGCATTCTCGATCGCCTGGGCCAGCTCCGGATAGGTGAGATGTCCAGCCTCGGCCCCGAGGCGCAGTGGGCGCGGCTGCACCACGTCTCGCAGTCGATCCTCGGCCGAGGGCTTGCGGAAGTGGAGCATCGCGCCGTCCCCCGTCCGCCGCGACTCGCGGTGGATCACGTCGATCAGCTCGAGTCCGGCCGCGGCGCCGGCCAGGCCGACCGCCAGCAGGCGGTCGGGGTCGTCGCCATCGAGCAGCACGATGAACCAGCCGTCGGGCTTGAGCGCGCCCGCGGCCGAGACCACGGCGTGCCGCAGCGCGGTCGCCTCGGTCGCGTCGTTGCGCGCGGGGCCGGATCCGAACAACGGCTCGAGACGAAGCGTCTCAGCCGCCTCGCGACCGATCATCCAGGCCGTCGCCAGGTACTCGAAGCTCAGCTCGTCGACGCTCGCCGCATCGGTCACCGAGCCGAGCACCAGGTCAATGCCGTCGGCCGGCAGGTACTGGCCCACCACGGCCGGGCGGCAGCGGATCCACAGGACGTTGGCCGCACCGACGCCGCCAAGCTCCTCGAGATCGGCCGCGAAGCGGGCCGGGCGACGGTCGCGTCCCAGGGCCGCGACGGCGGTGCGCACGTCCCGGACCGCGGCCTCGAAGAGCCGCCACACGTTCGCCTCTCGCTGGTAGCGCGAGGCGGGCTGGCGGACGTGCCCACCGCTGATCCGCAACGACGCGACGCGGCCGGGGTAGCCGTTCAGGCGGCTCGCCGGCAACAGGCAGGCCGCCAGCGCCAGCCGGAAGACGGCGGCCAGCGCCGGATCACGGAACTCGGCGTCGATCTTGTTGGCGATGGTCTGCAGCGCGTACAGGTTTCGCGGGGTGTAGAGATCGAGCAGCTCCTCGACCAGGTCGCTCCGGCCGTCGAGCACGGGGAAGCGGTCCCGCAGCTGCTGGTAGTGCAGCCCCCGCCGCACGTCGGTCGCGGCCTGGGGTGAAGCCGGCTCGGGACGCACCGTGCTCGTCCAGCGCGGACCCTCGGGTCCCGAACCGGTCGGAGGATCGGCCGGCACCAGCGGCGGTGGCGGAGGCTCCCCACCCTCCCCCAGCGGCTCTTCCGGCTCGGCGCTCGGATCGAGCTCGCCGATCAGGCCGACCGGCGCCGGCGGCAGGTCGTCCTCCACGTCGGCAACGTCGCCACCGCTGGGCGGCTCCGCCACCTGGCTGGCGGGCCGCTCGATGCCGAGCTTTGCCAGATCGGCGTCCTCCACCGCCGCCACCCGCTCCTCCGGTCCGCCAACCGACTCGTCGCAGGAGGCGCAGTGGTACACCTTGCGGCCCGGCGCATCGGCGTCCCGCGGCCAGATGTACTGGTCGCCGACCACCGGTCGGTGGCACGCCGCACAGCGGGTCGCGTACAGCTCCTCGAGGTGCTGGTGCAGTGGCACATCGACGCGTCGCGATGCACTGAGCTGGCTGAAGGCGGCGTCGATGGCGGCCGGTTCCGGGGCCAGCAGGAAGGCCTGCGCCGCCAGCTGCGCGAACGGAGAGGGGTCGGCGGCCACCGCTCGCATCCCCTGGGCGATCGCGCGCCGCGCCGTCCAGCCCGTGCCTGCCCACGGGTCGAGCACCGTGTCGCCGGCGCGCGCGAACGCGCTGAGCTCAGCATCCAGCAGGTTGTCGGCGGGTGAAGGGAAGTAGCGCTCCAGCAGCGCCAGCCCGGGGAGGCGGCGGGGGAGGACGACGTGATCGAGTCGTCTCCGATCGGCCTCGCCCAATGGGGCCTCCTACGGCTCTTCGAGCAGCTCCTCTTCGAGCTCGGGCTCGGCAGAGAACTCCGGCAGGCTGGTGTCGAGCTCCTCGACCTCCTCCGGCTCCTCCTCGAGCTCCTCGCTCTCCTCCTCGTCATCGTAGCGGAGCGGAGTGCCCTTCATGTACGGCCGCACGTCACCCGAGCGCGCGGTCGCGCTGCCCGGGAAGGAGACCTTGCCGAAGTTGTCCGGGTGCGCGAAGACCTCGCGGATGATGATCCGGACCTCCTCGCGATCAAGGACCGTGATGGCCGCCTCGTAGCGGTTGCCGCCCTTCATCAGCTTGGCCAGCCTGGCGCCGACCCGCGGCTCCACCTGGCCGACCTCCGCCTCCCCTACCCGCGCCACCAGCAGCTCGCCGTCGAGGGCCAGCTCCACGGCATCGCCAGGGGTGAGCGGCGCCAGCTGCAGGGCGGCGGCGAGGTTGATCAGCCGAGCGTGGCCGGTCTTGCCCATCTCCTCGATGAAGTCAGCGGCCGAGGCCTTCTCCGCCTTGCCGTTGTCCGGGGCGGAGGCCTCGCCTCCGACGAGGACGCGCAGGCGCGCCACGTTACGCTCGGCGATGCGGTTGGTGGCGTCGCGGCCGAGGGCGTGCTCGTAGGCCTCGAGCGCCTCGGCGTGCCGTCCGAGCTCGGCCAGGGCCTTGCCGAGCCGGTTGTAGGCGTCCGTATCGGGCCCAAGCTCCAGCAGCTGCTGGTTGGTCTCGACCGCGGCGTCCCACTCGCCGTGGGTCGCCTGCGCAATGGCCGTTTCCGCCAGCTGGCGCCGCTGGCGGATGGTGAGGTCGGTATCGCCGAGCGTCATGCTTGCGCTGCGTCTCCCCGCCGAGGGCGGATGGAAGGGTCTGAAGGAGCTCCGCGGTGCCCACCGCGCGAGGGCGCCTTTTGTAGCACCGCCCGTCAGGGGTGTCAACGCGAGCCGGGTCCGACGGGTCAGCTGCCGTGCAGCAGGAGCGCCACCACCACGCCCAGCACCGCCAGCGCGCCGAACTCGATCAGCACGGAACGGGCAGAGGCTCCGCCGTCCAGCGCCTCAGCCGCGCCGCTCCACGCGTGGAAGGCGAGCGCCAGGATCGCCGCCCCAACGACCCCTGGCAGTCGCAGCAATGCGAGCGCGGTTCCCACCTGACCGATCGCGACCAGGTGCAGGGCGGCCTGGCCGACAGCCTCCACGCCGCTGCGCCCGCGCGCCTCGGCCGCTCGCATGGCAGGGATGGCGGCCGCCAGCAGGACGAGGATGAGGCCCGGCGGCCACGCGTCGCGGGGCACGATCCCACCGATGCCGGCGGTCGTGGCAAAGACGATCGCGACCAGCGCCAGGTCGAGCACCACGCTGCTCTCCCGGGTCCGATTCACCTCGAGCTCGATGCGCAGGACCGCCCAGAGCAGGAGCGCCGCAACCGGCGCCAAGAGGAGCCCGGCGTTGGGCATGAGCAATCGGCCGAAGAGCGTCAGCGCCACTGCCGCGGAGGCGAATGTTGCGTAGCGCGCGAAGCCGAGTCCCGGTTGCATTGGACCGATGAGCCAGACCGCGCCAAGGCCGCCGACCGCCAGCTGGACGCCGATCGCAACCGCCAGCCAGAAGGGCGACGCCAACCAGCCAAAGGCGGCAACGACCGCCAGGAAGACGGCCAGGGCGATGGCCTCTGGGTGTTCGAGACGGCTGAGGGCTCGACCGGCCGCGGGGCCCCGCAGGAGGCGGGCGATCACTGCAAGAGCTCCAACAGCCCGTTCGCGTCGCGCGTCCCGGCCACCTGGTCCGCCGTCAGCCACGCGCGACGCGCCATCGAGACCGCGTACGCGACCTGGTCCAGCTCCTCGGTGCGGTGTGCGTCGCTGGCCACCGTCAAGCGCACGCCGGCGCGACCGGCCGCCGCCGCGAGCGCATCGTCCAGGTCGAGGCGAGGGCTGCCGTTGATCTCGAGCATGGTCCCCGTGCGCGCGGCGGCAGCGAAGATCGGTGGCCAGTCGAGGGCCATCGGGTCTCGACGATTCACGATGCGCCCGGTCGGGTGGGCGATCGCGTCGACGTGGGGGTTCTCGATCGCGGCCAGGGTGCGGCGCGTGAGCTGATCGCTGGACTGGCCCCGTGCCGTGTGCACCGAGGCCACCACGAGGTCGAAGCGGGCGAGCAGCTCGTCGGGATAGTCGAGCGTCCCGTCGGCCCGGATCTCCATCTCGGTGCCGTGCAGGATCCGGAATGGCGCGAGCTCGGCGTTCAGGTGCGCCAGCTCGGCACGCTGCTCCTCCACCCGCTGCGGGACGAGGCCCCGCGTGATCCCGAGCGAGGGAGAGTGATCTGTGAGCACGATCCATTCGCGGCCCAGCGCCCGTGCGGCGCGCGCCATGGTCTCGATCGTGTCGACTCCATCGGTCCAGTCCGAATGCACGTGCGTGTCGCCGCGCACCTGCTCAAGCGTGACGAGCTCGGGCAGCTTCCCGGCCAGGGCCGCCTTGATCTCACCGGTGTGCTCTCGCATCTCGGGAGGGATCCAGGGCAGCCCAAGGCGCTCGAAGACGGCCTCCTCGGTGGCGTCGAGCAGGAGCTCGCCGGTCTCCACCACCTTGAAGCCCTTCTCGGAGAGCGACAGGCCGCGATCGAGCGCCATGCCGCGCAGCGTGACGTTGTGGTCCTTGTTGCCCGTGAAGTGAACGAGATGGGTGCCCCACGCGGCGGGCGGACAGACCATCAGGTCGACCTGCGGACCGCTGCTCAGCACGATGCTGGACTTGTCCGTGCCGGCCGACAGGATGCGTTCGACCTCGGGCAGCCCATCGAGCGCGGCGATGAGGGCCGCCGGCTCGTCGGTGGCGGCCAGCAGGTCGAGGTCGCCGATCGTGGCGCGGCGGCGGCGGAGCGAGCCGGCCGGCTCCAGTCGGACGACGCCGCGGACGTCGCGAAGGCGGGCGAGCAGCCCGGCCACCAGGGCGTCGGCCTCGTGCAGCAGCAGCCTGCCGTCGGTGCGGTCCAGGCGGCTGATGCCGGCCAGGATGTTCTCCTCGGTCCGTTCCGAGAGGCCCTTGAGACCCCGCAGCTGGCCGTCGGCCGCCGCGGCGCGCAGGGCGTCGACGGAGTCGATCCCGAGCTCTTCGTGGAGGAGCTTCACGGTTCGCGGGCCGACCCCCGGCACGCGAAGCATGTCGAGCAGCCCGTCAGGTACCTGTGCCCGCATCTTCTGGTGGTAGGCAAGCTCGCCGGTCTCCGCCAGCTCGGCCAGCTTCGCAGAGAGGGCCGGTCCCGCGCCACCGATCTTGGGCGGCTCCCCGCGACGGTACAGGGAGGCGACGTCCTCGGGATAGCGCTCGACGACATCAGCCACGCGGCGATAGGCGACTGCCTTGTAGACCACCTCCCCCAGGATCTCGAGCATGTCGCCGATCTCGCGGAAGACGCGCGCCAGCTCGGCGTTGGTGACAAGCGCGTCTTCCGAACGCGACGCGGCGCGGGGTCGAGGCATTCCACGCATTCTAGGGGCGCGCTGGGCATGGAAAAGGCCCGGTCCCCATCGGGGGTCCGGGCCTGTCGTCAGGACGGAGGCTGCGCCTAGCGCATCGGACGAAGGATGCGGCCGATGCGGCTGGCCAGCGTCTGCCCGCGCCGCCGACGGATCACGTCGGTCGAACGCCGGCGGCGCCTGGCCTCCTCCAGCAGCTCCTCCTGTCGCAGCGCTGCCAGCAGCCCGAGATAGCCTGCTCCGCTGTTCATTGCTTGCCTCCTGATCGGTGTCGGCTGTCGGCGCCCCAGCGAATCGCCGCCAGCTCGAAGACTGCGATCACGACCCCCACGAGCACCAGTTCCAACACCTTGCTTGCCTCGCTTGTTCTTGTGCGTAACTAGTGATGTCATTAGTACCGGTTACTGCTGAACTGTACCCGATAGCCTGTAACTTGTCAAGGCGCTTATAATGGTTACACCATGGCTATCAGACACGAGACGATCGCCGAGCCTGACCAGGAGGAGGCCCTCTTCGTCGCGTTCGCGAACACGCTCGAATACTCGCGCGGGGAGCCCGACGAGAAGCTCCCCGACATCGACGCGCTGCTCGACTGGCTGCGCGAGCGCGGCTTGATCAGCGGCAGGGCCCGCGCCGCCGAGGCTTCGCGTCTCCGCCGCGACCGCGACGAGGCCGAGCGGCGGCTGGAGCGCTTCCGGCACCTTCGCGACCTGCTGCAGGCGATCTCGCACGACCTGGCGGAGCAGGGCGAGCCGGATCCGGAGCGAGTGACGGACCTCAACCACGTCCTGCGTCACGGCCTGCATTACCACCAGCTGCGCCAGCAGCCGGGCGGGACGAGGTACGAGGTGGCCCAGGTGGGCGACCGGCTCGACCAGGCGCGAGCGACGATCGCCAGCTCGTTCGCCCACTTTCTGGCCGAAGACGCACCGGACCGCCTCCGGATCTGCGCCAACGGAGGCTGCCGCTACGTGTTCATCGACCGCTCCCCCACCGGGCGACGCCGCTGGTGCGACATGCGGACCTGCGGCAACCAGGCGAAGGTGGCGGCGCACCGGGCGCGTGCCCGGGCGCAGACGACCAGCGCGAAGGATGCTCCGAGGGTTCCGCCGGCGGGCGCATCGGTCTAGAATCACCGCGGCCCGACGGCCAGGTGGCCGTCACGCGCCGATGAAACCCGCACCGAGGCGACGCGACCCGACGTGGACGCAGGCTCCGATAGTCGACGCGCGGGCCCGTGGCTGGCGGGGCGGAGGGTGACCGCCTAGGCCCCGACCGACCACCCGCGCGCGTCAGAGAACCGGACGCGAAGAACGCGAGGTGGTCCCATGACCTCGTCCCAGACGAGTGAGCTGCTCGCAGAGGTTCAAGCGCTGATCCGCGAGCGAGAGCGCGAGGGCGTCGCCGGCCTGGCAGAGCGGATCGGGCCGGCCGAGTGGGCCGATCTCGTGCCCCAGCTCGAGCCGAACGAGGTGGCGGTGCTGCTCCAGTGGCTGCCCGACGAGGAGATCCCCGCCCTGCTCGAGGAGCTTCCCCCGTCGGAGGCGGCGCGCATCCTGCGCACGCTCTCAGCACCGGAAGCGGCGACGCTCCTCGAGGAGATGGATCCCGACGACGCCGCGGACGTCGTCGAGCAGCTGCCGCCGCGCGACGCGAACGAGATCCTGGTCAGGATGCGACCGGAGGAGGCGGCCGAGATCCGGGAGCTGTCGGTCTATCCGCCCGACAGCGCGGGCGGGATCATGACCCCCGCCTTCGTGGCGGTAACCCGCGACGCGTCGGCGGCGGAGGCGATCGCCGCCATCCGAAACCTGGTCGACGAGGCCGAGACGGTGAACTACGTCTACGTGGTCGACGACCAGCGACGCCTGCTCGGGGTGCTGTCGCTCTACCGACTCCTCCTGAGCCGGGCCGATACCCCGGTGGTCGAGCTGATGGCCCCGACCACCGTCCGCGTCCGCGCCGGCGCCGACCAGGAGGTCGCCGCGCGGCTGCTCACCGACCGGAACCTGCTCGCCATCCCGGTCGTGGATGACGATGACCACCTCCTCGGCATCATCACCGAGGACGACGTTGCTGACGTCCTGGAAGCTGAGGCGACGGAGGACATCGAGCGGCTGGGTGGGTCGCAGCCGCTGAACGTTCCCTACCGACTCTCCAACGTGCCGCTGCTCGTCCGCAAGCGCGTCGTCTGGCTGCTCGTCCTGTTCGTGGCCGAGGCCTACACCGGAACGGTGCTGCGCAACTTCGAGGTCGAGCTCGGGACCGTCGTTGCGCTGGGCTTCTTCATCCCGCTGCTGATCGGCACCGGCGGCAACATCGGCAGCCAGACGGTCACGCTCATCGTGCGCGCCATGGCGATCGGCGAGATCACGCTGCGTGACATCGGATGGATCGTCTTCAAGGAGCTGCGGGTCGGTCTGATCATGGGCCTGGCGATGGGGGTCATCGGCTTCGCGCAGGCGGCATTCCTGGGCGTCGGCTCGGAAATCGGGCTGGTGGTGGCCCTCACCCTGGTTGCCATCTCGGCCTGGTCGGCCACGGTGGCCGCTGCGCTGCCCCTGATCCTGCGGCGGCTGCGGGTCGACCCCGCGGTTGTCTCGGCCCCGTTCATCACCACCCTGGTGGACGGGACCGGGCTGATCATCTACTTCGAGATCGCGCGAGCGGTTCTCAGTCTCTAGCCTCGGGCGGAGTCAGTCCACGGATCTGGCGCCGATACGCCGCCGGCGTCGCTCCGATCAATCGCACGAACCAGCGGTTCAGGTGGCTCTGGTCGACGAAGCCGACTGCCAGGGCAACCTCGGCGATCGGTTCGTCGGAATTCGCGAGGAGTTCGGCGGCCCGATGGACGCGCACCGCGCGCAGATGGGCGCCCACGCTCCTGCCGTGTCGAGCCCGGAAGCTGCGCGCGAGATGGATGGGATGGACCCCGACCTCGGTGGCGATGACGCTCAGCGCCAAGGGCCGCGCGTATTGCTCCTCGACCATCTCGGTCGCGCGTGACAGCCACACCGGGCGTCGCTCCGCAGGTCGGCCAGCGCGACTGGCGATCGCCAGCAGTTCCAGCGACAGGCCTTCCAGCGCGATCGGCGTCACGTCGTCCGGCCGGCTGAGCTCGACGGCCATCCGCCTCGCGACCTCGACAGCATCTGGCCGCGCGCCACGGCTTGCCTGATCGGCTCCGCGTGCGAGTTCGTCCGCTGGCTGGATGGCGACCACCTGGGCACCCGACCTGACAAAGAAGCGGTTGGCGTGCAGCTGGCCGGCTGGCTCGACGATGAGCGTTCCCGACGTTGCGGTGCCGTCTCGTCCACCCCAGATGCCCTCGAATCCGCCCCGCAGGACGACGGCGATACAGACCGTGGCGTGCGCATGCGAGGGGAGGCTGAGGGCGGGTGCGAAGTCCAGCCAGCGTACGCCGAAGCCGGGGACCTCGCGTCTCACCGCGCGGCGCGCACCCAGCGAGACCGGCATCTCGACGGTCATATCAACCCTACCGGCTGCGCGGGCGGGGAGTTCATGCTCCGCCGGTCCAAAACGGCCCCGCGCCTCCAATACGCCGGGCGACCCGCCGCGTGAAAGTGAGCCCGATATCCAACTCGTGGAAGGAGAACTCGTGCTCAGGCTCCGACGCTCATTCGGCGCATTGGTCCTTGCCGGCTCGCTGGCCGCCCTGCCATTTGGAGTCTCGGGCGCCGGCGGCCCGATGATGACCGGTGGCGGCCACTTCCTGTTCGCCGGCGAGATCGACGTGACGTTCTCGTTCAGCGCGGTGCAGCATCCTGATGGCAGCGCATCCGGCTCGTTCCATCATTCGTTCGAGTTCGACGGCCACGAGATCGACTACTGGGGCACGGTGACCTGCCTGGCGGTCGATCCCGTGAACCATCGGGCCTGGCTCGGCGGCGACCTGACCAAGGTCACGTCCACACATCCGGACGTCATCGAGCTGCCCGGCGACGACGCGTGGTTCCGGGTGCTCGATACCGGGCCCGCATCCGCCGGGGATCCGGATCGGTCGACCATGATGGGCTTCAAGGGCGCTATCCCCGGGCTCGACACCTCGGAGCAGTACTGCGCGATGCGGATCTGGCCGGACGGGAACGCCCGAACCTGGCCGGTGACCGGCAACCTGACCGTCGCATCCTGACGCGAGGGTCAGGAGCCGATGGGGTGCCAGACGGTCTTCGTCTCGGTGAACTCGCCGATCATGTAGGGCGACTGGGCGCGATCGCTGAGCCAGTCGATCGCGTCCGCGCCGCCTGACGGTGGGCGGACGAGGCGCTTCACGTTCTCGACCGCCAGCTCCTCGATGGCGGCGCCCTGGGCCGGATCCAGGCCAAAGGCGTCGAGCGCGTTGACGTCCATGTGCCCAGCCAGGTGCTGGACCAGCTCCCGCCGCAGGCCGGTGATCAGGTTCACGACCCCGCCCGGGACGTCGGAGGTGGCGAGCACCTCGGTGAGGGTGACGGCGGGCAGCGGCCGCGATTCGGAGGCGATCACCACCGCGCAGTTGCCCGACACGACGGCCGGCGCCAGGCGGCTGACCAGGCCCAGCAGGCTCGAGCCCTCCGGGGCGATGATGCCAACCACGCCGGTCGGCTCGGGGACGCTGAAGTTGAAGTAGCTGCCGGCGACCGGGTTGACGGTGCCGATCACCTGGGTGAACTTGTCCGCCCAGCCCGCATACCAGACCCAGCGGTCGATGGCCGCGTCGACGAGTCGCGTGGCGCGGCGGCTGCCCACTCCCTCGGCCGTCCTCACCTCGGCCACGAACTGGTCCCGTCGGCCCTCCATCAGCTCGGCGATGCGGTACAGCACCTGGCTCCGGTTGAATGCGGTCTTGGCAGACCATTCCTGCAGTGCCGTTCGCGCGGCGCGCACTGCGTCGCGGATGTCCTTGCGCGTGGCGCGGCAGGCGTTCGCCAGCGGGCGGCCCCTGGCGTCGAAGACCTCGTAGGCGCGCCCGGACTCGGTGCGCGGGAACTGCCCGCCGATGTACAGCTTGTACGTCTTCCTCACGCCGAGTCGATCGCCGGCCGCTCCAGCCCCGTTCGTTATGGCAAGCGGGGCGGCCTGCCGGGCCTCCAGAACCGATGGCTGACGACGCACCCGGGTCGCCGTCTTCGCTCGAGGCTGCCTCATCGGCCGTTCGACCCCGCCGGCGACAGGTCGAGGTAGGCTGCCAGACCGTGGAGCCCGCCCTCACGGCCATACCCGGACTCCTTGTAGCCCCCGAACGGGGAGGTGGGATCGAAGCGGTTGAAGGTGTTCGCCCACACCACGCCGGCGCGCATGGCGGCGATCATCTTGAAGATGAGGCTCCCCTTCTCGGTCCATACGCCGGCGGAAAGGCCGTAGGGCGTGTTGTTCGCCTTCTCGACCGCCTCCTCGGGCGTGCGGAAGGTGAGCACCGAGAGGACCGGTCCGAAGATCTCCTCCTGTGCGATCCGATGGCTCTGGCTGACGCCGGTGAACAGCGTGGGTCGGAAGAAGTAGCCCCGAGTCGGCAGCTCGCAATCGGGCTGGAAGATCTCGGCGCCCTCCTCGATCCCCGACTGCACCAGCTCCTGGACCTTGGCCAGTTGGCCGGCCGAGTTGATGGCGCCGACGTCGGTGTTCTTGTCCAGCGGGTCGCCGACCCGGAGGGTGCCGAGCCGCGCCTTGAGCTTGTCGAGCAGCGGCTCATAGACGGATTCCTGGACGAAGAGGCGCGATCCTGCGCAACACACCTCGCCCTGGTTGAAATAGATGCCGTTGATGATCCCTTCGATCGCCTGGTCGAGCGGCGCGTCGTCGAAGACGATGTTCGCCGCCTTGCCGCCCAGCTCCAGGGTCAGCTTCTTGCGCGAGCCTGCCAGCGCGCGGCCGATCATCTTGCCGACCGCCGTGGAGCCGGTGAAGGCGACTTTGTTCACGTCGGGGTGCTTGACCAGCTCCATCCCGATCTCGCCCGGGCCGGTGATGATGTTCACCACTCCCGGCGGCAGCTCCGCCTGGCGCACCACGTCGGCGAACAGGTAGGCGGAGAGCGGCGTGGTCGAGGCGGGCTTCAGGATCACGGTGTTGCCGCAGGCCAGCGCCGGCGCGATCTTCCAGGCCAGCATCAGGAGCGGGAAGTTCCAGGGGATCACCTGCGCCGCGACGCCCAGCGGCCGTGGCTGACGGCCCGGGAAGGCGTAATCGAGCTTGTCGGCCCAGCCGGCGTAATAGAAGAAGTGCGCCGCGGCGAGGGGCACGTCGACGTCGCGGCTCTCCTTGATCGGCTTGCCGGAGTTCATGGTCTCGACCACGGCGAACTCGCGGCTGCGCTCCTGCATGATCCGCGCGATCCGATACAGGTACTTCGCCCGCTCGGTGCCGGGGAGGCGCGACCAGGTCGTGGAGTAGGCGCGACGGGCGGTGGCCACGGCGCGGTTGACATCGGCCCTGGAGGCCTTGGCCACGCGCGTCAGCGGCTCCTCCGTGGCCGGGTTGATGACCTCGAAAGTTGCCTTCGGCCGGCTGGGGGTGAACTCGTTGCCGATGAAGAGCCCGTACTCGCGTCGGATGGTGATGTGATCGGTCGTCTCCGGCGCGGCGGCATATTCCCACGGGACCTTGCCGCCGGCAGCCAGGCCCCACGACGCAGGGGCAGGCGAGGCCGAAGGCTTCTTGGTGAGCGTCATGACCCGCCGATTATCGCACCGACGGCAGGACGCCCTCGAGCTCCAGCAGGTGGCGCTTGCGGTCGAGGCCGCCGGCATAGCCGCCGAGGCCGCCATCCGCGTGCAGCACGCGGTGGCACGGCACCACGATCGGGATCGGGTTCGAGCCGAGCGCGTTCCCGGCCGCCCGGTAGGCGCGCGGCGACCCGGCGGCGGTCGCCATCGCGCGGTAGGTGGTCACCTCGCCGTACGGCACGCGCGCGGTCGCGCTCAGCACGCCGCGTGCGAAGCCGCGCACCAGGGTCCAGTCGACCGGCGTCTCGAAGGACCGCCGCCGATGGGCGAAATAGCTCACCAGCTCGCGCCGCACCGCGTCCGTGCGGGCGGGGGCTCGCAGCATGCGAGGGCTGACGCGATCCGCAAGCTCGGTGAGCACCTCGTCCTCGGGCTCGTCCTCGTACGCCACCCGCACCAGGCCCCGCGGCGTGACGGCAACCAGCAGCTCGCCGAGCGGCGAGTCCATCTGCGCGTAGGCGATATCCAGCAGGCCGGCATCGGCAGCTCGGATGGCGAGCTGCGATGCGACGCGCTCTTCGTCGAACGGTGCCGTCCGCGACTGGCGAAGTCGGTCTTCGAGCTCGGTCATCGGTCAATCTCCTTGCGCAGGCGGCGCAGTCCGGCGCTCACGTTCTGGCGTGCCGCCTCCTCGGTGGTCCCCATTCGCTCGGCGATCGAGCGGTAGTCCAGGTCCAGCACGAACCGGTGCACCACCGCCGCCCGCTGCTTCGCCGGCAGCACGCCCACCGCCAGCCAGACTCCATCGTCGGGAGCCTCGTGTGCCGGGACCGATGGCTCCGCCGCCGCAGGCAGAGCAGCGAGGTCGCCAGGCGCAGGCCGGCGCACGATGCGACGGACCGCATCGGTCGCCTTGCGATGGGCGATCGTGTAGAGCCAGGCCCGCAGGTTGTCGCCATGCTGGAGACGCGGATAGGCGCGAAGCGCCGAGAGCATCGTCTCCTGAAGGCAATCCTCCGCCTGGTCGCGACCGACCGAGGCGACCAGGAACCGATGCAGCTCGGCCGCGTGGGCGTCGACGAGCGCCTGGAACGGCGGTAGATGCACACCCATGGAACGCCGAGCGGCGCCCCGGCGTGAGGCCATGCTCAGTCGAGGGTGAAGTAATCGCCGCCCGAGTAGCGGCCGGTGCGCTCCTTGCGGATCTGCATCAGGACGTCGTTGAGCAGGCTTGAGGCCCCGAATCGGAAGCGGTCGGGCGTCATCCAGTCCGGGCCGAGCGTTTCGTAGAGCACCACAAGGTATGAAATCGCCTCTTTGGCGGTGCGGATTCCACCCGCGGGCTTCATCCCCACCGCTCGCCCGGTCTGCTGGTAGAAGTCGCGAATCGCCTCGAGCATGACCAGGGTGACCGGCAGCGTCGATGCGGGCTGCACCTTGCCGGTTGAGGTCTTGACGAAGTCGGCCCCCGCCGCCATGGCCAGGACCGATGCGCGCCGCACGTTGTCGTAGGTCTCCAGCTCGCCGGTCTCCAGGATCACCTTCAGGTGCGTCTCGCCACAGGCTTCCTTGACCGCCACGATCTCGTCGAAGACCTTGGCATACTCGCCCGCCAGGAACGCGCCACGATCCATCACCATGTCGATCTCGTCCGCCCCGAGCTCGATCGCGCTTCGCACGTCGGCGAGCTTCACGTCCAGCGCCGTCTGCCCGGACGGGAAGTAGGTCGCCACCGAGGCGACCTTCACGCTCGAACCGCGGAGGGCCTCCTTGGCGGTGGCGATCATGTTCGGGTAGACGCAGAGCGCAGCCACGCTCGGGATGGAGGGGTCAGTCGGGTCGGGGCGTCGGGCCTTGCCGGCCAGCGCGCGCACCTTTCCCGGGGTGTCCTTCCCCTCCAGGGTGGTGAGGTCCATCATCCGGATCGCCAGGTCGAGCGCCCAGAGCTTCGCCTCGCGCTTGATGCTGCGCCTGGCGAGCGAGGCCGCGCGCTCCTCAACCCCGACCTGGTCGACCGGCCAGACGCGGCCGAGCAGGCTGCCCAGCGCCTGGTGGCGGGGCGAGCTCAGGTCACGGTCCGCGCGGCGCCGCGCGGGAGTTCTGGTGGCGGCCATGGACCGGTGAATTGTACCGCCGCCTCGTACTGAGGGCCTCCTCGATCCCTGGTGATAGGCTTCAGAGACCATGGATTCCGAGCCGACCGCGGCGCCCGCCGGCGAGACACTCCTGTACTGCCTGACTCGCGACCGCGACCTGGCGACGGCACTCGATGGGCGGCTGAGCGGCGCGCTCGCCTTCTTCTACAACGACGCGGCGCGGCTCAACCAGGCGGTCATCCTGCGCCAGCCGAACCTGGTGGTGGTCGACACGGCCGCGATCCGGCAGGAATATGGCGACGCCGGCCTGGGTCCGGTCGTTGCCTTCCTCCGACAGCGCGTGCCGGACGGCCGCGTTGCGGTGCGCCCGACCGCCGGCGCCGAGTGGCTCGTCGCCGCCGAGGCGGGCGACCTGGCGCAGATACTGCCCGCCGAGCGCGAGGCATGCGTGGAGGCGATCGTCACCTTCTGCGGGTAGCTCGGAGATCGTCCGGAGTGATCAATGGGCGCCGGAATGCCCGTTTCCGCGCCGTCTGATCGCCCGTCGCGATGAATCGGCGCGCGAGGGGCGCCATCGGTGCCAGACAATCGCCGACGGCGATCAGCCGTCGAGGCGTCCGACACGCGAGGGCGGCCAGTAGCGAGCCAGGACGCGCCACTGGACCGAGGCCGATGGCACCGCCCCGAAGGCTCGCGAATCCGTGCTCGCGCCGGGGGCATCGCCACGCAGCTCGAGCTTCCCTGCCTCCGAATCCGCCGCCGCGACGCGCTTCACCAGCTCTCGCGCCGGGTCGCGCGGGTCGGGCGCGAGCACCAGCTCCCCTGCCCGCGGGCGACGCCTGGTGAAGGTCGACGATTCGACGAGGAGCCGATCCCCGGGGAGCAGGGTCGGGGCCATCGAGCCGCCTCGGACCTCGACCGCGTCCAGCCAGCGGCGAGCCGCCGCGCCGGCAGCGAGCGCTCCAGCGGTCCCGACGAGCGTGGTGATCAGCGGGATGCTGAGCCGCGGCGGCGACATCGGTCCTGCGCCCTCAGGATGGCCGGCCGCTCACCCGCGTCTTCTCGAGCCCACCGGTGCCCTTCCACATGTCGTCGATGGTGTCGATCATCGTCAGGAGCTCCTTGGCGGCAGCGACGTCAAGACTCTGCTTGACCTTGGAAGCCTGCTTGGTGGCATTCCAGAAGGTCTCGTGCAGGGCCGGGAACTGCTCGAGATGCTCCGGCTTGAAGTAGTCGTGCCAGAGCACGTCGAGGTGCTGCTTCACCAGCTCCGCGCGCTCCTCCTTGACGTGGATGCAGCGGGCGCGGAAGAGCTTGTCGTCGCTGGCGTCGTGCTTCTCGATGATGCGGAGGCAGGACTCGGCCTCGATGCGGGCCTGCTCGGGGTCATAGATCCCGCACGGGATGTCGCAGTGGGCGTGGACGATGCGGCGTGGTCGCAGCAGGCGGGTGATCAGGGACACGGTGATTCCTCCATGAGTCTATTGGCTTCACTCCCCGCAACCCGCACGTGGCGTGCCGAGGCTGGCGACATAGCACACCGGGTGCTACGAGCGACCGGATTCGGCGGGTTTGGTTCCCGGGCAGTACTCAGCGTGCCCACCAGCGACCGGATTCGCCGAAAACGTGCTGCTTGTAGAACTGACAGTGCTGCCCCCGCTCCGAAGCGCACCCGCGCGTCGCGTGCCCGCGCGTAGCGTGCCGAGCGCACGTCCGCCAGAACGCTGGGTGCTACAAGCGACCGGCTTCGCCGCGTTTGGTGCTCGGGCAGCACGCATGGTACCTAGCGACGACCGGATTCGCCGAGCATGTGCTGCTAATAGAACCGTCAGTGCTGCGCGCGCTAGAACCGCCGCGCTCAGAAGCGCTCGGCGGCCCACTTCTGGACCCACAGCACCACGGCCAGGCCGATGCCCGCCAGGACGAGGCCCACGACCACGATCCCCGGCCAATCGAGAGGGAAATGCGTGGCGCCCGCCATGAAGGCGAGCATCGGAAACGAGAGCGCGAAGTTGGCACGCGACGCATAGAGCGCGTTGCGCGGCCAGGCCGGGTCAGGCTTCTCGCCGGCGGCCATGGCGGCCAGCGTCTTACGCTGGCTGGGCCAGATGACGCCCCACACGTTGACGAGCATGACGATCCCCAGCAGCGCGCCGACCAGGATCGTCTTGGCGCTGTGCGTGTCAACCCAGTGGCCGTCCGACCAGTACAGGCCCCAGATCAGCAGCAGCCCGACGGCGACGGTCACCCAGGCGGAATGCCGGAACCATGCGAGCGCGCGCGTGAACAGCAGCGGATTGACCTGTGGCTTCAGCGACGGGTCGAGTACGCGCTGGAAGGGCACGTTCACGAGGTTGAACCAGTAGAGCAGGCCGATCCAGGTGATGCCGGCCACGAAATGGACCCACCGGATGCCGAACAGAAGCTCTGGAGACACCGTTCACCTCCGCATCACGCGGCCCCCGCCGTCACATCTTCCGTCGCCCTCCCGAAAGCCGTCAATCGCTTGCTCGCTCAGCCACCCATCACGATGCCGCCGTCGACACCCAGCACCTGGCCGGTCACGTAGCGCGCCTCGTCGGACGCCAGGTAGACCGCCGCGGCGGCCACGTCGTCGACGGAGCCGATGTAGCCCAGCGGCGTCAGGGTGGTGAGCGCCTCGGTGGCGGCGGCGGGCATGTCGGCGGTCAGGTCGGTCTCGATCAGGCCGGGAGCCAGCGCGTTGCAGGTGATCCCTCGGCTGGCAAGCTCGCGGGCGGTCGTCTTGGTCAGGCCGATGAGCCCCGCCTTGGCGGCGGCGTAGTTGGCCTGGCCAGGATTCCCCATTCGGCCGGCGGCGGACGACATGTTGATGATGCGGCCGGATCGGGCCTTCAGCATCGGCCGGGCGATGGCGCGCGTCATCCAGAACGGGCCGCTCAGGTTGGTGGAGAGCACGTCGTTCCACTCCTCCTCGTCCATGCGCATCAGCAGGTTGTCGCGGGTGATGCCGGCGTTGTTGACCAGGATGTCGACCGTGCCGAATTCGTCGATCGCAGCCTTGACGATCGCCTCGCAAGCCTCCCGGCCGGCGCTGGTGTCGCCCTGGATCGCGAGCGATCGGCGCCCCAATCCGCGGATCTGGGTGGCCACCTCGTCCGCGGCGGCGGCGTTCCCCCGGTAGTTCACCGCCACGTCGGCGCCCTGGCCGGCGAAGGCCAGCGCGATCGCGCGGCCCAGCCCTCGGCTGCCCCCGGTCACCAGCGCCACCTTGCCGGTCAGGTCGAACAACGTCGTCGCCTCGCTGCTCAGCGCGCGCCCACCGGCTCGCCGATCCGCGGCTTGCCGAGGCGCGTCTGCTCGCCCGGCGCCAGGAAGGCGCGCGCGGGATCGGCGGTCCATTGCACCAGCGCCGCGCCGGCCGTGTAGCCGGCACCGAAGGCGACCATCAGCACCCGGTCGCCCTGCTTGATGCGGCCGCCGGCCACGGCCTCGGCCAGGGCCATCGGGACCGATGCCGCGCTCGTGTTCCCATACTTCTCGATGTTGACGTAGGTCTTCTCGTCGGGAATCCCGAGTTCCTTCTGGACGTGGGCGATGATCCGCAGGTTGGCCTGGTGGAAGACGAACTGGTCGACGTCGTCGACGGTCAGTCCGGCGTTGCGCAGCGCGGCAACGGCCGACTCGCCCATCTGGCGGGTTGCGTACTTGTAGACCTCGGCGCCGAGCATCTTGATGGTGTGGAGGTGCGCGTCGACGGTCTCGTGCGACGCTGGCCGGGCCGAGCCCCCGGCCGGCACGATGATCCCCTCGCAGCCGGCCCCATCGCTGAACAGGTCAAAGCCGAGCATGCCGCCCCGCTGGTCGGAAGCCTGCAGCACGACCGCCCCGGCACCGTCGCCGAACAGGACGCAGGTGCTTCGATCGCTCCAGTCCAGGAAGCGACTCAGCACCTCGACGCCGATCACCAGCACGTTGCGGTACATCCCGCTGCCGATGAAGCCATTCCCCGCGGCCAGCCCGAACAGGAAGCCGGAGCAGGCGGCCTGCAGGTCGAACCCGGCGGCCCGGGTGGCGCCCAGCTCGGTGGCGACCAGCACCGCGGTGGCGGGCAGCGGGTAGTCCGGCGAGCAGGTGCCCACGATCACCAGGTCGAGCTCGCTCGGGTCGAGCCCGGCCACCGCCAGCGCGTCGCGCGCGGCGCGGACCGACAGCGTCGTGGTCGTCTCGTCGTCCGCCGCGATGCGCCGCTCGCGGATCCCGGTGCGGCTGACGATCCACTCGTCGCTGGTGTCGACCAGCTTCGCCAGGTCGTCGTTCGTCATCACACGGGACGGCGCGTACATGCCCCACCCGGTGATCAAGGCGTTCTGCGTCATCTCCTGCCTCCTGTCTGCGCCGATCGGGACCGATTCTCCGTCCATCAGCGCGGGTCAACCTCGATCAGAGGCTGCTGGCGCTTCACCAGCGTGCCGCTCTCGACCATGTAGCGGGTCACCCGACCCTGCGTGTCCGACTTGATCTCGTTGAACAGCTTCATTGCCTCGATCAGCCCCAGCACCGTGCCCACCGCCACCTCGTCACCGACCTGCACGTAGGGCCGGGCGCCGGGCGACGGGGAGGTGTACCAGACGCCGGTCAGGGGCGCGGTCACGAACCGGGTGCCCGGTGCCGGCTCGCCGAAGGGGCTGACCACGGCGGCGGTGGTCGCAGCGCCCGGCACGACCGCCGGCGCGGCTGCGAGGGCCCGCGGTCGAGCCAGGCGCACGTGCAGCTCGCCGGCCTCGACCTCCAGCTCGTCCAGCCCGCTCGCCTCGAAGGCCGGCGCCAGCAGGTCGATCGCCGCCAGGATCGGGTCGCGGGCCACGGGTGCCTCGCCCTCGGTCACGAGCCGTCATATCTGCGGAAGATGAGCGTCGCGTTGTGGCCACCGAAGCCGAACGAGTTGCTCATCGCCGTCCGCACCGGAGCGTGCCGCGCCCGGTTCGGCACGTAGTCCAGGTCGCACTCGGGATCGGGGAACTCGTAGTTGATCGTCGGCGGGATCACCCCGTTCTCGATCGCCTTGATGCAGGCCACCGCCTCGATCCCGCCCCCGGCGCCCAGCAGGTGGCCGGTCATGCTCTTGGTGGAGCTGACCGGCACCGCGTGGGCTCGCTCGCCGAAGACGGTCTTGATGGCGGCCGTCTCCGATCGGTCATTCGGCCCCGTGCTGGTGCCGTGGGCGTTGATGTAGTCCACGTCGTCGACGGTCAGGCTGGCGTCGGCCAGCGCGAGGCGCATGCTGCCGGCGGCGCCGCGGCCCCCGGGCGCCGGAAGCGTGATATGCGAGGCGTCATCGGTCGCGGCATAGCCGACCAACTCGGCGTGGATGCGGGCGCCACGGGCGACCGCGTGCTCCAGCGCCTCGAGCACCAGGACGCCCGCGCCGTCGGCCATCACGAAGCCGTCCCGGTCGGCGTCGAACGGCCGCGAGGCGCGCTGTGGCTCGTCGTTGCGCTTGGTGGAGAGGGCGCGCATGGCGGCGAAGGCGGCGACCGGAATCTCGCCGATGCCCGCCTCCGCGCCGCCGGCGATCATCACGTCAGCGTCGCCGCGGCGAATGATGTTCAACGCGTCGCCGATGGCGTGGTTACTGCTGGAGCAGGCGCTCACCGTCGCGTAGTTCGGCCCGCGGGCGTTGGCATAGATCGCGACGTACCCGGCGCCCATGTCCGGGATGAGGGCCGTGACCAGGAATGGACCGATGCGCTCCACTCCCAGGTCGTGCGCCTCGATGATGTCGCGGATCATGGTGTTGATGCCGCCGATGCCGGAGCCGATGATCACACCGGTCCGATCGGCGAGGTCCTCGCCGGCGATCGGGTTCTCGATCCCCGCGTCGCGCAGCGCCTCGGCCGACGCGGCCCAGGCGAAGTGCACGTAGCGGTCGTTGCGGCGGATCTCCTTCTTCGGCATCACCGCCTCCGCGACGAAGCCGCGGACTTCGCCGGCGATCTTGCTGTCCAGGTGCTCCGGGTCGAATGAGGCGATGCGGTCGATCCCGCTGCGCCCCGCCACCAGCCCGTCCCAGTAGCTCGCCACGTCATTGCCGAGCGGGGTGATGGCGCCCATCCCGGTGACGACCACCCGTCGCTCGCCGCGCTCGGCGGCGCTGCGACCGTTCGTGCCCTCAACCATCGGCCGGTCCCCCGGCGATCGACTGGTCGCGCGGGATCACGAAGCTGATGGTCGCCTCCACCGCGATCTCGCCGTCGACGCTGGCCACCGCGCGGGCGCGGCCGAACATGCCGCGCAGCTTCTCGAGCTCGACCTTGAGCATCAGCTGGTCGCCGGGGAGGACCGTGCGCCGGAAGCGGCAGTCGTCGATGCCGGCGAAGAGCGCCAGCTTGCCGTGGTACTCGGGGAGGGAGAGGACCGCAACCGACCCGGCCTGCGCCAGCGCCTCGACCATCAGCACCCCGGGCATGATCGGCCTGCCCGGGAAGTGGCCGGTGAACTGCGGCTCGTTGGCGGTCACATTCTTGATCGCCACCACCCGCCTTCCGGGCTCCAGCTCGATGACGCGGTCGATCAGCAGGAACGGATAGCGGTGCGGAATGATCCGCATGATGCCGGCCGCCTCGAGCGGCAGGCTCAGCTCCGCGGGCGCGGTGGCGGCTGGGTCATCGGTCGTCATCGGTCGTTCATCGGCTCCTAGGTGCTGCCGACCACGAAGGCAGCGGGTCCCACGCGGTCGAGCAGGTTGGTGCTGACCTCGGCCCCCAGGAACGCCGCATTGTCGACGATTCCGCGATGGAACGGCAGGTTGGTCTTGATGCCACCGATGCGGAACTCGGCGAGCGCCCGGCGCGAACGCGCCAGCGCCTGCTCCCGGTTCTCGCCCCACACGATCAGCTTGCCGAGCAGCGAGTCGTAGAAGGGTGGGACCTCGTAGCCGGGGTACAGGTGGGTGTCGACCCGAACCCCAGGCCCGCCGGGGACAGCGAGCTCCTCGATCACGCCCGTCTGCGGCGCGAAGTTGTCGTTCGGATCCTCCGCGTTCACGCGGAACTCGATGGCATGGCCGCGGATCTCGACCTGCTCCTGGCGCAGCCCGAGCGGCTCCCCGGCGGCGACGCGGATCTGCTGCGCGATGAGGTCGAGCCCGGTGAGCATCTCGGTGACCGGGTGCTCGACCTGGATCCGGCAGTTGATCTCGATGAAGTAGAAGTTGCCGTCCTGGTCGAGCAGGAACTCGAGCGTGCCGACGTTCTCGTAGCCGGCCGCCAGCACCGCGCGAATCGACAGGTCGCGCAGCTTCTCGCGAGCCGGCTCGCTCATGGCCGGCGACGGCGCCTCCTCGATGATCTTCTGGTGGCGGCGCTGCACCGAGCAGTCACGCTCGCCCAGGTGCACCCCGTTGCCGTGCCGGTCGATCAGGACCTGGACCTCGACGTGCCGGCTCTCCTCGATCCATTTCTCGAAGTAGACGGAGTCGTCCCCGAACGCCGCCTGTGCCTCGGAGCGCGAGAGCGGCAGGCTGGTCTCCATCTCGCGCGGAGAGCGGACAAGGCGCATCCCCTTGCCGCCGCCCCCGGCCGAGGGCTTGAGCAGGACGGGATAGCCGGTGTTGGTCGCCTGCTCAAGGGCGTCGCGCAGGTCGGTGATGATGCCGCTGCTGCCCGGGACGGTGGGCAGGCCATTGGCAGCCAGCATGCGACGGACGGCGTACTTCGAGCCGAACTTCTCCAGGACCTCCGCGCGGGGACCGATGAAGTGCAGCTCGTGCGCGGCGCACACCTCGGCGAAGCCGGCATCCTCGGCGAGGAACCCGTAGCCCGGATGGACGGCGTCGCAGCCGGTGATCAGCGCGGCTGAGACGACGGCCGGCTGGTTCAGGTAGCTCTTGCGAGCCTCCGCTGGACCGATGCAGACCGCCTCGTCGGCCAGGCGCACGGCGAGCGTCTCGCGATCGGCCTCCGAGTACGCGACCACGGCGGGAAGGCCCAGATCCCGGCAGGCGCGCAGGATGCGAACCGCGATCTCTCCGCGATTCGCGATCAGGATCTTGTTGAACATCGCTAGACCGCGGCCTCGGCCCGCGTGCCGGCGAGCGCCTCGACGGTCGCCGCCAGGCTCGCCGGGTCGGCGACGTGCAGGGTCCTGACGCCGCCGGTGATGCGCCTCACCATCCCGGATAACGCCGAGCCGGGACCGCATTCGACGAAGGTGTCGACGCCGTCGGAGACCATCCGCCGGACGGAGCGGACCCATTCGACGGGCGAGCTGACCTGCCTCTCCAGCAGCGCGCGGATCTCGCTCGAGTCGGTGATCGGCTCGGCGTTGACGTTGCTGACGACAGGCGGGCTCGCGTCGCGCCATCGGGCGGAGCCGAACGCGACCGCCAGTGCGCGACCGACACCGGCCATCAGCGGCGAGTGGAACGGGCCGGAGACGTTGAGCCCGATCACGCGCTTCGCGCCCGCCGCACGGAACGCCTCCCGCACGCCCAGCAGCGCGTCCCGCGTCCCGCTCACCACCACCTGGCCCGGCGCGTTGTCGTTGGCCACGACCAGGGAATCGCTGTCGCCCGCCTTCGCCACAACGGTCATGACCGCGTCACGGTCGAGCCCGATGACCGCCAGCATGCCCCCATCGATCGCCGCGTCGGCCATCAGCTCGCCGCGACGCGCCACCAGGCGGACGGCGTCGGCGAGTGACAGGACGCCCGCAGCGACCAGCGCCGCGTACTCGCCGACCGAGTGGCCGGCCGCGCGCGCCGGCGCCAGCCGCTCCCCCCGGGTTGCGAGCGCCTCCTCGAGCGCTCGGAGGCAGGCGATCGACGCCGCCACCAGGCAGGGCTGCGTCTGGCGCGTGTCATTCAGACGCTCTTCGGGCCCCTCCCAGGCGAGGGTGGAGACGGGCCAGCCGAGCGCGGCGTCCGCCTCCGCGAACGAGGCGCGGGCCGCCGACGAGGCCATCGCCAGCTCGCGCCCCATGCCGACCACCTGCGCGCCCTGTGGCGAGAAGAGGAGCGCCAGGCTCACTCAGCCGGCTCCAGCTCGATCAGCAGCTGCCCGAACTCGACCGGCTCGCCCGCCTCGGTCACCAGGTTGCGGACGGTGCCGCGCCGCGGAGCGCGGACGTCGTGCCGAACGCCGAGCATCTCAACGTGGCCGAGGTCGTCTCCCTTCTCGACCGGCAGTCCGGGGCCGAGCCCTTCGGCGTAGACGAAGAAGCCGACCGCCGGCGACGTGACGCCATGGTTGACGGCGGGCGCGGGAGATGCGGCGGGGGGCGGCGAGGCGGCCTCACGCTCGCCGCGCGGTTGGGCGCCTGCCGCCACGATGCGGGGACCTCCATCCCCCGGCGTCGCGGTCGCCGGCGTCGGGGCGGCAGCGACCCGTACCCGCAGCGTGCCGAGGCGCACCTCCAGCTCGCCAAGGCCATGCTTCGCCAGACGCTCGCTGAGGAGTGGGACCAGCTCGTTGGCGGCACGTTCGACCTGCGCCAGCTCGTCGTCTCGGTCGGTCATGCGCCTCCTTCTGTGTCGTTGCCGTCGTCGCCACTCGGCCAGATCTCGCTCCAGCGTGGCCGGCGTGGGGCGCCGGGCAGGCGCAGCAATCGGCCGATCCGTCGCCGCAGCGATGGCTCGTCCAGGCCGGCGGGACCGGCCGCCGCCTCGCGGACGAGGCCGATGCCGCGGAGTCGAGCATAGCGGGTCGCCAGCAGCTCCTCGGTTTCGAGGCGGCTGATCCGTCCCAGCGCTGAGACGATCGCCTTCCCGATCGCCGCGGCGGTCGCGGCGTGGTCCGTGTGGGCGCCCTCCCCGGGCTCGTCGATGATCCCGTCGATGACGCCGAGGTCGAGCTGGTCAGCTGCGGTCATTCGCATCGCGGCCGCCGCCTCCGGTGCGCGCTCGGGAGCGCGCCACAGGATCGAGGCACAGCCTTCCGGCGAGATGACCGCGTAGACGGCGTTCTCCAGGGCCAGGACCTCGTCACCCACGCCGATCGCAAGGGCACCACCGGACCCGCCCTCCCCGACGATGACGACCACGATCGGCACCTGCAGCCCGGTCATCAGCTTGATGCTGGACGCGATCGCCTCGGCCTGGCCGCGCTCTTCGGCGGCCGGCCCGGGGAACGCCCCTGCGGTGTCCAAGAACGTGATCACCGGCACGCCCAGCTTGTCGGCGAGGCGCATCAGGCGCTGGGCCTTGCGGAAGCCCTCCGGATGCGGCGAGCCGAAGTTGCGCATGATGTTGGAATCGGTGTCGTTCCCCTTCTGGTGGCCGATGACCATCACGGGGCGCCCGTTGAGCAGAGCCGGCCCACCGACGATGGCCGGATCGTCGCGAAACGAGCGGTCTCCGTGCAGCTCGACGAAGCCATCGAAGATCCGCGACACCAGGTCCAGGGTCCGAGGCCGGTCGGGGTGACGCGCCAGCTGGACCCGTCGCCACGCGGCCTCCACCGCGGCCGGATCGGGCGGTCCGGCCTCAAAGGAGCCCACTGCCGGCGGAAGCAGCTCGCTCACCGTTCCTCCTGTGGCTCGCGTGCCCGGTCGCGGCTCTCCGCCGTCCCGTTGCCTCCGGCCGCGCCGGGCTCGGTATCTATCCCGATCGTCTCGCTCACCGCGCCGCCCAGGCGCTCGGCCAAACCGGAGAGAACCCCGATCGGGCCCCATGCCCGGGCATCGGTCTCCTGTTCGTCGACTGCGGCGACCGGGACGACCCGCAGGATGCGGGACAGCGTTGCCCGCAGCTCGCTGCGCTGGACGATGAGGTCGACGAACCCGTGCTCGAGCAGGAATTCGGCGCTCTGGAAGCCTTCGGGCAGGTCCTCGCCGATCGTTCCGCTCGCCACGCGGGCGCCGGCGAATCCGATCAGCGCACGCGGCTCGGCCACGATCACATCCCCCAGGCTCGCGAAGCTGGCGAGCACCCCGCCGGTCGTCGGATCCGTCAGGACGCTGATGAACGGCACGCCCGCCAGGTCCATTCGCATCAGTGGGGCCGTGGTCTTGGCCAGCTGCAGGAGCGAGAGCGTCCCCTCCTGCATTCGAGCCCCGCCGGAGGCGCTCACGACGACGGCCGGGATCCGCTCCGCCAGGGCGGCCTCGAAGCAGCGCGCCAGCTTCTCTCCGACCACGCTGCCCATGCTGCCTCCCATGAACCGGAAGTCGAACAGGCCAATCGCGACGCGCCGCCCCTCGATCCTGCCGGTCCCCCACACCGCCGCCTCGCGGAGCCCCGTCTTGACCTGGGCCGCCTCCAGCCGGTCGGGGTAGGGCTTCTGGTCGTGGAAGCCAAGCGGATCGCCTGATTCGAGACCAGCGTCGCGCTC
Source organism: Candidatus Limnocylindria bacterium (assembly GCA_036397815.1). Classification (GTDB taxonomy): domain Bacteria; phylum Chloroflexota; class Limnocylindria; order QHBO01; family QHBO01; genus DASQFY01. The sequence continues at coordinate 103,551 of DASWIE010000062.1, forward strand.
CTGGAAGCTGCCACCGTCGAGCAGCAGGTCGATGCGCTCGCCGACGCTCATTCGGAAGTGATGCCCACAGGTGGGGCAGACGCGCAGGTTGCGCTCGAGCTGGCGGTTGAAGATCTGCGACTCGCAGCTCGGGCACATGGTCCAGGCGTCGGCCGGCGCGTCACGGCGCCTGCTGAACGGGAACTTGATCGGCATCGTCCCGAACCTACCGATGCGCCGCGCGGGCGGCAGCGCCGTGACGCCGGCTCGTACGCCACACCGCCAGGGCGGTGACGGTCACGCCGACCGCCGCCGATGAGACCGCGCCGGCCGCGATCAGGCGACCCGGGTGGCGGAGCTCGCGGCGCGCAATCGCCCCGACCGCCTCCGCGGCCCGCGCGAGCGGGGTAGAGGCGGCGAGCCGCGCTGCCACGCGTGCCTCGAATCGGGAGCCGGCCGGCAGCGGCGGAAGTGCGGACGTCAGCAGGGTGGCGGCATCGACCAGCGGGCGCAGCTCCGGCTCGACGACCGGCCGGTCACCGGCCAGGATGCGGTCGATCGCCTCGTCGAGACGCTGCGCTGGTGTTGGGGACCTCATACCTATGCCAACACCGGTCACGGCCGAGCGTTACATGAAAGGGATTGCCCGGTGTTTGCCACGAGGGTGGCATTCCGACGATCGAGGGCTGGTTTACCCATCTCGACGGCTTCTCGGTGATCGATCTGCCACTCACTGTGGCGAAACGACCATCCACGGCCGACGGACACGCACGTGGATCGTTGCTGATCGTCGGAATGCCACGCCCGGTGGCACGGAGCAAGCCGCGAGGCGCCCCAGCAGGTCAGTGCGCGAGACGCTCCGCCAGGTCGCGCAGGGCGCGATGCAGGAGGACGCGGACGGCACCGGGCGTGCGGTCGAGCACCTGCCCGATCTCGCGCGACGAGAGGCCGTCGACGAAGCGCAGGAGGACGACCTGGCGCCGATCCTCCGGCAGCGCGGCGACGGCTCGCAGCACGGTGCGCAGCTCATCGGCGCGTGCCACCAGCCCCGCCGGGTCGGCGTTGGGCGCCGCACGGTCGAATGGCTCGGGCAGCGGCTCAGTGCGACGGCGCGCCCGGGCGCGATGCGCGTTGGCGATGGTGTTGTGCGCGACGCGGAAGAGCCAGGCTCGGAAGGTGGCTCCCTCGTCACGGAAGTCGGGAAGCGCCGCCATGGCCGCCATGAAGATGCGCTCGGTGGCGTCCTCCGCGTCGTGATGGTCTTCGAGCTGGTAGAACGCGTAGGCGTAGACCCGATCCAGGTAGCGCCGGTAGAGCGTCGCGAACGCCGCTCGATCCGCCTGCGCGGCGACGACCGCCACCAGGTCCGGGTCGCGCGCCGGTCGCCCGGACGGGCGAGGCTCGCGGATCGTCTGCCGATCGGTCACATCCGGACCTCCATCGGATCCGCGTCGCGCACCGAGACGACCTCGCCGATCGTCAGCGCGACGCGCCCCGCGACGGTATCCAGCAGGAGCGCTCCGTCATCTCCGATCCCAGCCGCGATGCCCTCGAGCACTTCCTCGCCGAGCTCCACCGCCACGCGCCGCCCGTCCAGCGCCGACACGGATCGGAAGCGCTCAACCGGCGAGCCCCCGCGCTCCAGGGCCGCCAGCTCGGCGCCGAGCACGTCGAGGAGCACGCCCAGGAGGGCGATGCGGTCCAGCTCCGCTCCGCCGATGTCGGCGAGCGAGGTGGCGCGAGCGGCGATCTCCGGCGGCATCTCGTCGCGACGCCAGTTGACATTGATGCCGATCCCGATCACGGCCTCCACCAGGCGACCGTCCTCGACCGCGGTCTCGACCAGGAGGCCGGCCACCTTCTCGTCCTCGCCGGTGACCACGTCGTTGGGCCAGCGGATGGCGAGCGCGGCCGCCGGCGTCAGCGAAGCACACGCGTCGCGCGTCGCCACCGCCGCCGCGATGCCGAGCAGGCCCGCGCGGCTTGGCTCGAGGAGCGGTCGCAGCCCCACGCTGACTGTCAGGTTGCGGCCGCTGGGCGACGCCCACGTTCGTCCGCGGCGACCGCGGCCCGCCGTCTGGAGGTCCGCAACGACCGCCAGCCCGTCGCCGCTGGGCTCTCGCAGCGCCATGCGCGCGCGGTCGTTGGTGGACCCGATCTCGGCGTGGAACTCCACGCTGCGGCCGACCCGACGAGCGGGATCGGCGACGCGAGACCAGGCAGCGGGGTCGACCATCGGGGCATTATGGCCCCCGGGGTCCAGCCGGAGGCCGCAGCCGAAGGGTACACTCGCAATCCGATGAGCCAGGCCGCTCCGTCTCCCGCCACCGCGCCTGCGACCACCAGGGAGCGGGTCTTCTCCGGCATCCAGCCCTCGGGCGCCTCGCACCTTGGCAACTACCTGGGCGCGCAGGTGAACTACGTCAAGCTCCAGGACGAGTACGACGCGATCTACGGGATCGTGGACCTCCACGCCCTGACGACCGTCCACGACGGCGAGGAGCTGCGCCGCCTGTCGCACGAGATGGTGCTCGACCTGCTGGCGGTGGGCCTCGACCCGGCGCGCTGCGCCCTGATCCGGCAATCGGACTTCCCCGAGCACACCGAGTTGGCATGGATCTTCAACACGGTCGTGCCGGTCAGCTGGGTTGAGCGCACGCCCACCTACAAGGAGAAGCGCGACGAGGGCGTCGAGAACAGCCTGGGGCTGCTGGACTATCCGGTGCTGCAGGCCGCCGACATCGTCATCTACAAGGCGTCGCGTGTGCCCGTCGGCAAGGACCAGGCGGCGCACCTGGAGCTGTCGCGCGAGATCGTGCGCGCCTTCAACCGCCGCTATGGACCGATATTCCCCGAGCCCCAGCCGGTCTTCACCGACGCGCCGGTGGTGCTGGGGACCGATGGCGCTCGCAAGATGAGCAAGAGCGCGGGCAACACGATCCCGATCTTTGCCGAGCCCGATGAGATCCGGAAGATCGTGATGAGCATGGTCACCGACCCGCAGCGCATCAAGCGCACCGATCCCGGACGCCCCGAGGTCTGCAATGTCTGCCAGCTGCATCGCCACTTCGGTGGCGACTACCTCCAGATCCAGGACGGCGAGCGGACCGCGCGGACAGGCTGCGTCGAGACCAAGCAGCTGCTCGCCGAGCGGATCATCGCGTTCTTCGCGCCGATGCGCGAGAAGCGGCAACGGCTGGCCGCCGATCCCGCCATCGTCGAGGAGACGCTGGCGGCCGGCGCGGCCAAGGTGCGTCCCATCCTGCAGGCGACCATGGCCGAGGTGCGGGCCGCCGTCGGGGTCGGGCCGGCTCTCACGAGCCGCTCATGACCTCCCACCTGGTCGGCGGAGGCATCGGTCCTCGCGAACGTCGCTGGCTGCTCGCCTTCCTGATCCTGGGTTCCGCCTACTTCGCCGTCCTGCTGCTCCAGATGGCGGTCGCCTTCCTGGGTGGCTTCAGCCAGATCATCCTCGTCGTCTTCCTGGCCTGGCTCCTCGCGTTCGTGATCTCGCCGATCGTTCGCTTCCTGGACGAGCGCCTGCCGATCAGCCGTCCCATCGCCGTCTTCGTGGCCTACCTGCTGGCCCTCGTGGCGCTCGGCTTCGTCCTGTTCTCCGCGGGAACCGCGATCACCCAGGAAGTGACCCAGATCACCGAGGAGTTCCCGACCGAGACCGCGCCGAACATCGAGGCGACCCTGCGCGGCTACCAGACCGGGCTCGGGCTGGATCGCTTCCAGATCGACCTGGTGCAGCTGTTCGATACCGCGCAGGCGCAGATCGGCAACCTTGCCGGCGCCATCTTCGACCAGGCCGAAGAGATCGCAGGCGCCACCCTGTCGACCCTCGGCTCGCTGGCCCTGATCCTGATCCTGTCGCTCTACATGCTGATGGACAGCGAGCGGATCCTCGGCAGGCTGAACCGCGCCGTGCCGAAGCGCTTCTCCGACGAGATGGCCCTCCTCGAGCGCAGCGTGGCGCGTGCATTCGGCGGCTTCCTGCGCGCGCAGATCATCCTGGCCGCCATCCAGGCACTGCTGGTCGCGGTGGTCGGCACCGCCTTCGGCATCCCGTATCTTTTCCTGATCGGCACGCTCTCGACGCTGGCGATGCTGATCCCCTTCTTCGGCCCGCCGCTCGCGCTCATCCCACCAATCGTCGCCGCGTGGATCTATACCCCGGAGTGGTTCGTGCCGGCCACCATCATCCTGGTCGCGGTGCAGACCGTGATCGTGAACTGGCTTCAGCCGCGGCTGATGCAGGGCGCGCTGGGGATGCACCCAATCCTCGTGCTCGTCGGCCTGCTCGTTGGGGCGCAGGTGGCCGGGGTCTGGGGGGCGCTGTTCGGGATCCCCGTCATCGCCGTCCTCAACGTCTTCCTGAACCTCCTGCTGTGGAGCGAGCTGCCGAACGTGGCCCTGCCCGAGCGGGAGCGTCTCGAGGACGTGCCGGAGGCGACCATGGTCAAGGTCGAGAGGGAGCAGATCTCGGACGAGACCCACCCCCACATCCACGTCCACCGCTCGTTGCGGCCGGATGGGACCGAGGACGTGGATCTCGTCGTCGACGAGGAGCCAGAACCAAGCGCCTGAATGAGAGCGAGATGAGAGAGACCTAGAGGCGCAGCGCCAGGTGCCGGCTGCCGTCCTCCAGGCGAGCCTCATCGACAGTAACGCCGAAGACGCGTTCCACCAGTGCTGGTGTCAGCACCTCGTCGGGTGGGCCATCCGCCCCCACGCCCCCGTCGTCCAGCACCACAATGCGGGGCGCAAATGCCGCCGCCAGGTTGAGGTCGTGCAGCACGGCCAGCACCGTCAGCCCGCGCTGGGCGCGGAGCCGGCGGATGGTGGCAAGGACGGCGACCTGGTGCGCCAGGTCAAGGTGCAGAGTCGGCTCATCCATGAGCAGCAGCGTCGGCTCCTGGGCGAGCGCCATCGCAACCAGTACCCGCTGACGCTCGCCGCCGGACAGCTCGTCCCCGTACCGATGAGCCAGATCGAGCGCGTCAGCGTCCGCCAGAGCTCGGGCAACCGCACGCTCGTCCGCCTGGGTGGCGCCGAAGAGGCGTTGCGCGTGCGGAGCACGTCCCATCTCGACCAGCTCCGCAACACGAAAGCCGACCGGCAGGTCCAGTTGCTGTGGCAGGACCGTCACCCGCCTGGCCAGATCGAGGCGGCGCCAGTCACCCAGCGCCCGGCCGTCGAACCGGATGATGCCAGTATCCGGCCGGAGCACGCCTGCCAGCAGTCGCAGAAGCGTGGTCTTGCCGCTGCCATTCGTCCCGACCAATGCCACGAGCTCGCCCCGGAGGAGGTGAAGGTTCAGCCCGCGCAGTACCTCGCGCCGACCGTTGTCCGGCAGCGGATATGCAAACCAGACGTCCTCGACCGTCGCCAGCGACTCGGCCCGCACCACGACGCTCACGGAGAGGGGACCGGCCGTATCGCCCGCGAGCGACGCAGCAGCCAGATGAAGAACGGCGCGCCGATCAGCGCGGTGATGATCCCGACCGGGATGCCGCCGGCCAGGCGGGCACCCAGGTCGGCAACCACCAGCAGCGCAGCGCCGAAGAGCAGGCTCGCCGGGAGCAGGAGCCGATGATCGGGGCCGATCACCAACCGGAGCAGGTGCGGAACCACCAATCCCACGAAACCGATCGTCCCGCTGATCGCGACGGCCGCCGAGGTGGCCAGGGTGGCGAGCATGGTCAGGCCCAGCTTCTCTCGCTCGACCTCCACGCCAAGGTGGCTGGCCTGAGCGTCTCCCAGCAGCAGGACATTGAGGCGGCGCCATCGGGCCAGCAGGAAGATGAAGCTGAGGGCCAGCAGCGGGGCCGCAAACGCGAGGTCGACCCACGAGGCCCCCGTCAGCGAGCCCATCAGCCAGCCGAAGATCGCCCCCAGCGCACGGCCACTGGCGAACATGAGGAGCGCGATCCCGGCGGCCAGGATCGAGGAGATGGCATAGCCGACCAGCAGGAGCGTGACCACGGGCGTGCCGCCGGTGCCGCGTGCCACGGCGTAGACCAGCAGCACGGTGCCGAGGCCGCCCACGAAGGCGAGCAGCTGCACGATGCCCAGCCCCAGCCAGGCGCTGGCGGCGCCGATTGCCAGCCCCGGGAGAAGCAGCGGCGCCACGATCCCGAGCACGGCGCCGAGGCTGGCGCCCGCCGCCGTGCCGATGACGTACGGGTCGGCGAGCGGGTTGCGCAGCAGCGCCTGGAAGACGGTCCCCGCCAGCGCCAGGCCGCCGCCGACGAGCATCGCGGTCAGCACCCTAGGCAGGCGCAGCTCGAAGATGATCGTCTCCGCCGACGGCGCCCAGCTCTCGGTCAGTGGCAAGCCAAGCAGGCGGCGGCCGAGGATGGCGGCCGTGTCCCCCAGCCCGACACCCACGCTGCCCATCGCGACCGCAACCACCACCACCACGCCCAGCAGGAGCGTCCCACCGCCGAGAACCAGGGCTGCCCGGGTCAGCGTCGGGCCGCCGATCAGCGGTCGGGTGGTGACGCTGGGCGCGGCGGCGGCGCGCATCAGTCGAAACGATCCGGTTGGATGGCGCGAGCCAGCGCCTCCAGCCCATCCACGATTCTTGGGCCAGGTCGGGTGATGAGCGGATCCTCGAGCATCGGCTGGATTCTGCCGTCGCGCACCGCCGTCATCTCGCCCCAGCCCGGGCGGGCGGCGACTGATTCGGCCGTAACCGTGGGGTCGTAGGCGGCGTCGCCCAGAAGTATCAGCTCCGGGTCGGCAGCCACCAGGTCCTCCAGCGCGATCGAGGTGGAGAGGGCGCCACCGGTGATCGGCTCACCACCCGCGGTCTCGATCAGCGACGCGATGAAGGAGCCCTCGCCTGCGGTATAGATGGTCCCCTCGAAGATGCTCACCTCGTAGAAGGTCCGTGGACGTTCGGCTCCGGCGACCGCCTCTTCGGCCGCCTGGACACGCGCTCGCATGCCGTCCACGAGCTCGGTCGCCGCGGCCTGCTCGTCGAGGGCGACGCCCAGCAGCTCGACGTTCGCGTACACCTCGTCGAGCGACTCCGGGTAGAGCACCACGACCGTCATGCCGAGATCGCTCAGCTGGTCGATCACGGCCGTGGGCGTGAGCTCGTTGCCTGCGGCCAGCACCAGGTCCGGCTCGGCGGCGACGACCTTCTCCACGTCGACCTGCGCGAAGACGACCACCTTCTCGACATCGGCGACCTCGGGCGGGTAGTCGTCGTAATCGGTCACCCCCACCAGCTGGTCGCAGGAACCCAGCGCGCAGGCGATCTCGGTGTTGGATGGAGCGAGGCTGGCGATGCGCTCGGGATCGGCCGCGATCGTGACCTCGCGGCCGGCGTCATCGGTCAGGGTCAGGGGGTAGCTGGTGGCGGCCTCCGGCGTGGCGGAGGGCGACGATGGCGACGCCGTTGCCGACGACTCCGACGCGCCAGGCGCCGGCGCGCAGGCAGCCAGAAGCAGGGAGAGGGCCAAGAGGAGCCGGGGGCGAAGACGGGAAGCCATGGTGATGCCATTCCCTTTCACGCGAGGGGGTTGGACATCGCGTGCGGGCTGGCGACCTGACTCCCGAGCGCGCCCACCTCAACGGCGGAGCGGCCCGGATACAGTAGCGGGACTGTGCCGGCTTCTCACCGGCTTCTCCATTTGTCCGTGGTCCTTGCGGCCACGGCACCCGACGCGGTCTTCGGTTGGTAACGTTACTGATCCTAGCAGGGTCGGTGGCGGTCCGGATGGGCAGCTTCGGGCAACAGCGAGCAGTACTGGGAGTGCTGCATCAGGCGCATTTCTGGCAGAGGTGGGCGCGCCCAGGCACTGACAGTACTGATGCTGACCTGATCCGTGGGAAACACGTCGGACGTAGCACCCACGGTGCTGCCGACGGTCGGCGTGGGCGAGCCCGCCGGCCGGTGGGTGAGGCGGGCCTCGAATGCGGATTTGGCCGCGATGGCCGCGATGGCCGCGGAGTTAAGCCGGAGCGGCAACCTCCACGTGGCCATAGAGGGGCGTCTCGCGGGCGGCGTCGGAGAGCATCGGGTCGAGCATCTTCTGGATGGCCAGCGTGTGCGAGCAGCCGCCGGCGGCCTCGAAGAAGTGGCAGTCGCAGTGCCATGTATCGGCGTCGAGGGAGATCGTGTGCGTGCTGTTGTCACCGGCGAAGCTGGCGGTCAGCTTCTCGAGCTTCACGCGGTCCTGCTCATGCGCATAGCGCATCGCCTTCTCGACCTTGCCGATCATGCTGGAATGCACGTCGCGTCTCCTCCCGGCGCCGACACCCGGCGCCGATACATCGGCGCCCGTCAGTCCGTCGCCCTGGCGAGCCGCTCCTTCAACATTGCCAAGAGTGTAACCGGGGTCGGGTCGGTCTGGTAGAGGATGGCGAGATAGACGCTCACCAGGTCGCCCAACGCCACCGAAGTGAGGACGCGGGCCAAGGGCGACGGCCCCTCGGCCCAGACCGTGCTGCGGTTCGTGGCCCGCTCCCCGAGCAGCTCCTCGACCACTCTGTAGCGGGCGGCGATGTCCGACGCCTCGTCCGGATCGCGCACCTCCACCACGTACAGGGCATCCGACAGCTCGCGCGGATTGAGGCTGCCCTCGATCGCGTTGTGATTGGCCTCCGGCATCGGCTCGAACATGGCCCAGGCCTTGGCGTTCTCATTGAGCTGCGTCTTCCAGCGGTGGGCCACGGGGCCCATCGCTCCGGCGCCGTAGATCACCGGGATGCGGCCGAAGATCGACCACGCGAGCTGCTTGGCGGGGTTGGCATCGGTCTCGACCGATGGCGCATTGCGGTCAAGCAGTGACTCGAGAACCTCGATCGCTGGACCGAATGGATCGGGCGAGCGCAGCAGGCCGGCGTGGACCAGCAGCTCATGGACGAGGCCCAGTCCGAAGCCGATCGCGGCGCGTGGCTGTCCCGGCGCCTCGTACTGCAGGTATGGCGTGCCGGCCTCGGTCGCGGCGCGCCCGAGCTCGCCGCCAGTGCTCACCACCACCATCGGCAGGTCGCGCGTGCGGGCGGCGGCGGCGGCGGAGAGCGTCTCGACCGTCTCGCCGGAGTGGCTGGCCGCGATCACCAGGGTCCCTGCCCCCGCCCACGCCGGCAGGCCATAGTCACGATGGACAAGCAGCGGGACCCGCAGCCGGTCGCCGGCGATTCCCGCGACCAGCTCGGCGCCGATCGCCGAGCCTCCCATGCCGAGCACCAGGACCGCATTCACGTCGCGATACCGCTCGGTGAGCTCGAGCGCGCCGGCCACCCGGCGTGCGAGTGCCAGCTGCCGTGGAAGCTCACGCACCCGGGCGAGCATGTCCGACGCGTCGATGCGCTTGATGACCGACGGATCGTCGAGCGTGATCGCCTCGTCGAAGGTCGGCGGCGAGTCCCGCTCGTCCCCGTCGCCGGGCGGCTCATCCCGGCGGCCCGGCTCCTCGTCGGGGTGCTTGTAGCCGAAGAAGTCGCGGGCGTCAGTCACGCGATGGCGCCCGCCGCTGCGATCTCGCGTCCCTCGGCCATGAGCGCCTCGACATCCTCCGGCGAGCGCGCCTCGACGTAGATCCGCAGCAGCGCCTCGGTGCCGGAGAAGCGGATCAAAAGCCACGAGCCGTCCTGGCGGTAGAACTTGAAGCCGTCGCCGGTGTCGAGCGCCATGCGCCGGACCACCGGCACGGCGGCCAGCTCGGACGGTGCCTCGTGCTCCAGTCGGGCGAGGGTGTCTCGCTTCACCCCCTCATAGACCTCGCGCTTGAAGCGGATGTCGGTCCGCTCGTAGTAGGAAGGCCCGGCAAGGGCCTGCAGCTCCGCGAGCACCTCGGATGCCTTTTTCCCTTTGCTGAGCCACAGGTCGAGCAGGAAGAGCCCAGCGGCCAGCCCATCGCGCTCAGGGATATGCATCCCGAATCCGAAGCCGCCGGATTCCTCACCGCCGATGACCGCGTTCGTCTCCGTCATCTTCGGTCCAACGTACTTGAAGCCGACGCCGGTCTCGTACGCCTGCGTGCCGTAGATCTCGGCGAGCCGCGGGGCCATGGAGGTGGTGGTGACGGTGTAGACCGCCGGACCGATCTGTCCGCGCACGTCGAGCAGGTACCAGTAGAGCAGCCCGTACACCTGTAGCTGGTTGACGAAGACCCCTTCCTCGGTGGCCATCCCGACCCGGTCGGCATCCCCGTCGAATGCGATGCCGATGTCGGCGCCCCAGCGCGGGATCTCCTCCAGCCACTCGTCGATGTTGGGGCGGATGGGCTCCGGATTGACGCCGCCGAAGAACGGGTTCCGCTCGGTATGCAGCTCGCGGATCGTCAGCCGACCGCCGCCCAGCAGGCGCGTGAACCAGCCCGCGCCGGAGCCGTAGAGCGGCTCAACGAGGACGCGCCGGTCCGCGGCGCGGATCCTCTCGATGTCGACGATGCTCGCCAGCTGCTCGCGGAAACGTGGATAGGCGTCGAACTCCTCGACCAGGCCGCTCTCGACGGCATCCTCGTACGGGCGGCGCGGCGGGAGCTCGTCCTCGGGGTGGCGGTCCATGGTCGCTTCGATGGCCGCGAGCATCTCCGGCGCGGCCGCGCCGCCGGTATCGGCCTTGACCTTGAAGCCGTTGTCGGTCCACGGGTTGTGGCTGGCGGTGATCACGATCCCGGCGCCAGCGCTGAGCTCCCGCGTGAAGAAGCTGGCGACCTGCGTCGGCACGGCCTCGGGCGGCATGAGCGAGCGGATGTCGTGCGCCGCCAGCACCTCAACGCAGGCCCTGGCGAAATGCTCCGACGCGAATCGGCGGTCGTGGGCGACCACCACGCCGCGGTCGGCGGCTCCCGTCTGCTGGAGGTAGTCGGCAACACCGCGCGCGCAGCGGCGAACGTTGTGGAACGTGTAGTCCTCGGCGATGGCGGCGCGCCAGCCGTCGGTTCCGAACTTGATCTTCGTCACGTCGTCACGTTCGAGGTGGGCACTCCCGTCGTGCTACGCGTACATGGTAGCGAGGCAGCCTGATACCGCCACTCGGCTTTGGTCATGGTGTGGATCCGCTGATGCGATTCAGCTCGGCCTCGACCACCCCGACCAGGCCGCGGACCGGATCTCGAGGCGGGACGGTGATCCGCTCGCCTTCGACCACGTGGATCCGGGAGAAGGGCAGCGGGACGAGCTGGCGATCCCATCGGGCCATCAGTCGGATCGAGGGCCGAACGGACATGGCCCACGGCTGAATAGGCAGTCCCGAGGCGCGGGCCAGGATCAGGGCGCCGGGCTTGGCGACCCGATACGGGCCGAACGGGCCGTCCGGCGTGACGATCAGCGATGCGCCCGACTCGGCCACCCGCGCCATGCGGAGGGCGAACGCGCGGCCGGCGGCGCGGTCTGCCTCTGGCGGCAGCTCGAAGACCTCGACCCTGGTGCCGCTGTGGTTCAACATCGAGGTGATGACTGCCCCGCGAAAGCCGCTCGTCGAGAACGATGCATGCGGCAGGTCGCCGCGGCGCTTCCGCGCCACCACGAAGGTCAGCATGTTGAACTCGTGCCAGTAGGTCAGCACCACCTGGTCGCGAGTGGCGGGACCGCTGAGGCGGCAGGTGCGGACCACCAGGCGCAGGTAGAGGGCCAGCGCTACCCCGACCAGCCATGCCAGCCAGGCGGAGCGCACCTAGAGGTACCGCTCGCCGGCCTTCTCGGCGATCTCGTCGAGCACCGGCTTGATCTCCTCCGCACGGTCGCGGGCGCAGACCAGCAGGGCGTCCGGGGTGTCGACGATGATCACGTCCCGCAGACCCACGGTCACGACCAGCCGATCCCCGCCATGGACCAGGACCCGCTCCGAGCCGCGGTCGAGGTGCTGGCCGGAGGCGACCAGGCTGGCGCCGCTGGCGCCGGAGAGGGCCTCCAGCAGGGCGGACCATGAGCCGATGTCGCTCCAGCCGGCGTCGAGCGGCACGACCGCCACGCGCCCCTCTGCCCCGGCCCCTTCGGCGATGCCGGTGTCGATGGCGATCGCCGGGATCGGCTCCAGGATCGTCCGCACCTCGCTCATCCAGCCGGGCGTCCGGTTGAGCGCGGCGACGCGCTCGAGGGCCGCGAACAGCTCCGGCTGGAAACGCTCGAGGGCCTGCCGGAAGGCGTAGACCCGCCAGACGAAGATGCCCGCATTCCACAGGAAGCCACCCTCCTTCAGGAAGGCGGCGGCCTGATCCGCGTCAGGCTTCTCCACGAAGCGCTCGACGAGCGCCGTGTCGACCGCCGCGTGCAGGCGCTCACCGACCTTGATGTAGCCGAAGCCGGTGGCCGCGTGCTTGGGCACCACCCCGAGGGTGACGAGGTAGCCACGCTCGGCGGCCAGCGCCGCCTGCCTCAGCGCCTCGCTGAAGGCCGCCTCATCTGCCACGAAGTGATCGGCCGGCAGGACCAGCGCCACCTCGTCGCTCTCGCGCCGCGCCAGCACCGTGGCCAGCCCGGCGGCCACCGCAGTCGAGCGCGCCAGCGGCTCGCCCATCACGTTGTCTTCGGGCAGCTGGGGGAGCTGTGCCTGGGTCGCGCGGACGTGGGCCTGGGAGGTGATGACGTAGATGTCGTGCGGCTTCAGCAGCGTCCCCAGGCGCGCCACGGTCTGCTGCAGGAGGCTCGTATCGCCGGTCAGCGCCAGCAGCTGCTTCGGCGACTGACGGCGGGAGAGCGGCCACAGGCGCGTTCCGGAGCCGCCGGCCATCACGATCGCGAACATCAGTCGCTGACCTCTGCCTCCAGGCGCTCGCCGAGCTCGAGGGTGCGCCGGTAGGCGGCCCACACCGCGTCCGAGAGAACGGTGCGAATTCGCCCCTTCTCGAGCTCGTAGATGGCGGCGGCGCTGGTGCCGCCGGGGGAAGTGACCAGGTTGCGCAGCTGCGCCGGGTGAAGCTCCGACTGCGCGGCGTACTCCGCCGAGCCGATCAGCGTGATCACCACCAGGTCGTGCGCCAGCTCGCGCGGGAAGCCCATGTGCACGCCCGCGTCGATGAGCGCCTCCATCACCGCGAACAGGTACGTCGGCCCCGTCCCGGAGAGCGCGGTGGCCATCGCGACGAACGCCTCGTCGGCAACCTCCTTCTCGTCTCCAAGCGCCCGGAGCACGGCCCGAGCGAGGTCACGCTGCCGGGCCGAGCACGAGCCCGATGCCGCCCAGACCGTGATCCCCTTGCGAATCTGGGCGGGCGTATTGGGCATGGCGCGCACGACCGCCTCGTGGCGGAGGCCGACGCTCAGGGTCCGCAGCGTGGCGCCGGCGACGATCGAGAGGACGACCTGGTCGTCACTCAGCGACGGGCGGAGCTCGCGCATGACCGATGCAAGCATCTGCGGCTTCACTGCCAGCACCACGATCTCGGCCGCCTCGATCGCATCGACGTTCCTGGTGGTGAGCCGGATCCCGTGCCGCTCGGCAAGGATCTCTCGGCGGTCACGGCGCGGGTGCGACGCAACGAGGCGGTCGGCCGTGACCGCGCGGTCGGCCAGTAGCCCGGCGATCATCGCCTCGGCCATGACTCCCGCGCCGACGATGCCCACCCGCATCTCGCGTCGCCCGCTCATGGGACCTCCTTCTCTTCGCCGCGCAGCTCGAGCGCCGCCGTGACCTCGTCCTCCGGAGCCTCACCGCGCTCGAGCAGATCGACGGCGATCTGCGCCAGCCGCCGCGAGGTCGTCACGTCGCCCAGGTCGAGCGCCGCGCGGCCCATCCCGAGCGCCGCGAGCCCCTCCTCCCGCTCGGCGCCGATGTCGCGCGCCTCGCTGATAGCCTCGGCATAGTAACGGCGCGCGCTCGCCGGGTCGCCGGCCGCAACGCGCAGGTCGCCGATGAGCCGCGCTCCGCGGGCGGCGGCCAGCCACATGCCGGCTTGCTCGAAGTGCCACAACGCGCGATGTCCCCAGATGTCGGCCGGCCACCACTCGGCGACCGCGACCGAGCGCTCCATGGCGCTGGTGGCCGCCGCCCCGGCGCGTGGATGGTCGCCGCCGGCCTCCGCCGCCAGGTACGGAGCCGCCAGCTCGCCGCGGCGCAGGGCCAGGGGCAGCGCGGGCAACGACCGGAACTGGGCGCCGGGAGGCGGACCTCCCAGGCTGGCGCGCAGCCGCGCGATCCATTGGGCCAGCCGGCCAGGTGGCGGCTCACCCCAGCGCACCGGCGGATGGCGCGCGGCGGCCGGATCGGACATGGCCCGAGTGTAGTCGGCTAGGTTCCGCTCTCCCACGACTGGCTGTAGGCGAGCTGCTCGGGGGTCATCGGCTCGATGCTGATGCCCATGCTCGCCAGCTTCAGACGAGCGACCTCCTGGTCGATCTCTGTGGGGATGTCGTAGACGCGCGGCTCGAGCTCGGCAACGTGGCTATGCAGCCATTCCAGGCCGAGCGCCTGGTTGGCGAAGCTCATGTCCATCACCAGCGCGGGGTGCCCTTCGGCCGCGCCGAGGTTGACCAGGCGCCCATCTGCAAGCACGTAGATGTGGCGCCCATCGGCCATCAGGTACTCACGCGTGTAGGGCCGTACCTCGCGCGACGAAGACGCCTGCGCCTCGAGCGCGGGCAGCTCGAACTCGTCGGTGAAGTGGCCGGCGTTGGCCAGGATCGCCCCGTCGCGCATCTTCGGGAAGTGGGCGGCGCCCCAGACGTGCAGGTTGCCGGTGGCAGCGATGAAGATGTCGCCTTCGCTCGTCGCGCCGTCGGCGGTCGTGACGCGGTAGCCATCCATCGCGGCCTCCAGGGCGCGGATCGGGTCGACCTCGACCACCGTCACGATCCCGCCCATGCCGGCCGCGCGGGACGCGATGCCGCGGCCCACCCAGCCGTAGCCGCCGACCACCACGTGCTTGCCGGCGATCAGGACGTTGGTGGCGCGCAGGATGCCGTCGATCGCGCTCTGGCCGGTCCCGTAGCGATTGTCGAAGAGGTGCTTGGTGAGCGCCTCGTTCACGGCCAGGACCGGGTAGCGCAGCCTGCCGGCGGCGGCCATAGCCCGCATCCGGATCACGCCGGTCGTGGTCTCCTCGGTCCCGCCGACCACGTCGGCCAGCAGCTCGGTGCGGCGGGTATGCAGCTCGGTGACCAGATCCGCCCCATCGTCCATCGTCACGTGGGGGATGTGGTCGAGCGCCGCGGCGATGTGGCTGTAGTAGCTGTCGCGATCCTCGCCCTTGATGGCGTAGGTCGGGATCCCGTGATGCGCGACCAGCGAGGCGGCCACGTCGTCCTGCGTGGAGAGCGGGTTGGACGAGCAGAGGACCGCGTCGGCGCCGCCGGCCGCCAGGGTGCGCATCAGGTTGGCGGTCTCGGCCGTGACGTGGAGGCAGGCGCTGATCCGCCAGCCGTCGAACGGGCGCTCTGTGGCGAATCGTTCGCGAATGCCGGCCAGCACCGGCATCTGCCGGTCAGCCCACTCGATCTTCAGGGCGCCGACGTCGGCCAGGCCGATGTCGGCGATGTCGCCTCTTACTTCGGGTCGCGTTGCCATGTCAGTCGAATCGCCTCTCGTATCGGTCGCATCAGGCCCCAGCCGCCTGAACGGCGGTGGCCGAGTCGCTCACTCAGCCGGCAGTGCTCAAGGTACCCCAGCCTGGCGTAGGCCGTGATCGCCGGCCCGTTGTCGGCGTGGACGTTGAGCGCCACGTCGCCCACCCGCTGCAGAAGGTCGGCGGTGACGGCGCTGGTCACCATCTTGGCCAGGTCGTGCCCTCTGAAGTCGACGTGGGTCATCACGTTGCCGACCACCGCCACGCCCTCGCGCACGTTGATCACGTGCGTTCCGGCGGCGCTCACCAGGCGGCCACGGACCCGCACGCCGTAGTACACCCCGTCGTCCAGGATCGACGCAGGAAAGCCGCCGCGAAAGCCGAGCTGGTAGAGCCGGTTCAGATCCTCCCCGTCCGCCGCTCCGAGGCGCTCGGCCGGCCCGGCAAACGGGATGAAGGAGTCCGCGTCGACGGCCATGCGCAGCAACGCCAGCGGCGGGTCGAGCTGATAGAGGTCGGCGATCGCGACGTCGTGCGCCTCGGTCGAAAGGAAGTAGGCGTCGCGCGGACGGATCACCGAGTCGAGCACTTCGCGGCATCCGGCCGGGTCGCCCATCAGGAAGAGCGGCTGGGGGACCAGGCCCTCTTGGTGCATGACCAGCGCCACCGCTCGCCCCGTGTCGTCGTGGGCCATCCCCCAGGTGCAGCGGCTGCGCGCCGCGCCGTCCAGGTCGCCCAGCGCGTATGCCGCATAGCGGCGATTGGTGCGCAGGTAGTCGGCGATCTCGTCGCGATCGGCGACGGCGCGAGCATAGAGGTCCGGTTTGGGCGCGACCGCCATCGGTCTATCTGTCTCCCGGCTGCCGATCGCTTCGATCGGGGCTCAGTAGGTGAGCAGCGTGTGGATGGTGAACTCGCCCAGCTTGTTGCGGCCGTTGAGCGCGGTCAGCTCGACCATGAACGCCAGGCTTGCGATCTCGCCGCCCAGGCGCCTGACCAGCTCGATGGTGCCGATCACCGTTCCGCCGGTTGCCAGCAGGTCGTCGACGATGACCACGCGCTGACCCGGCTTGATCGCATCGCGGTGCACCTCGAGTGTGGCGGTGCCGTACTCCAGGTCGTACTCCACCTCGATCGTCTCGGCCGGCAGCTTGCCGAGCTTGCGGACCGGCACGAAGCCCGCGCGCAGCTTGTAGGCGAGCGGCGCTGCGAAGATGAAGCCGCGTGACTCCATGCCGACCACCAGGTCGATCCGCTCGTCCTTGACGGCATCGGCCATGCGGTCGATCACGTCGCCGAATGCCTCCGCGTCCTTGAGCAGGGTCGTGATGTCGTAGAACAGGATGCCGGGCTTCGGGAAGTCCGGCACCTCGCGGATCTTGGCGCGCAGGTCGTCAGCCGAGCGGACGGTCACGGGCGGCACTCCAGGTTGGGCGGATTCGGGCGAGCCTGAGTCTAGACCGATGCCACCCGCCGGAGCAATGCACCGTCCGGTGGGCTGTCAGCGGCGTGGGCCCCGGACGGAGTGTCCAGGGCCCACGATGGTCGATACCCAGACAGGTCCGCTCAGCGCTGTTCAGCGCCTCCGCCTGGCGGCGGCCGTCGCCCAGCCCAGAGTGGCGAGTGAGGCGATGAAGAGTAGCGCGAACATCATCACCAGCCCGGATCCGTTGCCGAAGGGCGGGCCCGCCGCAGTGTTCGGCACCTGACCGGCGGCCGGTGTGCCGGTGCCGGCCTGAACGCCGGTCTCCGGCGTCGGCGTCGGGGTCTGGGCGCCGGCCCCCACAGCCTGCGTCGGCGTGGGCGTTGGAGTCGGTGTCGGCGTCTGAGCACCAACCGCCTGCGTGGGGGTGGGTGTCGGCGTTGGCGTTGGAGTCGGCGTTGGAGTCGGCGTTGGCGTTGGCGTTGGCGTCGGAGTCGGCGTCGGAGTTGGTGTGCTGGGCGAGACGCCGCCCTCGCACTCGACCCAGAAGACTTTGTGCTTGTACGTGGTCACGATGTCCCCGCCGCCCGTGGTGTGGGTCTGCTCGACGAAGAGCTTGTAGTGGCCGTTCGGCAGCGTCCGCTCGGTGGTGCGCCATTCGTACTCGTGGCTGCCGTCATTCTCGGTCGCTGTGTAGGGCTCCGGCCCCATCACGGCATTGGCCGGGTCGGCGTCAGGAGGCTCACTGGTTGGTGGCCAGCCCTGAATCCACCAGCGACCCGTCTCTCCCTGGTCGAAGTTGAAGCCGTGGACGTGGAAGGTGCAGACGTGCGGCTGGTTCTTGATCTCCGGGTTCGGCTCGGGCTCGTCATCGTGGATCTTGACCGTCCCGTTGACGCCGGGCGCCCCGGACGGATTCGCCTGGGCGGGCCTGGCTACGACGAGCGCCGCGAGCAGGCCGGCGATGACAATCACAAGCAGCGCGGGTCGCGCCAGAACTGCGGCGGTCCGCCGCGGGCCTTCGGTCGACATGGCATCCCCTCTTGTGCACTGGGCATCCGCATGAAAATGGGGCACCCCAGAGCCGCGTGAGCTCGGGGGTGCTACCGGCGATTCCCATGCAACTTTGGTGCCGTTATGGGTACTTCAGGGGCCGGGTGTGCGGTTAGGTCGCCAGACGGCGCAGCACCGTCTGCAGGACGCCTCCGTTCCGCAGGTAGTTGACGTCGATCTCGCCGTCGAGCCGGGCGAGCGCGCGGAAGCCACTCTCTCGACCGGCATCGTCGCGGGCGGTCACGGTCAGCTCCAGGTGCGGCCGCAGGCCCTGCTCGACGCCGCTGATCGTGAACGTCTCTCGCCCGGTGAGGCCCAGCGACGCGGCGGTCTCGCCGGGCAGGTACTGCAGGGGCAGGATCCCCATCCCGACCAGGTTGGACCGATGAATCCGTTCGTAGCTCTCCGCGATCACGGCTTGGACACCCAGCAGAAGTGGCCCCTTGGCGGCCCAGTCGCGGCTGCTGCCCGAGCCGTATTCCTTGCCGGCCAGCACGATGAGCGGCGTGCCGGCCGCCAGGTAGCGCATGGCAGCGTCAAAGATGCTCAGCCGCTCCCCCGATGGGAGATGCTCGGTGACGTTCCCCTCCTGGTCCGGGGTGAGCAGGTTGCGGAGCCGGATGTTGGCGAAGGTGCCGCGCATCATCACCTCGTGGTGGCCACGGCGGGCGCCGTAGGAGTTGAAGTCGCGCGGCTCTACGCCGTGCTCCACCAGCCATTCGCCGGCCGGAGACGTGCGGGCGATGCTGCCCGCCGGCGAGATGTGATCGGTCGTGACGCTGTCGCCGACCATGACCAGCACCCGGGCATCGTGGATGTCGGCCGGCGGCTCCGGCTCGACGCCCAGACCCTCGAAGAACGGCGGAAGCGCCACGTAGGTGCTCGCCGGATCCCAGGCGTAGCGGCCTCCCGCCGGCACCGGCAGCGACCGCCATCGGTCGTCTCCATCGAAGACCGATGCGTAGTTGCGCGTGAAGATCTCGGACCGCACCTCGGTGGCCACCACGTCGGCCACCTCCGCCGCGGAGGGCCAGATCTCGGACAGGTAGACCGGGCGGTCGTCGGCATCGGTGCCGAGCGGCTGGGTGGTCAGGTCGATGTCGACCCGGCCGGCCAGCGCGAAGGCGACCACCAATGGTGGTGAGGCGAGGTAGCTGGCGCGTGCCAGCGGATGGATGCGGCCCTCGAAGTTCCGGTTGCCGGAGAGCACCGCCACGCCGACCAGGTCGTTCGCCTCGATGGCGGCGGCGATCGGCTCGGCCAGCGGACCGGAATTCCCGATACACGTAGTACAGCCATACCCGACCAGGTCGAAGCCGAGCGCTTCGAGTGGCTGCATCAGCCCCGCTCCGGCCAGGTAGTCGGTCACCGCCCGCGAGCCGGGGGCGAGCGAGGTCTTGACCCACCGGGGGGTCTCCAGGCCACGGGCGATGGCATTTCGGGCCAGCAGGCCGGCGGCGACCATGACGGTCGGGTTGCTGGTGTTGGTGCAGGACGTGATGGCGGCGATCACCACGGATCCCGAGCGGAGCGAGAACGTCTCCCCGTCCATTTCGACTTCGACCGCCCGGTAGTGGGTTGCGGCGTGGTTGGTGTGGGCCGCAACCGGCGGTTGCGCCTGCCCCGGCTGCGGCCCGGGCTCGTCATCCGAGCGCTGCGTGTAGGACGGCGGGTCGCTTGCCGGGAAGGACTCCTCGGACGCCTCCCCGACGACGTCCTCCGGCGGTGCTGGGGCGGCATGCTCGTGCGTGCTGCCGTCGGCGTGGGTGTGCAGCCCCTCGGCGAAGATGCCGCGGAAGTTCTCGCGCAGCCCGGTCAGCGGCACGCGGTCCTGTGGTCGCCGGGGACCGGCGACCGATGGCTCCACCGCTTCCAGCGCCAGGCTGAGCGACTCGCTGAACTGTGGCTCGACGGAGTCATCGGTCCTGAACAGGCCCTGCGCCTTGGCGTAGGCCTCCACCCGGTCGACGATCTCCGCCGACCGTCCCGTCATGCGCAGGTAGCGCAGCGTCTCGTTGTCGATCGGGAAGAGGGTGGCCGTGGCGCCGAACTCGGGGCTCATGTTCGAGATCGTGGCGCGGTCGGCCAGGCCAAGCCGCGACAGGCCGGGGCCGTGGAACTCCACGAACTTGCCCACCACGCCGTGCTGTCGCAGCATCTCGGTGACGTACAGGACAAGGTCGGTGGCGGTGGCGCCGGGGCGCAGCTCACCGTCCAGGCGGAACCCAACGACGATCGGCATCGGCTGGTAGAGCGGCTGGCCGAGCAGCGCGGCCTCGGCCTCGATCCCGCCCACGCCCCAGCCGACGACGCCGAGGCCGTTGATCATGGTGGTGTGCGAGTCGGTCCCGACCAGCGTGTCGGGGAAGGCGGCGAGCTCGCCACGGTCGTCCTGGCGGGCGGTCACCACGTCGGCCAGGAACTCGAGGTTGACCTGGTGCACGATGCCGGTCCCCGGCGGCACCACCCGGAAGCGATCGAACGCCTGCTGCGCCCAGCGCAGGAGGGCGTAGCGCTCGCCGTTGCGCTCGTACTCGCGCTCGACGTTGAAGGCGAACGCGGCGCCGGATCCGAAGAGATCGACCTGCACCGAGTGGTCGATCACCAGGTCGGCCGGCACCAGTGGATTGATCCTGGCCGGATCGCCGCCCATCTCCGCCATGGCGTCACGCATGGCGGCCAGGTCGACGACGCAGGGCACGCCGGTGAAGTCCTGCAGGATGACCCGGGCGGGCATGAACGGCAGCTCGTACTCGGCCGGTTGCTCCGGATCCCAGTGGGCGAGCGCTCGCACGTCCTCCGCGCCCACCAGCCCGCTATCCGACGCGGCGTGGCGCAGGGCGTTCTCGAGCAGGACCTTGACGGTGTAGGGAAGCCGCGCCAGGTCGGCCGCGCCGGCTGCATCGAGCCGATGGTAGGCGTACGACCGATCGCCCACGTGCAGCGTCGCGCGCGCCGCGGACGGGTCGATAAGGGGTGGACGGGTCGCCACGGACGCGCCTCCTTCGTGCGGCCGCGCATCTGGCGCGGCGTGCGTCGAGTTCGGC
>DASWIE010000063.1:0-1965 GCA_036397815.1 Candidatus Limnocylindria bacterium
GTGCATTGGTTCGCCCGGCAGTCAATCCGACGACGCGATGGCCCGGATGCGGCAGCCGGCGACTCAATCGGTCTGGGCGCTTGGTCCGAATTGACTCACCCCGCGGGCGTCGATCGGCGGGCCTCTATCATCGGCCGATGCAGGATGCCGCGGGGGCCGTCGTCGCCTTCGAGCACGTGACGAAGCGCTACGGCGGCGCCGATCCTCCCGCCGTCAGCGACCTGACCTTCACCATCCCGGCCGGCGAGATCTGCGTTCTGGTCGGGCCGTCGGGGTCAGGCAAGACGACCACGATGAAGATGGTCAACCGGCTCATCGAGCCGACGAGCGGCCGGATCACGATCGGGGGCGAGGACGTGATGAGCCTGCCGGCGGTGGAGCTGCGGCGGCGCATCGGGTACGTCATCCAGCAGGTCGGGCTCTTCCCGCACCTGACGGTCGGCGAGAACGTGGCCGTCGTGCCGCGGCTGCTGCGCTGGAGCCCGTCACGCGTGGCCGAGCGCGTGGACGAGCTGCTGAATCTCGTCGGGCTCGAGCCGAGCACGTTCCGCGCCCGCTACCCGAGCGAGCTGTCGGGCGGGGAGCGCCAGCGGGTCGGCGTGGGCCGCGCGCTGGCAGCGGACCCGCCGGTGATGCTCATGGATGAGCCGTTCGGCGCGGTCGACCCCATCCGGCGCGATCGACTCCAGAACGAGTTCCTGCGGCTGCAGGAGAAGGTCCGCAAGACGGTCGTCTTCGTCACCCACGACGTCGATGAGGCGATCAAGATGGCGGACCGCATCGCCATCCTCCAGCGCGGCGGCGTGCTGGCGCAGTACGACACGCCGGAGGAGATCCTGGCGCGGCCGGCGAGCGAGTTCGTGGAGCGGTTCGTGGGCGCCGATCGCGGCCTGAAGCGCCTCTCGCTGGCCAGGGTGCGTGACCTCGAGCTCGCAAGGCCCCTCACCGCGCGTGCCGGCGAGCGCACCGCCGATGTCCGCCGGCGGCTGGAATCGAGCGGGGCGGCCTACGCACTTCTGCTCGACGGCGAGGATCGGCCCATCGGCTGGGTGAGCTCCGGGGATCTCAAGTCGGATGGCGTCGTCGCCCAGGATGACGCGACGCCCGGGTCGCCGACGCTCGAGCCCGAAACGACGCTGCGCGACGCCCTGTCGGTGCTGCTCGGCTCGTCGGTGATGCTTGGCGTCGTCGTCGACGAGAGGGAGCGCGTGCTGGGCGTGCTGAGCGTCGACGCCATCAGTGACGCGCTGCGATCCAGCCCCTCGCGGAGCGCGACGTGACCGACGACGCCCCGCTCGTGGACTGGGCATGGATCGGCCGCAACCTCGACGAGATCGGCCAGAGGGCGCTCGATCACGTGGTGCTGACGGTCCTGGCGGTCGGCATCGGCTTCGCCATCAGCTTCGCGCTGGCGCTGGCCATCCGCCGGCAGCGACGGCTCCAGGGACCGATCCTGGCCACCGCCGGAGTGATCTACACCATTCCCAGCCTCGCGCTGTTCGCGCTGCTCATCCCGTTCACCGGGATCCAGAGCCTGCTCACCGCGGAGATCGCGCTCGTCGGCTACACGCTCCTCATCCTGGTGCGGAACATCCTCGCCGGGTTCGAAGCGGTCCCGGCCGACGTGCTCGAAGCGGCCGCCGGGATGGGCTACACGCCCTGGCTGCGCCTGTGGCGTGTGGAGCTGCCCATCGCGCTGCCAGTCATCGTCGCCGGGCTGCGGATCGCCACGGTCACCACCATCGGCCTGGTGACTGTCACGGCGCTGATCGGCGTCCAGAGCCTCGGCAGCCTCATCGTCAACGTCGGGCTGGCGCGCTTCTTCTTCACCGCGGTGCTCGTCGGCTCGCTCGGCGCGGTGGCCCTCGCCGTCGCGGCCGATCGCGGCTTCGTGCTCGCCCAGCGGCGGCTGACGCCCTGGTCCGCCCGCCGCTCCGGGACCTGACCCGATGGAGTTCCTCGGCC
>DASWIE010000064.1:0-3813 GCA_036397815.1 Candidatus Limnocylindria bacterium
GGGTATCGAGCGGTCACGACCAGCAGGCGCATGGAGCCCGACGGTAGCACGGGTATCATCGCGAGCAATGTCGACCATTGCCGCTCCCCGCCGCGCGGATGGGCGTCTGCCGAACCAGCTTCGTCCGGTGAAGATCGTGCCCGACTACCTGAAG
Organism: Candidatus Limnocylindria bacterium; assembly: GCA_036397815.1. Taxonomy (GTDB): domain Bacteria; phylum Chloroflexota; class Limnocylindria; order QHBO01; family QHBO01; genus DASQFY01. The sequence continues at coordinate 155 of DASWIE010000064.1, forward strand.
TTCGCCGAAGGTTCGGCCCTGATCAGGGTGGGCGAGACCCGCGTCCTGTGCGCGGCCACCCTCGAGGACCGCGTGCCGCCGTTCCTGCGCGGCAAGGGCACGGGATGGGTGACCGCGGAGTACAGCATGCTGCCGCGGGCGGGGACCGAACGGACGCCGCGCGAGGCGAGCACCGGCCGGATCGGCGGCCGAACGCATGAGATCCAGCGCCTCATCGGTCGTTCCCTGCGCTCGGTAGTCGATCTGGGGGGTCTGGGCGAGCGTAGCTTGACCCTGGATTGCGACGTCCTGCAGGCCGATGGCGGCACGCGCACGGCGTCCATCACCGGGGCCTACGTGGCCCTGGGCCGCGCCCTGAACCGATTCGGGATGGGCCACCTCTTGACCGGCCAGGTCGCGGCCGTGAGCGTGGGGATCGGGGGTGGGACGCTCCTCCTCGACCTGGACTATGCCGAGGACTCGTCAGCCGGGGTGGACTTCAACGTGGTGATGCTCGACGACGGGCGTTTCGTCGAGGTCCAGGGCACCGCCGAGCAGACCCCGTTCAGCGGGGAGCAGATGGCCGAGATGGTGAGCCTGGCAGCCGCTGGCATCCGCCAGCTCTACGAGCTGCAGCGCGAGGCGATTGCAGCCCCTGCCGCGGAGTGAGCCGGCTCCTGGTCGCCACCAACAACCCGGGAAAGCTGGCCGAGTTCCGGCGCCTGTTGGCACCCCTGGATGCGGAATTGGTGACCCCTCGCGACGTCGGTCTCGAGGTGGAGGTCCCGGAGCCGCACGCAACCTACGCGGAGAACGCGGCGGCGAAAGCGGTGGCGCTGTGCGAGGCTTCCGGGGCGGTCACCCTGGGGGATGACTCGGGGATCGAGGTCGCCGCCCTGGGCTGGGCCCCCGGCGTCCTCTCGGCGCGGTTCGCGGCCGGCGAGGGCCTCCGCGGCGCCGATCTGTTGCTTGACCGGCTGGCAGGTGTCACCGATCGCCGGGCGCGCATGGTGTGCTGGCTCGCGCTGGCGATGCCTGACCCGTCGGGCCATGGCAGACCCGGCGTCGAGATGTTCGAGGGCGCCGTCGAGGGTCGGATCGCGAGGCACCGAAGGGGAGGCGGCGGGTTCGGTTACGACCCGATCTTCGAGTTGGCTGACGGGCGCACCGCGGCGGAGGTGCCCGACCCGACGAAAGACGCACAGTCGCATCGCGGCCGCGCAGTCGCCGCCGCGTTGCCGCGACTGCGGGAGGTGTTATCGGCCGGCGCTAGAATGCCGACGACATCGGAGGACGCATGAACGAAGGCTCGTCCGTGCGCATCCACCCCTCGGCTGACGTCTCCACGGAGGCGATCATCGGCCCCGGCACCAGCATCTGGAACCAGGCCCAGGTCCGCGAGCGTGCTCGGATCGGGTCGGACTGCGTGATCGGCAAGAACGTGTACGTGGACTTCGACGTGATCATCGGCGATCGGGTCAAGATCCAGAACAATGCCTCCCTCTACCACGGCGTGACCGTCGAGGACGGCGTGTTCATCGGCCCCCATGTTTGCCTCACCAACGACCGATTACCGCGCGCAGTCAACCCGGACGGTTCGGCCAAGACCGATACCGACTGGGAGGTCGGCCTCATCCGGGTCTGTGCCGGGGCCGCGCTCGGCGCGGGCAGCGTCGTCCTGCCGGGGGTCACCATCGGCCGCTGGGCGCTGGTCGGAGCCGGCAGCGTCGTGACCCGCGACGTGGCGGACTACGCCCTGGTCCTCGGCAACCCCGCCCGACGGATCGGGAGCGCCTGCCCCTGCGGCGAGCCGCTGTCTGACGGGCCAGATGGAACGCTGTTTGCCGGGCCATGCCCCCGATGCGGCCGCGCTTTCCCGCCGGCGGAGGATGCGGCGTGAGGATCGTTTCGGTGGTCGGGACGCGACCCCAGTTCGTGAAGGCCGCGCCCGTCAGCCGCCTGCTGCGGCAGCGGCACGACGAGGTGCTGGTGCATACCGGCCAGCACTACGACGACGCGATGAGCGCGGCCTTCTTCCGAGACCTCGACCTGCCGCCGCCAGACCGGGACCTGGGGGTGGGGAGCGGGACGCACGCCAACCAGACGGCGGAGATGCTGCGTCGGCTGGAGCCGCTGCTCAGCGAGGAGGCCCCCGACGCGGTCCTGGTGTATGGGGACACGAATTCCACCCTGGCTGGCGCACTGGCCGCCGCCAAGCTGGTCGACGGCGCCGGTAAGCGACCCTGGCTGGCACACGTGGAGGCTGGCCTGCGCTCGTTCAACCCGGCCATGCCCGAAGAGAGGAACCGGATCGTGGCCGACCACCTCTCGGACCTCCTTCTGGCCCCCACCCCGGCCGCCATGGCGAACCTCGCTCGTGAGGGCCTGGCCGAACTCGCCACCATGGTCGGCGACGTGATGGTGGATGCGTTCATGGCTGCGTCGTTTCGGGCGGATGATTTCCTTCCGCCGATTGCGAAGGGGCGGCCATACCTCCTCCTGACCCTGCACCGTCCGTCCAACGTGGACGACCCCGTCCGGCTGGGCGCGTGGCTCGAGGCGGTGGCGGAGCAGGCGGCTCCCGCCCTGTTCCCGGTCCATCCGCGCACCCGGGCCGTGCTGGACAGTGCGCACGTCGCGATCCCGGAGTCGGTGACCCTGCTGGAGCCGGTGGGATACCTAGCCATGGTGGCGCTGGAGCGCGCCGCGCGCGTCATCGCGACCGATTCGGGCGGCGTCCAGAAGGAGGCCTACCTGGCCGGCGTGCCGTGCGTCACCCTGCGCGCCGAGACCGAATGGACCGAGACCCTGCAGACGGGCTGGAACCGCCTCTGCCCCGAGCCGGGCGACGCCCCCGCCGCGATCACCGCCGCGGATGAGGTGGACCGGGCGGGGCCCCGGCCGCCGCTGTTCGGCGACGGTCATGCTGCCGAGCGCATCGTGGAAGCCCTGGAGCGGCTGACGGCCGGCCGGGCGACGGCCCTGGTGGCCTCGTGATCCCGATCGCTCGGCCGCTCCTCGGCCCGGAGGAGCAGGCCCTGGTCACCGAGACCCTGGCCTCCGGATCGCTGGCCCAGGGCCCGCGGGTGCGCGAGCTCGAGGAGCGCTTCGCCGCGTTCGTCGGCGTCCCGCACGCGGTCGCGACCTCCTCGGGAACGACGGGCCTGTACCTCGCCCTCCTGGCAGCCGGGGTGGGCCCGGGCGACGAGGTTATCACGGTGCCGTTCACGTTCATCGCGAGCGCCACCAGCGTCCTGTACACAGGAGCGCACCCCGTCTTCGTCGACGTCGAGCCCGGGTCGTTCAACATCGACCCGACCCGGGTCGAGGCGGCCATCACGCCGCGGACCCGGGCCGTCATGCCGGTCAGCCTGTATGGTCAACCGGCCGACCTGCCGGCCATCGAGGCCATTACCGAGCGGGGTGGGCTGGCACTCATCGAGGACGCGGCGCAGAGTCATGGCGCGGCGCTCGATGGCCGCAGGTCGGGGAGCTGGGGACAGGGCGTGTTCAGCTTTTACCCGACCAAGAACATGACTACCGGCGAGGGCGGCATGATCACGACCGCCGACGCCGACCTGGCGGAATGGGCTCGCCTGCGCCGCGAGCACGGCATGAAGATCCGGTACCACCACGAGGTGCTGGGCTACAACTTCCGGATGTCCGATATCCACGCCGCC
>DASWIE010000065.1:0-6786 GCA_036397815.1 Candidatus Limnocylindria bacterium
TCGGCGGTGACCTGGGCAAGCTCGGCCTTGGCGATGTCGAGCCGCTTGGAGAGCTGGGCGGAGGTGGCCTTCAGCTGCGCGAGCTTGGCGCGCTGGTCCGCCAGCTGGCGCTCGATCGACGCCTTCTGGGCTCTCGCCTGAGCCAGTGGGTCCGCGGCCAGGGCCGGGTCGCGGGGAGGGGTGATGACGATGCTTCCGCCGACCGTCAGCAGGGCAATCAGGATGACGGTCAGGCGAGAGGATCGTCGCCTCATGTGAAGCCGATTGGCGCGAGGTGCATGTGCCCGGTGCCCCAGCTGCGTGTGATCGCGAAAGCGATGCTACCCACCCGGTCCGGGCGCGGTAACGGGCTCGAATGTACTACACCGTCCTACCGCGTGGCTAGTTTTCCACCATCGGCGAGCACGAGATGGCTTGCGGGGTGAACGTTATCCACACCCTCCGGCTACGAATCGTCGGCGTCCCTCCCCCGGCGGGAGAGGCGTCGAACGAGAGCACCCGCCACCGCACCGCCGATGGCGAGGGCCCAGCCGGGCATTGGCCGGCCCTCGGCCGCCCCGGTGGGCTGCGGGTCGCTCGGCGGCGCAACGTGGTCGTCGTTGGGGGCGGCCACGACCTCCGTGGCGGACTCGGACTCGAGGACGTTGGCACGCGCCACCTCGGCGCCGAAGAGGACGACCAGCGACGCGAAGTAGAGGAAGACGAGCAGTGAGACGCCGGCGGAGATCGGTCCGAAGGCGGTGTCGTAGCGCGCGATGCTCGTGGCGTACCACGTGAAGCCAATGCGCAGCACGGTCCACAGCACTGCCGCCACCAGGGCGCCGGGCCACACCTCGCGGATCGTCACCGGACGGTTCGGCACGATCCGGTAGAGCACCAGGAAGGCGACGAAGATGAGCACCAGCGGGAGCACGAAACCGATGGCGCCCAGCGCCAGCTCACCGCCCGGCACGGCGCTGGCGGCGTCCCCCGCAGCGGCCTGGATGATGCCGGTCACGATCCCGATCGCGATCGAGGCCACGCCCAGGACGCCGGTGATGGCGATCAACGTCAGGCCCAGCAGCTGGTCCTGCAGGAACGGTCTGGGCTTGCCGACCGCGAATGCGCGGCTGATCCCCTTGTTCATGGCCGAGAAGATGCCCAGCGCGCCCCAGACAAGAAAGATGAGCCCGAAGAGGCTGATCCCGCCGCGCGACTCGATGACCGCGTCGATCACCGCCCCCACCGTCTCGGGATCGATCGGCGAGCCCGCCTGGATCTGATCGACGATGAAACGGCGGGCCTCACCCTCGCCCACGATGTAGCTGAGGGCCACCACGCCCAGGACCAACAGCTGGAACATGGAGAGCATCGCGAAATAGGCCATGCTCCCGGCGTTGGCCGGCCCCTCGTGCTCGATGAATCCGGCCACCGCCCGCCGCGCCACCCGCGTAGACCTATGGCTGGCACTCCAGGCGTCGAGATCGCGCGCCAGGCGCTTGAGTCGATCGACCATCAGCTGAGGTCGCTCCGCATGCAGCGTGCCGACAGGCTACGCTCAATGCATGCCGAAGGATGACTCGGTGCGGCTGGAGCTGGGTGGCGAAGAGGTCGCCATCAGCAACCCGTCGAAGATCTTCTTCCCGGAGCCCGGCCTGACCAAGCTCGACCTGGTCAACTACTACCTGGCCATGGCCGACGGCGCATTGCGCGGGGTGATGGATCGACCGATGGCGCTCAAGCGCTTCGTCAACGGCGCCACCGGCGAGGCGTTCTTCCAGAAGCGCGCTCCGTCCTCGGTGCCGCCGTACGTGCGCACCGTGGAGCTGTCATTTCCGTCCGGCCGCACCGCCGACGAGGTGGTCGTCAGCAACGCCGCCGCGCTGGCCTGGGTGATCAACCTCGGCTGCATCGACCTCAACCCGCACCCCGTTCGCGCCGACGACCTCGAGCACCCCGACGAGCTGCGGGTCGACCTTGACCCGGGCCCGGGCGTGCCGTGGGCCGACGTCCGGTCGGTGGCGCTGGTCGCCGGCGAGGTGCTGAAGGATCACGGGCTGACCGGCTGGCCGAAGACGTCGGGCTCGCGAGGCATCCACGTCTACGCGCGGATCGAGCGGCGCTGGGGATTCTCCGAAGTCCGCCGCGCCGCGCTGGCGCTGGCGCGCGAGGTGGAGCGCCGCGCGCCGGAGATCGCCTCCAGCAAGTGGTGGAAGGAGGAGCGCCACGGCGTCTTCCTCGACTACAACCAGAACGCCAAGGATCGGACGGTCGCGTCCGCCTACTCGGTGCGTCCGGTGCCGAATGCACAGGTGTCCGCGCCACTGAACTGGGACGAGGTCCCAGACGCGGAGCTCGGGGACTTCACGCTCACCTCCATGCAGGACCGATACGCCCGCCTCGGCGACGTGGGCGCCGGCATCGACGAGGCGATCGGGTCGCTCGATGAGCTGCTCGAGCTCTCAGCCCGCCAGGAGGCCGCGGGCGAGGGCGACGCGCCGTGGCCGCCGAATTACGCCAAACAGCCCGGCGAGCCGCCACGCGTTCAGCCGTCGCGGCGCCGCATGGCGGATCCACGACAGCCCACAGACCCATCCGCGCCGCGCGGGCGTTTGGGCTCGGTTGCGCCACCGACGCCCTCCGCCTCGCTGCGTCGCGCGGACGGCACCGTCTCCCCCACCGGCCGCCGCCGATCGGCGCACCCGCTGGTCGTGATCTCGCAAGCCAAGTCCAAAGCGGACGCGCTCGCCGGCCTCGAGCGCTGGAAGAAGCGCCACCGGAAGGCCTCGAAGCACCTCGCCGAGGACGACGTGCTGGTCGACGGCATGCGCGGCCGCTCGAGCCTCTGGTACCGCGTCAGGGTCAACCTGCGCCACGTCCCAGAGGCGGAACGGCCCGCGGAGGAAGCGCCTGATCCCGATTACGATCCGACAGTCGAATGGCGACCCTGAGCGGGCCGAGATCGGTCCTTATTGAGCGACGCGCTCCATCCTCCGATCCGGGACGATCCAGAGGATGACGACCGCGACGTAGATCGCCAGAGCGACGACCGGTGCAACGAGCGCGATCGGAATGGCGACTGCAAAGAACAGCGGCGAGACCTTGCCCTTGACGTCGCGCCCGACTGCTGCCGCGAGGGCTGGCGTCTGCCCGGGCGTGCGAATCAGTGCTCGAACCACGCCGTAGTAGGCGATAGCCGCGAGTAGGAGGAGCAGGCCATACGCGGCGACCGGGATCGGCGCGAAATGCGTGTCGCCCACCCAGGCGGTGCCGAATGGGAACAGCGACAGCCAGAAGAGCAAGTGCAGGTTCGCCCACAGCACGAGGCCGTTGACTGTTCGAGCGGTCTGCAGCAGATGGTGGTGGTTACTCCAGTAGGTCCCAAGCAGGGCGAAGCTCAAGATGTAGCTGAAGAAGGTCGGCCACAGCTGGCCGAGATCCTCGAGCGCGGTGCCCTCCGGCGGGCGCAGCTCGAGCACCATGATCGTGATGATGATCGCGATGACGCCGTCACTGAACGCCTCGAGCCGGCTCTTGCTCATCGCGGCATGCTAGGCCCATGCGCGCGCCCAAATCGCGCCTGCACGCTCAGCCCTGAGCCATGCGCTCCTCGAGTCGCGCCTTCACCGCCCGCCACTCGTCGGCGAGGATTGAGTAATAGACCGTGTCGCGCATGAACCCGTCGGGCATCCGCACATGGCGGCGAAGGGCGCCCTCGCGCACCGCGCCGAGCCGCTCGATGGCTGCCTGCGATCGCAGGTTGCGCCCATCGGTCTTGAGCGCGACGCGGGTGGCTCCCAGCTCGTCGAAGGCGTAGGTCAGCTGCAGGAGCTTGGCCTCCGTGTTGAACGCGGTTCGCTGATGCGAGGGCGCGATCCAGGTCCAACCGATCTCGACCCGGCCATGCTCCGGCGCGATATCACCGAAGCGTGTGGAGCCAACCGCCCGGTCGGTTGTTGCATCGACGGTCGCCCAGGCGACGAACTCGGGCGCCAGCGCATCGGCCAGATAGGCGGGCCAGGCGTCAGCCCCCGCCGAGAGGCCGGAGCTCATGTATCGAAAGGTCGCCGGATCTTGGGCGGCTGCCGCCAGAAGGTCGTCGCGATGCCGCTCGTCGAGCGGCTCGAGGCGAACGTATCGGCCTGCAAGCAGGATCCGTTCGGGTTGGCGCATGGACCGATGCTGACGCGTCAGCGGGCCGGCGCACCCTCGCCGGCCGCCACCGCCGACTCGACCCAGCCCGGGATCTCGCGGCGCAGCGTGGCGAGCGGCAGCGACCCGTGGCCGAGCACCTCGTCGTGGAAGGCGCGCAGGTCGAATCGGTCACCCAGCTTCTCGGACACCTCGCGGCGTGCCCGCTCGATCTCACGCTGCCCGATCTTGTAGGCCAGGGCCTGGCCGGGCCAGATCGTGTATCGGTCCACCTCGATCTCGGCGTCGACCATCGGCAATGAGCCACGCTCATGCATGAAGGTGATCGCCCGCTCCCGACTCCAATCGAACGCATGCAGGCCCGAGTCGACGACCAGGCGCGCCGCGCGGAAGGCCTGGGCATCCAGCATGCCGTAGCGCTCCTGTTCGCTGGTGTAGATGCCCATCTCGTCGGCCAGCCGCTCGCAGTACAGGCCCCAGCCCTCCACGTAGGCGACGCCCGCCATCCGTGAACCGAGGTTGACGGCGAGGTTGGGGTCTTGTGTGGTCACGGAGCGCGGTTCTCCCTCAAGTGAGCGCGTGGTCATTCTCGCGAGTGTACCGGCCGATCAGCTTCGTCGGGATACGCCGTCCCCGGCCTGGAACCAGCGCGGATCGGGTGCTCGTGGGCATTCCCGTCTCCTGGCAATGTGGTTACTGCTAAGCGACTTCGCCGGGCAACCCGTGCCAATCTGGCAGCTCACTGAGCGTGGGCGAGGCGCGTCGCGGTCACAGACCGCGTGGTTTACCTACTTACCGGTAACACTGTTGCTGGGAGACGGGAACACGGTCTGAACTCGGCTCGCCTCGGCTCGTCAGCGACCGCCGAACAGGTCGGCCAGCAGCGCGGCCGGCGTCTCCTCCAGCTGGTCGTAGCGGCACTCGGCCGGCGGCTTGTCCGGTCGCCAGCGGACGAAGGTGGTGCCGTGCCGGAATCGGTCGCCCTGGAGGTGATCGAAGGCCACCTCGCAGACCAGCTCGGGGCGGAGCGGCTCCCAGGAGAGGTCCTTCCCGCGATTCCACCGTGACGTGGCGCCGGGCATCCGCTTGCCCTCCGCCGCCGCCTCCCACTCCTTCCACTCCTTCCACGGATGGCCGTCGATGGCATTGCGCCGGTAGGGCTCGAGGAACGCCACCAGCTCCCGGCGCTTCACCTCGGTGAACGACGCGGTGACGCCCACGTGCTGCAGCTGCCCGGCGTCGTTCAAGAGACCCAGCAGCAGCGAGCCGATCATGGTGCCGGGGCCGTTCTTGTGCCACCTGAACCCGGCGACCACGCAGTCCGCGGTGCGCTGGTGCTTGACCTTGGCCATCTCGCGCTTGCCGGGCACGTACGACTGCTCGGCGCGCTTGGCGATGACGCCGTCAAGCCCGGCTCCCTCGAAGACGTCGAACCAGTGACGCGCCACCGCCGGGTCGGCGGTGGCCGGCGTGAGCAGGACGGATGGCGGCGGGTCCGCCAGCAGCTTCTCCAGCCGTGCGCGGCGCTGGTCGAGCGGCGCGTCGCGCAGGTCATCGGTCCCTTCGGCCAGGCAGTCGAACGCGACAAATGAGGCGGGCGTCTCGCCCGCCAGCATCGCCACGCGGGAGGCGGCGGGGTGGATGCGGAGCAGAAGCGCCTCGAAGTCGAGCCCGCCGTCGCGGGCGATGACGATCTCGCCGTCGAGGACGAAGCGGGCCTTCGGGCCGCCCACCGCGCGGAGTGGCTCGAGGAGCTCCGGGAAATATCGGTCCAGTGGCTTGAGGTCGCGCGACTGGAGGTAGAGCTCCTCCCCGTCGCGGAAGGCGAGCGCCCGGAAGCCGTCCCACTTCGGCTCGTAGCGCCAGCCATCACCCAGGGGGAGCTCGGGCGTCGGCTTGGCGAGCATCGGCTCGATGGGCGGCTCGAAGGGGAAGGGCATCTCGACCGATGATAGATGCGGGCCACACGACCCGTTGCCACAGGGGGTGGCATTGCGACGATCGGGACCCGCTGGATCGTCGAGATGGCGTCGTTCGGCTGTCAACCTGCCACACCTGGTGGCAGTTCGGCGACGGAATGGCGTCCGGAGAGGAAACATGCCCCGCTCGATCGCCAGAATGCCACCCAGCGTGGCAGCGCGACGGCGCGAGCCCCCGGCATGAATCCCGCCATACTCGGACGCCATGGGGATCGAGATCCAATTCCTCGGGGCGGTCGGCACCGTGACCGGCTCGCAGTTCCTGGTGACCGCCGGCGAGCGCCGGTTGCTGGTGGACTGCGGCATGTTCCAGGGCTCGCCCGAGGAGGTGAGCCGCAACCGGATCCCGTTCGCCTACCCACCCGCCAACGTCGACGCAGTGCTGCTGACCCACGCCCACCTCGACCACTGCGGACGGATCCCCGCGCTGGTCCGCGCCGGGTATCACGGCCCGATCTTCGCCACGGCCGCCACCGCGGACCTCGCCGAGATCGTGCTTCGCGACGCCGCCAAGCTGCAGGCGGAGGCGGAGGCCCGCTGGCGCCGCAAGCATCCGGAACAGGCGGCCGCGCACGATGCCGATCTGGCCGGCGAAGCGGCTGCGATCGAGGACGACGAGAACATCCCGGAGCGGATCCGCCACGCCGAGCCGAGCGGCATGACGATGACCCGTGCC
>DASWIE010000066.1:0-12410 GCA_036397815.1 Candidatus Limnocylindria bacterium
TCGCGCGAGGCCAGCCCGCCGAACTCGATCCGGTCCGGAACCTCGCTGAAGAAGCCAGCCATGCCCTGCGACCTCCATGCTGACGCACGCGCTTCCTGATCGGAACGACGGTAGCAAATGCGATTGTCAACGAAAACACAAATCTCGATGCCTAGGTATCAGCGCAGTTGCTCCCCGGGCACGTATCGGCCATCGAGGACGCCGTTGATGGGCGAATCGAGCCATTCGATGGCCAGATCGTGCATCAGCGACACATCCGCGCAAGGGACAATGGCTCGATGGCGGCCAGCGGTCGCTCGTTGGCCGATGCGTGCGCCCGCTGCAAACGCGCGGCGGGATGGCGCGTTCGTTGGCCGATGTGTGCGCCCGGGGCAGACGCGGTGAGGTGTCGCCCGCACTCTGCAGGATGGGTCGATCGTACGCCCGGCGCCCCGCAGATGCCGTGGTAGGGTAGCGCCGCGTCAAGGTGCTTCCGAGCACCACATCGATTCTCAAATTCGCGTCCGCCCTGTCGTGCCACGGGCCGGCGACCACGAGCATCACGAGAGGGACCTTGGGACTCTTCGACGGCCTGCTCGGCCTCCTCAGTCACGACGTCGGCATCGACCTCGGCACGGCCAACACGCTGGTCACGGTCCGCAACCGCGGCATCGTCATCAGCGAGCCGAGCGTGGTCGCCATGGACACGCGCACGAAGCACGTCCTGGCCATCGGTGCCGAGGCGAAGCGGATGGTGGGTCGCACGCCGGCCAACATCGTCGCCATTCGTCCGCTGCGCGACGGCGTCATCAGCGACTTCGACGTGACCGAGCAGATGATCCGGTACTTCATCAAGAAGGTCCACGACCGATACGCGCGCATCCCGCGGCCCCGCGTGCTCGTCGGCATCCCGTCCGGCGTGACGGAGGTCGAGAAGCGGGCCGTGCGCGACGCGACCATCAACGCCGGGGCACGCTGGGCCAGGCTCATCGAGGAGCCGATGGCGGCCGCCATCGGCGCCGGACTGCCGGTGAGCGAGCCGTCCGGCAGCCTGATCGTCGACATCGGCGGCGGCACCACCGAGGTGGCGGTCATCAGCCTGGGCGGGATCGTGGTGAGCCGGTCGATCCGCATCGGCGGCGACGAGATGGACACCGACATCGTCAGCTTCGCGCGCCGCGAGTACAACCTGCTGATGGGCGAGCGCACCGCCGAGGAGATCAAGATCGCGGTCGGCTCCGCCTATCCGACCGAGAACCCGCGCACCACCACCTTCCGCGGGCGCGACCTGCTGACCGGCCTGCCGCGCAGCGTCGAGGTCGGCAGCGACCAGATCCGGGAGGCGCTCGAGCCCACCGTGGCCGAGATCATCGACGCCATCAAGGAGACGATCGAGGAGACCCCGCCGGAGCTGGTGGCCGACATCATGGACCAGGGCATCGTTCTGGCCGGCGGTGGGGCGCTGCTCGGCGGGCTCGACAAGCGGGTCGCGGAGGCGACCCAGATGCCCGTGCACATCGCCGACGATCCGCTCACCTGCGTTGTGCGCGGCTGCGGTCGCGTCCTGGAAGAGCTCGACAGCCTGGAGCGCGTCCTCGTCAGCGAACAGTTCACCCGCGCGCCGCGCTAGGCGGCGCGGCGCCATCGGTCGCCAGCCATGATCGGCAGCCCGCACCGGCGAACCCGCACTGGCCTGTGGTACGCCGCCTTCGTGATCGTCTCGCTGCTGCTCCTGCTTGCCTCGCAGACCGATGCGGCGCTCTCCCTGCAGCGGGTCAGTGCCCGCGCGCTGGATCCCGTGCGGCAGGCTATCTCGGGCGTCGGGCAGGGAGTCGCGGGCGTGTTCGGCACGATCGGAGAGATCGATCGCCTGCGCACTGAGAACGACGACCTGCGGCGCCGGCTGGCAGGCATGGAGCAGCGCATCGCCGAGCTCGAGGGAGCCGCCGCCGAGAACGAGGAGCTGCGCGAGCTGCTGGGCCTGACACAGTCGCTCGAGATGGACCTCCTGCCGGTCAGGGTCATCAGCCGCGACCCGAGCAACTTCACCTGGGAGGTCGGGATCGACGCGGGGACGGTCGATGGCCTGGCGGTCGGCATGCCGGTCGTCGGCTCGGCGGAGGGTGCCGGGGCCCTTGCCGGCACGGTGGTGTCGGTCGGGTCGGACACGGCGACCGTGCGGCTGGTGGTCGACACGCGCACCAGCGTGGTGGCGCTCGACCAGCAGAGCCGGGCCCTCGGCCTGGTGCAGGGCCAGCTTGGCGGGCAGCTGGTGATGGTGCAGGTGGCCGTCACCGACGAGCTCGCTGTGGGCGACACGATCGTGACGGCCGGGCTGGCACTCGAGCAGGCCGTCGCGCGGAGCCCGTACCCGAAGGGGCTTCTGATCGGCCACGTCCTGGCGGTCGAGCCGGACACCAACGCGCTGACCCAGACGGCCTTCGTGCGTGCCGCCCTCGACTTCGGGCGACTCGAGCGCCTGCTCGTGGTGCTGGAGTTCCGCCAGGACTGAGCGCCGCCGTTCGTCCGGGGTTGCCCTGATGCACATGGCCCCATCGTGCCCGACCTCGCGCGGACCATCGGGTGATGGGCTTCGTCTCTCCGCGCCGGTACCGTCAGGGAACGAGAAATCTCACTTGGCTAATTGAGTGGCCTGCCCCTGAACGGAACGTGGAGACCTGCATTGCGAGACCGGATTCGAACCTCGATCACCGCTGGCATCGTCCTGGCGCTTGCCTGGACAATGCTCGCCATCGCCCCGGTGGGCGCGGCAGGCGAGAAGGTCGTGATCATCGTGGGCCCCACCGGCTCGCAGACCGCTGGCTACCGCAACACCGGCGACCAGATCGCAGCCACCGCTGAAGCCGCGGGAGCGACGGTGGTGAAGGTCTACTCTCCGAACGCGACCTGGGCGAACGTGCAGGCCGCCGTCAACGGCGCCAACGTCGTCGTCTACCTGGGCCACGGCAACGGGTACCCCAATCCGTACAGCGCCACCGAGAACACCGACCGCGTGAACGGCTGGGGGCTGAACCGAACCGCAAGCAACGGCGACTCGGACGACTGGTCGAGCACCATGGTCTACTGCGGTGAGAAGGCGCTGCTGGGCACCCTCACCAGCTCCGATGGCGCTGCGCAGCGGCAGTACTGCTCGGGCGGGATCAGCCCGGCTCCTGGCTTCGTGATGATCTACAACAAGGCCTGCTACACGCCCGGCGCCGGCGAAAGCTTCGACGTCAACGCGACCGAGGCGGTCGCCTTCGCGCGCGTCAGGCATTACAGCTATCCGGTGCTGGCGATGGGTGCCAGTGCGTACTTCGCGACCGACCTCCACAACGGCGCCCAGTACCTCGTGGACACGATCCTGCGCAACCCGACCATGACCTACGGCGACGTCGCGCGCTACGCCCCCGGATACGATGCCGCGGCACAGCGCCAGTTCGGTCACCCCGACCTCGCGGGCGATCAGGTCTGGATCCAGAAGACGGGCTCGGATCCTGATTACTGGTTCGGATACGCTGGCAATCCGGAAGCCTCATTCGGCAACCCCGGCGCCCCACCCGCTCCCAGCTCCCTCGCGGTCTCGCGCTACGCGGGAGCCGATCGCTATGCCACCGCGGCAGCGGTCTCGGCCGCCTCCTTCACGCCGGGCGTCCCGGTCGCCTACGTCGCGACCGGCGCCAACTTCCCAGACGCCCTCGCCGGCAGCGCCGCCGCCGCCGTCCGAGGCGGCCCGATGCTCCTCGTCAGCTCGGCCGGCGTGCCGGCCGCCACCGCCAGCGAACTCACTCGGTTGCAGCCTGGACAGATCGTGGTGCTTGGTGGGAGCGCCGTGGTCAGCGACGCGACTCTCCAGTCCCTGGCCCCATACGCGACGAGCGGCGTGGTGCGGCGGCTGGCCGGCGGCAACCGCTTCGAGACGGCCGCGGCCATCTCGGCCGATACCTTCGGCCCCGGCGTCCCGGTCGCCTTTGTCGCAACCGGGTCGAATTTCCCCGATGCGCTCGCCGGTACGCCGGTCGCGGGCAGCCAGGGCGGACCGGTGCTGCTGACCGGCAAGACGGAGCTGCCGGCAGCCACGGCTGCCGAGCTTGTACGCCTCCAACCCGCTCGCATCGTCATCCTCGGCGGCAGCGGCGTGGTCTCCGATGGTGTCGCCGACGCGCTGGCGGCCTACACGTCCGGTGGCGTGGCGCGCATGGCCGGCGGTGACCGCTACGCCACCGCGGTGGCGGTGACCACCGCAACGTTCGTCAGCGCCGACGTGGTCTACCTCGCGACCGGAGCCAACTTCCCCGATGCCCTCGCGGGCGGTCCCGTGGCCGGCATCTGGAATGTGCCGCTGCTGCTGGTTCCTGCCTCAGGCATCCCGGACGTGGTCGCTCAGGAGCTGCTCCGGCTCAACCCTTCCACCGTGGTCATCCTCGGCAGCACCGGCGTCGTCAGCGACGCCATCGTGAGCCAGCTGCAGTCACTCTTCCCCTGAGCCCGGCCGGCGGGCCGGGCCATTCGTACCATTTCCTCCATTTGGTGCGGACGGGTAAGGTGTCCCTGAGTGCGGTCTGGGCGAGCTTCTGACCGCAGCCCTCAATGTGGGAGACCGAACCTGAAGTGATGATCCGCCGTCGATCGGTCGTTTCCGCGGCTCTTGCCATGGCGATCACCGCCCTGGCGCTGGCTCCGGCCGCGGCCGCGGATCCGCAGCCGGGCTCGGTGACCCTGCCCGACGGTCGCGTTCTGCCACCGCTGCCGGCCGAGCTGCTCGAGCCATCTGTGCATGCCGCCATGCTGCACGAGCACGAGGCCGTGCCGCTCGGCTTCGCGCCGGATGGGGCGAGCTCATCGGTCGCACAAGACGCGCCGAAGGGGGCCGTCAACGGTGGGCCGGACCAGCTGGTCGCTGCTGGCGGTTCGGCAGCCGGGCCGGCTGGGCCGTTGCCGAACGGGCTGCGCAAGGAGGTCCTCGGGTTCCTGCCGTACTGGATGCTGGACGCGGAGTCCTTGTCGTCGATGCGCTATGACCTCACGTCGACGATCGCCTATTTCAGCATCGGCGCCGCCGCGGACGGCAGTCTGCAGCGCACCGGTTCGGGCTGGTCGGGATGGAATTCGGGTGCGCTGAGCCAGGTGATCAACCTCGCCCATGCGCGCGGGGTGCGAGTGGTGCCAACCATCACGCTCATGTCCTGGTCGGATTACACCGCCCTGACGACGCTGCTCAGCAGCGCCACGTACCGCTCGCAGCTGATCGGCGAGATCGCCGGGATCATCGCCGCGCGGCAGGCGGACGGCGTGAATATCGACTTCGAGCCGGTTCCGACCTCCCTGCGCTCGGCCTTCACCGATTTCATCCGCGAGCTCAAGGCCGGCCTGATGGCGGCCGGCGTGGGCAGCTACCTGACGGTTGACACCATGGCCGGAGCGGCGACCTGGGCGACCGGCTACGACCTGGCGGGCCTGACCGCGCCAGGGGCCGCCGACGCCGTGATGGTGATGGCCTATGACTTCAGCTGGTCCGGCTCGGGCCGAGCAGGCGGCGTCGCGCCACTCTCGAGTCCGTACATGCTCGACGCCAGCGAGGCCGTGGCTGACCACCTTGCCATGGTCGACGGCAGCAAGATCATCTGGGGCATCCCGTACTACGGGCGGACCTGGCCCACCTTGTCGGACGCGGTCAATTCACCAACCTGTCGCGCCACTTCGCCGCCGACCTGCCCAGACTCGCAGATCACCGCCCCTGGAGCGTCGGCCGCGTACTACTACACCGGTGCTCTGAACCACGTCGCGCAGTTCGGCCGGCGCTGGGATGACGTGGGCGGCGTGCCCTGGTATGCGTGGTACGACTCCCCCAACACGACCTGGCGGCAGGGCTACTACGACGACACCCAGTCGCTCGGCCTCAAGTACGACCTCGTGATAGGCAATGACCTCGCCGGGATCGGCATCTGGACGCTGCTCATGGACCAGGGGCGAGACGAGCTCTGGCACGTCATCGACGATCGATTCCGCCGCGCCGATGCGCGTCTGGCCGGCGCCGATCGCTACGCCACCGCGGCCGCGATCAGCTCGAACTTCTTTGCCGTCGGTCCTCCGGTCGCCTTCATCGCAACCGGCGCCAACTTCCCCGATGCGCTCTCCGCCAGCCCTGCCGCGGCGCTGGGCCGCGGTCCGGTCCTCCTCACCCAGCCAGGCTCCCTGCCACAGGCAACCATCGACGAGCTGCTGCGCCTCCGGCCGGGATCGATCATCGTGGTGGGTGGCGTCGGGGTCGTCAGTGACCAGGTTGTCGGGCAGCTCGCCTCCTACACGTCAGGCCCCGTGAGCCGCCTGGCCGGTGCCGACCGCTACGCCACCGCCGCGGCGATCAGCCGCGCCTGGTTCGGCCCCGGTGGATCGGTCGCCTACGTGGCGACCGGCGCCAACTTCCCGGACGCGCTGTCGGCTGGGACCGCCGCCGCCGGCGCCGGCGCGCCCGTTCTGCTGGTGACCCGCGACGGGGTGCCCAGCGCCACCGCAGACGAGCTCGCCCGCCTGCGCCCCGGGCGGATCGTGGTCGTCGGTGGCGCCGGCGTCGTCACCGACATCGTGCTCGCGCGGCTGGCGAGCTTTACGAGTGGGTCCGTTTCGCGGATCGCCGGGCCTGATCGCTACGCCACCGCCGTGGCGGTCAGCGCGGCCACCTTCGGCGCCGACGCGCCCGTTGAGGTGCTCGTCGCGACCGGAGCCAACTTCCCGGATGCGGTGGCGGGCGCTGCGGCGGCCGGCGTGCAGCGCGCTCCGCTCCTGCTGGTGTCCCCCACCGGCCTGCCGACGTCGGTGGCGGTTGAGCTGCAACGCCTCAGCGCCCCGAACACCTGGCTGCTTGGCTCGACCGGTGCGATCTCCGACTCGGTGCGCGACCAGATCCGCGCGCTCTGGTACTGATCGCCGCCCGTACCGTCGTCGGCGTCAATCAGAACATCGGGCCATGGTGGTGCCTCGCGGCCGTCCGTAGCCTCTGCGTGAACTCATCACCACGCCTCCCCGGGGGATAAGCCAGCCTTCATGTCCGCGCAGCGCTCCCGCCCATCCAGCCTCCTGCTGATCCCATTCATGCTCGCCACGATGGTGGTTGCCCTGGCGGCACCGGTCGCCGCCGCCGACGGGCAGACGTTCGTGGCGTTTGCAAACGTCAAACGTGAGCAGAACGGTCGCGGCCCAGTTTCCTGGGACGCGGCGGTCGACCAGGTCACGGTCGAGCGCGGCAACCAGATGGCAGCCAGCGACACCCTTGCGCACGACATGGCCTACGTCGAGCGCCGCCTGCGCGAGCTCGGGGTCTGCTTCACCGGCTACGGCGAGATCATCTACTGGGAGCGCGGCTATCCATCCTTCGACCCGCAGCGCGCGATCGACGCCTGGTATGCATCCACCAGCGGCCACAAGGAGATCATGCTCGGCGACTACACCGCTTCTGGCGGGAGCTGGACGCAGAACCCGACCTCGCGCGGCATCTTCGCGGTCATGGTCTGGGTCAAGCTCTGCGGCGGCTCCCCACCACCACCTCCACCCGCAGCTGATGATCCCGCCGAGAGCGTCCGGATCGCCGGGGCCGATCGATACGCCACCGCGGCCGCCCTGAGCGCCGCCAGCTTCGTCCCGGGCGTCCCCATCGCCTACGTCGCGACCGGGTCCAACTTCCCAGACGCGCTGGCTGCTGGGCCGGCCGCGGCGCAGACCGGCGGGCCGGTGCTCCTGGTCAAGCAGAACGAGGTCCCTTCAGCCACGGCCAACGAGCTGGCGCGACTGCAGCCGGCGCGGATCGTCGTCCTGGGAGGGCTGGGAGCGATTTCTGACCTCGTCGCCAACGGGCTGGCCCCATATGCGACCAGCCAGCACGTCGTCCGAATCTCCGGAGCTGATCGCTTCGTAACGGCGGCCATGATCAGCCAGGCTCATTTCGCGGCCGGCACCCCGATCGTCTATGTCGCCACCGGCGCCAACTTCCCCGACGCGCTTGCCGGCGGGGCCGCTGCCGGACTCCAGGGCGGGCCGATCCTGCTGGTCACGGCCAACACGGTGCCCGCCGCCACCGCCGCTGAGCTTCAGCGCCTGCACCCAGCCACGATCGTTGTGCTCGGCAGTGGGGCGATCATCTCGGATGCTGTCGCCCAGACGATGCGCGACATCACCGACGCTCAGGTGGCCCGCATCTACGGAGCGGATCGGTATGCGACCGCGGTTGGCGTAAGCCAGGCCAATTACGTGGCCAACGGCGCGACCACCGTGTATGTCGCGACCGGGGCGAACTTCCCGGATGGCCTGGCCGGCAGCCCGGTGGCGGGCAGCCTACCGGGCCCGCTGCTGCTGGTTCCGACCAACGTGCTGCCGAGCTTGGTTGCCGCCGAGCTGCAGCGCCTCTCGCCCGACACGGTCGTGATCCTGGGGGGAGGCGGCGCGATCTCCGAGGGCGTGGTCGCGGCGATCAACGCCGCCGTTCCCTAACGGCCGCCTGAACGGCGTCGCGGGCGCAGTTCAAACGCGGCGCTCCAGCACGCGCTGCCAGACCGAGGCCATCCCGACCCGATGGCGACGTATGTCGAATCGTCCGCCGCTGGCAGCCAGCTGCGCGGGGTCGTAGTCCGGCACCGACGCCAGCGCGGCGGCGAACTCATCGTCCTCCTCGACCAGCGTCCCGGTGATGCCCGGCTCCACTACCTCACGCAGCCCGCCGACCGCACGCGCCACCACCCATCGGCCCGAGGCGATCGCCTCGGCAGCCACCAGCCCGTAGCCCTCGCTCCGCGACGGGACCAGCAGCACGTCGTGCGCGGCCAGGAGGGCCGGCACCTCCTCGGGCGCCACCTCGCGCAGCCCCGGACCGACGAGCGTGTCGGCCAGCCCTTCGGCGACGTCGTGGCCCTTCAGCCGTCCAGCGCCGCCGAGGTAGAGCACCCTGCGCTCCGCGGGACGTGGCGACGGCGCGAAGCGGCCCAGCTCGATCCCGGGCGGCACGATCTCGGCGGCGCCGCCCAGGGCCGCCACGTCCGCGGCGGTGTCCGACGAGTTGGTGACGACCGCGTCCGCGGCCGCGATTGCCCAGCGCGCCAGGGCCGCGAAGAGACGGTTGCGGCGCGCCATCCCGCCCACGTCGCTGCCGTGGGCATAGAGGACGAGAGGCCGGCGCCGAAGGCGCGCGGCGATGACGGCGATCGGTCCGGTGGGCAGCACGAAATGACCCTCGATCCCATCGAAGCGCCCGCGCGTCGTCAGCGCCCGCCAGGCGATCCCCGCGTACCGCCGCCAGCCCGGCACGTCGTACCGCGGCGGTGCGATTACAGTCGTCTCGAGACCGTCGTCGGCAAGGCGGTCGCGCACGAAGGCGCCGGCCGCCGGCCGGTCGGGTGTCGGGTAGCGGGCGGTCACCACGAGCAGGCGCATCGGGAGGGGACGGTAGCACGCGGGTTAGAATCGTCGCCCCATGACAACGATCGCCCAGTCGCGCCGCCAGGACGGTCGCGCGCCCACGCAGCTCCGGCCAGTGAAGATCGTCGCCGACTACCTGAAGTTCGCGGAGGGATCGGTCCTGATCCGGGTGGGCGAGACCCGGGTGATCTGCGCGGTGACGATCGAGGACCGCGTCCCCGGCTGGCTGCGCGGGAAGGGCGGCGGCTGGGTCACCGCCGAGTACAGCATGCTGCCGCGTGCCGGCGCGGAGCGGAGCCAGCGCGAGGCGAGCGCGGGGCGGATCGGCGGCCGGACGCATGAGATCCAGCGCCTGATCGGTCGCGCGCTGCGCGGCGTGGTCGACCTGTCGCGCCTGGGCGAGCGGACGATCACGCTCGATTGCGACGTGATCCAGGCGGATGGCGGCACGCGCACGGCGTCGATCACCGGTGCCTACGTGGCCCTGGCCAGGGCGCTGAACAAGTTCGGCATGGGGCACCTCCTGACCGGCCAGGTCGCGGCGGTCAGCGTCGGGCTGGCGGGCGGCCAGGTCCTGCTCGACCTCGACTACGCGGAGGACTCGTCCGCCGACGTCGACTTCAACGTGGTGATGACCAGCGAGGAGCGCTTCGTCGAGGTGCAGGGCACGGCCGAGCACCAGGCCTTCGATCGAACGCAGATGAACCAGATGATCGACCTGGCGGCGGCCGGCATCCGCCAGCTGTTCGAGATTCAGCGCAAGGCGATCGAATCTCCCGCCGCCGAGTGACGGACCTCCTGCTGGCGACCACGAACCGTGGCAAGCAGCGAGAGCTCGGGCGCCTGCTGGCGGACCTCCCGGCGAGAGTGGTGACGCCGCAGGAGCTCGGCCTCGACCTCGAGATCGCCGAGCCGTATGACACCTATGCCGAGAATGCGGCTGCCAAGGCCGATGCCTACGCCCGCGCGTCCGGGTTGCCGACCCTTGCCGACGATTCGGGACTGGAGGTGGCGGCGCTCGACTGGGGCCCGGGGGTGCAGACCAACCGGTTCGGCGGGCCCGATGTCGACGACCCGGTGATCCACCTTCTGGCCCGGATCCCGGATGCCGAGGACCGGCGCGCAAGGATGGTCTGCTGGCTCGCGCTGGCGGTGCCGGGGCGTTCGCCCGGCGACGTGCCGACGATCGAGCTCTTCAGCGGCGTGGTCGAAGGCAGCGTGACGCGGGAGCGGCGCGGGGACGGTGGCTTCGGCTTCGACCCGATCTTCCTCCTGCCGTCCGGAGAGACCACCGCTGAGCTGCCCGAGGCCGAGAAGGATCGAATCTCGCATCGCGGGCGCGCGGTGGCGGCCGCAAGGCCCCGACTGCTTGAGCTGCTGGACGGTCCGTAGCACCCAGGGACCGGGAGGCCGGCGCATGGGCAATCAGTCCCCGGCCGTCGTCGCCGATCGTCATTCTTCTGCTCGTTGACGCTGAGACGTAGGCTGGTTGACCGCATGCACCATCCCCGCCCCGCACTCGCCGCCCTCGTCCTGTTCGTGGTTGTCACGACGCCGGTCGCCGCCCAACCGCACGTTCCCGGGGAGCCAGACACGATCGCCACCGCCGATCAGCCTGAGTCGAAACAGCCCACCACCGCCGAGGTGGGCTACGCGCCCGATCGCGTCCTGGTGAGATGGAATCAGCGCGTGAAGGCCTCTGATGCCGCTCGCGCGCACGGCCTTGGGCACGTCGCGAGCCTGCCCGCTCCGGGAGCCGAGGTGCTCGCCGCCGGCGGCCGGCCGGTCGACGACGTCGTGGCCGAGCTGCGCGCTGATCCCGACGTGGCCTGGGCTGAGCCGGACTATGCGATCGCGGTCGCCGAGCAGGTCGGAGCCGCAGCCGTCAACGTCAACGATCCACTCGCCGCCCAGCAGTACGCACTCGATCGGATGCAGGTGCGCGAGGCGTGGTCGATCGGCACCGGTGGGTCGAACCTCATCGCCGTGGTCGACACCGGGGTGTGGGCCGGCCACCCGGATCTGGCGGGCCGGCTGGTCCCCGGCTACGACTTCGCCAACCACGACGCAGACCCGGCCGATGACAACACCCATGGCACCTGGGTCTCTGGGATCATCGCGGCCGGCGTCAACGACGGCCAGGGAATCGCCGGGATCAGCTGGTCGGACAAGATCATGCCGGTCAAGGTCCTCGACGAGGCCGGGAGCGGCTGGAGCTCCGACGTTGCGCTGGGCATCCACTGGGCGGTTGATCACGGCGCATCGGTCATCAACCTGAGCATCGGCGGCTTCGCAGACTCCCAGGTTCTCCGCGAGGCCGTGGAATACGCGTGGGCGCAAAACGTGGTGCTGGTCGCGGCCGCCGGTAACTTCCGGACGGAGGGCCATTTCTACCCGGCGAGCTACCCGCAGGTCATCTCGGTCACCGCCACCCAGGCGGACGACGAGTTCACCAACTGGTCCAACTATGGGCCCGATGCCGACCTCAGCGCTCCCGGGGGATCGATCCTGACCACCAACTGCGACAAGTCGACGGTTCCGAGCTGCGCGTACTCGGGGCAGCACATCGTCATCAGCGGTACTTCGTTCGCGGCTCCGAACGTTTCCGGTGTCGTGGCGCTGGTTCGAGCCCGCAACTACGCCTGGAACAATGCCACCGTTGTTTCGCACATCCTCAGTACCGCCGACGACCTGGGGTACGCGGGCTGGGACAACCGCTACGGCTGGGGTCGCGTCAACGCGAACCGCGCCATGGGCGGCGCGCAGAGCCCGATCACACCCTCCCCCGGAGATCTGCTGGAGCCGAACAGCGCCTTCGGCTCGGCGATGCTCGTGGGGGTCGGCACCACCATCGGACCGAGCATCCATCCGGCGGGCGACGTGGACTTCTTCGCCTTTGAGGCGCCTCGCGCCGGGCGGCTCGACATGGCAGTCACCGCGATCGTCGACAGCGTTCGGCTGCCGAAGAGCTCGCTGCCGGTAGACCCGACGCTGCACGTCTACAACGCCGCCGGCGCGCTCCTGGC
>DASWIE010000067.1:0-5531 GCA_036397815.1 Candidatus Limnocylindria bacterium
TCGTCGCCGGCGAAGGCGATCGAGAGCACCTCGCCGTGCGCACGCTCACCGACCAGGTAGATGCTCGGGTACTTCATGGTCACCTTGGAGCCAAGGTTGCCGTCCACCCACTCCATGACGGCGTCCTCGTGCGCCACGGCGCGCTTGGTGACGAGGTTGTAGACGTTGTGGCTCCAGTTCTGGATCGTCGTGTAGCGGACGCGGGCGCCCTTCTTGACGATGATCTCGACCACCGCCGAGTGGAGCGACGCGGTCGAGTACGTCGGCGCGGTGCAGCCCTCGACGTAGTGAACGCTGCTGCCTTCGTCGGCGATGATCAGCGTCCGCTCGAACTGGCCCATGTTCTCGGTGTTGATGCGGAAATAGGCCTGCAGCGGCAGCTCGACGTGGACGCCGGGCGGGACGTAGATGAAGCTGCCACCGGACCAGACCGCCGTGTTCAGCGCCGCGAGCTTGTTGTCGTTGGCCGGAATCACCGTGCCGTAGTACTCGCGGAACAGGTCCGGGTGCTCCTTGAGCGCCTGGTCGGTGCCCATGAAGATGACGCCCTGCTTCGCGAGGTCCTCGCGGATGTTGTGGTACACGACCTCCGAGTCGTACTGGCCGCCGACGCCGGCGAGGTACTTCTTCTCAGCCTCCGGGATCCCAAGGCGGTCGTAGGTGCGGCGGATGTACTCCGGCACGTCGTCCCACGAGCTCACGGCCTTGTCGGTCGGGGCGATGTAGTAGTAGATGTCCTGGAAGTCGATCTCCGACAAGTCGGCGCCCCAACTCGGCATCGGCCGCGACTCGAAGTGCCGGTAGGCCTTGAGGCGCAGCTTGGTCATCCACTCCGGCTCGCCCTTGAAGCGGCTGATCTCGGCCACGACGTCGGCGGACAGCCCCTTGCGAGCGAGGTTGAGCGAGGTCGCCTCGGGGTCGCTCCAGCCGTACTTGTAGCTGTCGGGAACCTGCGTCAGCGCCGGGTTGGAAAGAGCCATTCGTGCCTCGTCTACGAATCCCGACCGAATTGGTCGGTGTTCGCCGTCATTCTCCTCCACCGGCCGCAGATGGTCAAACGCACTTCTCCGCGACAGCCCTCCGCAGATCCGCCTCGGACGCGCCCTGCTCGACGAGCCCTCGGGCCGCTTCAGCCGGGATCCCGCTGCCGATGACGATCAACTGCACCAGCCGATGATCGCGCATCCGCGCGATCGCCCCTCCGTCGAGCATCCAGCGCTCCTCGTCGCCCGCAACCGCATCGCCGAAGATGTCGACGGCCACCCCCGCCACCTCGGTGAAGATCCACGGGGCGCGGGGTGGCGCCACGGGGAGGCCGAGGATCGACAGCGCCGCTCGCTCTCCGGAGTCCCGGGCCGCGTGCCAGTGCTCCCCAGCGCGGCCTGCCAGGCGCGCCACATCGCCCGCTGCCCACACCGCCGGATGGCTGGAGCGCTGGTCGGCGTCCACGACGACGCCTCCGGCCACGGCCAGGCCCGCGGCGGCCGCCAGCTCGTCCCGGGGTCGAACGCCGATCCCAGCCACCACGAACGCCCCGGGGATCCGCTCCTCCGCGATCCACGCACCTCCGGCGCCCAGCGCCGTAACGGCGGCTCCCAGCCGAACCGTCACGCCGGCCTCGCGGAGCCGCTCCAAGGCCCAGCCTGAGAGCAGCGCCCCGAGGCTGCCGGCCCACAGGGAGTCGCCGAGCTCCACCACCGTGGGCTCGAGGCCCAGGGCGGCCAGCCCGGAGGCGACCTCGACGCCGATGAGGCCGCCCCCCACCACCACCACCTGCGCGCCGGGAGGGGCGCTGACCGCGGCCGCGCGCAGGTGCTGCGCATCCTCCAGCGTGCGCAGGAGGAGCGCGTCCTGCCCTCCCGGGACGGGCACGGCCCGGGGCGCCGCGCCGGTCGCGAGCAGGCAGTGCTCGAAACGGATGGACCGGCCGTCCGCCAGAGTGGCCCGACTTTCGTCTGGCTCGAGCTGCGCGACGGTGACGCCGGTCAGCAGCTCGACGTGGTGGCGCTCGTACCAGCCGGCGGGCTCGGCGGCCAGCAGCTCCGCGGGATGGCCCTCCCGCAGCAGCTCCTTGCTGAGCGGGGGTCGGTTGTAAGGCGGGAGCGCCTCGTCACCGACGAGCAGGATGGACCCGTCGAAGCCTTTCCGGCGCAGCGTCCGGGCAGAGCGCACGGACGCCACGCCGCCTCCGACCAGAAGGACGTCGGTTTGGATCCCGTTTCCCACGGGGCCGATGCTAACGGCAGCCCGATCAACCAGCCCCGAGCGGGAAGTCTTCGGGAAGGCCGAAGTCGGCCGGATCGGGCGCGGCATCGGTGTCGGGAGGCGTGATCGGCTCCGGGTCGCTCATGACCGTGAATGTGACTTGCCCCGATGTGTACGGCCGGTCCTCGGGGATCGCGGTCACGTCGACGAGGTCCCACGACCAGGCCTCGAGCTCGCCGCTGGGCCCAACGCGCCACTCCTGCTCGTACGTCCCGTCTCGATGCGGGCTCGTCATCGTCCAGACCACTCCGCCATCCGCGCGATCCTGCCGTTCCACCGTTCCGTCCTCGACCAGGAGCTCGAGCGGGTTGGGGCCCAGAAGGAGGACCCCCTGAGCTGCAGCTCGAGCAGCGGCTGCGGGAGCGGCTGCGGCGCCGGCCTCGGCCGGCGTCCGGTTCGGCAGCTCGTCCAGGTCCGTGAGGACCCACGCGGGGCCCTCGTCCCACACCGGGATCCTCGCCCAGTGGAACGTCTCTCCGGCAGTGACCCATATGTAGGTCAGCACGTTGCGCCCCGTGGCCGGGGGCTCCGAGTCTGGGATCAACCACCACCCGGTCTCCGCGACGTCGAGGTCCGTGCGCTGCACCAGGACCTGGTCTCCATTGCGCCGGTGGTCGATCCACCGGACGACGGCCAGCTCACCGAGGATCGAGGTCGACTGGACTCCCCGGACGCCGGGTGACTCGAGCAGTGTCTCTACAGCCCGCTCGACGGCGTCCCGCATCTCGGCAGGCGTCGCCTCGACGGGCGTCGACGACGATGGCGGCGGCGGACCCACATTCGGACTCTGCCCGAGCAGCAGTGCCGCGACCGCGACGAGCACCACCGCTCCGGCGGCGGCGACGACACGCAGGTGGGCGGCGAACCACGATCGAGCCGTCGGTGCCCCGTCGATCGCCCCCAAGATCGACGGCACGAGCGTGACCGGAGGCTCCGCTCGTCCGCGCCAGCGGAGGTACTCGACAATGCGGTCTTGGGTCATGAGGCTGGCTCCGTCTCGACGTCGCGCAGCGGGTTCTCGATCTCGCGCCGAAGCGCGGTGAGCGCGGCGTTCAGCCGTGACTTGGCCGTTCCGACGCGGATCCCAAGGGCGTCGGCCGCCTCGGCAATCGACAGGCCCATGCTGTAGTGCAGGGCGAGCACGGCCCGCTGCTCCGGCGTCAGCCCCTCGAACGCTGGCTCGACCAGCGCGCGGGCCTCCACGGCACCCCGGAAGTCGCCTCGGAGGTCCGGCAGCGCCTCGACCGCACGGTCATCGCCGATGTCCAGCACGGCCTGCGGGCGCCGATTCCGGGCGCGGAGCCAGTTGCGCGCCCGGTTGACGCAGATGCGGCGCAGCCATGGCTCGAAGGCACCGCCGTCCCGCAGCTTCGGCAGCTGCTGCCAGGCGGCAACGAACGTTTCCTGCGTGACGTCCGCCGCATCGGCCGTCCCGACGATCGCGGCCGCCAGGCGGTAGGTGACGGTTGCGTGCTGCTCGACGAGCATCTCGAATGCCCCTCGGTCGCGGGCCTTGGCGCGACTGACGATGTCCAGGGCTGCTCCCTCCTTGGCCTCGCCGACAGGACACCGATTCTGGCCAGAGTGTTCGCGCTGCAGTCGCGCTTCCACCGCGCCAATGCTACCGACGGATAGACTCCGCGCCGATGCCGCTCCCCGACGACCTGTCCATGCGCACGGCCACTCTCGATGACCTGCCCGCGATCGTCGACCTGCGCCTCCGGGTCGCTCTGGCCGCTCACGACTGGGCGCTGCGCCTGGCGATCGAGCCGCCGAACGCGCGCTGCTTCCTGGTCGAGGACGGGCCAGGGCGGCTGGTGGCAGTCGGGTCCGGCGTGGCGTACGCGCCGCTCGGGTTCGTCGGGAACATGATGGTGGCAGAGGATAGGCGCCGGCAGGGCATCGGCAGCGCGGTCCTCGACGCCGTCGCCCAATTCCTCCACGAGCAGCGCTGCACGCGGCTCGAGCTCTTCGCGACTCAGCAGGGCCGGCCGCTCTACGCGCGCCACGGCTTCACACCGACCGAGCCGGGCTCGCGCGCGCACCTGCGGCGCGACCTTCCGTTGCCGTCCCGGAGCGACGACATCGTGGTGATCGATGGCGAGGAGCGCGCACTGGAAACCCTGGTCGACTTCGACACGCCCCGGTTCGGCGGCCAGCGCACCCCGCTCCTCGCCGCGATGCTCGCCGACCGCGAGCGGCCAACCCTGGTCGCTAAGCGCGAGGAGATCGTGGTGGGCTTTGGCTGGCTGCGGGTGGACGAGGACCGCATCGGCCCATGGGTCACCGACGAGCCGGCGATCGCGGCGGCGATCCTGGCAGAGGCATTCCGGCGGGTTCCCGACCATCCAGAGCTCACGGCGAACATCCCGATCTCCAATCGCCGAGCCGTGGAGTGGCTGCGAGGCCTCGGCGTGGAGCCGGACCCGTGGGACGGCCGCATGGCGCGGGGTGCGCCGATCCCGAGGCGCGAGGAGTCGATCTACGGCAGCACCGCGGGAGCGCTGGGGTGAGCGTGAGGCAGGGCCTGGTGCTCCGCGCGCGGTCCGGCTTCTACACGGTGGTGACCGATGCGGGCCAGCTCGTCGAGGCCCATCTCCGCGGCCGGATGAAGAGGGACCGACAGGCATCGGACATCGCGGTCATAGGCGATCGGGTCCGCGTCGAGATCCTGCCGGACGGCAAGGGCGCGATCCAGGCGGTGGAGCCACGCGAGCGGCGATTCAGCCGCCGCCAGCCCGGCCCGCGGGGCTCGTGGCGGGAGGATGTCATGGTCGCCAACGCCGACCTGGTGGTCGCGGTCTTCTCCTGCGACCGACCACCGCCCAACCCTCGCCTCATCGACCGCTTCCTCGTCGTCGCGGACTACAACGAAGTCCCGGCGCTGCTGGTCGCCAACAAGGTCGACCTCGTGACGGCCGATGCGGCACGCGCCCTCTTCCAGCCATACGACCGCATCGGCTACGACGTGCTCTACACCAGCGCGAAGACCGGCGTCGGGATCGAGGACCTTCGCGCGCGCCTGACCGGGCGAATCTCGATCGTCACCGGTCCGTCCGGGGTCGGGAAGTCGACCCTGCTCAACACGCTGCAGCCCGGCCTGAAGCTCGCCATCGGCGAGGTCTCCGAGGCGCTCCACAAGGGCCGGCACACGACCAGGGTCGCCGAGCTGCACCCGCTCGAGGGGCCGCAGCGCGGCTACGTCGCCGACACGCCGGGCATTCGTGAGCTCGGCCTGTGGCAGATCCCGCCCACCGAGCTTGCCG
>DASWIE010000068.1:0-3105 GCA_036397815.1 Candidatus Limnocylindria bacterium
ATCCCAGTGGTAGAGGGTCAGCCACGGGTCGATGCCGCGCTGGAGCAGCCCGTCCACCAGCCGGTCGTAGAAGTCAACGCCGGCGGCGTTGGCAGCGCCATGCCCAGCCGGCTGCACGCGCGGCCATGCCACGCTGAACCGATAGGCGCCCAGGTTCAGGGCCTGAATGAGGTCGAGGTCCGAGTCCAGGCGCGCGTAGTGGTCGCAGGCAATGTCCCCGGTATCGCCCATGTACGTTCGGCCGGGCGCGTGCGAGAAGGTGTCCCAGATGCTCGGGCCGCGCCCGTCGGCGCCCGTCGACCCCTCGATCTGGTACGCCGCGGTCGCCGCGCCCCAGACGAAGCCGAGTGGGAAGCGGCTCGCCAGCGCATCCGCCGGCTCGGCCGTGCATGTCTCCCCCGGCTCGGCCGGCGTCTGCTGCCCACCCACCTCAGGGGGTGGGAGGCCCGGTGAGCGTCGCCGGGCGATCGAAGAAGGCCCCGTTCCGAATCAGGGCGACGAGGACGATCAGGTAGCTCAGGACGAACGGGACGATGAACAGGAGCCCCGTCAGGATCGTCGCGCCCATGAGCTCCTCCGGCGAGTAACCGTACTCTGCGCGGAAGTCCGGGCCATCCATCATCGCGGACGCTGCGCCGATTGAGGCGAAGGTGCCGACGAGGCCTAGGAGCGAGAAGGCGAGGCCGATGAGCGACAGCACGAGCCCGGTGATCCGGGCCCATCCCCTGCCGCCGAGCACGCCGACGCCGGTCGCGACGTGGGCCGCCGCCCACACGAGCCCGATGGCCCCAAACGCGACCATGAAGCCGGTCATCATCCCCGACAGCGCGTCGAGGTTGACGTCCGCGGGCATGCCGGGCTGACCGCTCATGAGATCCGTCCACGCCGATCCGAACGCCAGGCCCATGATGAGGAAGATCAGGCTGAAGAGGGCGCTCAGCGCACCGATGGCCAGCAGCAGGACAGCGGCCGTCGTCACCCAGCCGGACCTCCGGGGTGTCGGAGGCGCGATTGCCTGCCAGGTTGGCTGTGTTTCGTAGCCGGTCATCACACTCTTCCTCCCGACTGACACGCGGGTCGGCTGCGCCCACTCTACGCAGTACGGGCGGGCGGCGCGCCGAAATGGGCGGTTGAGTGAGGTGCGGGGCGGAGACGAGTACTTGCGGGGGCGCGGGGTCGGCGGCAGCATCGGGCAGTACTCGACCCGTACTTCTGGGGCACCCGTGTTCTCGGTGGCTGTGAAGGGCTACGGCATCGTCGTCTGGGAAGACGGCCAGTGGCGCACGTTCAGCGCATCGGAGTCGCTGTCGGCCGTCCTGTCGGCGCGCGTCGAGAACGCCTTGCGGCCGATCGCGTACGGGTACGAGGAGGACATCCGCGATGCCCTCCTGGCGATGGCCGGCACCGCCCTCCTCGCGGACGAGTGCGATCACGGGCCCCGCTGCTGTGACGAGGGCGATCTCTCGCTGACCTGACGCCCGCGGCTTCACCAGCCGCGCAACCGGTGCTACGATCCGCGGCCCCGGCCACCTTCCGTCGGTCCATTCGAGGCCGCCCCGCCATGCCCGTCGAACCTGCCATCCAAGCCCGCGGTGTGACCCGCGTCTACAAGGCAAAGCCCGAGCCTGTGACCGCCCTCGGCGGCGTCGACCTCGACGTCGAGCCGGGCGAGTTCTTCGGGCTGCTCGGCCCCAACGGCGCGGGCAAGACGACGCTGATCAAGATCCTCACGACCCTGCTGCTGCCCACGAGCGGCACGGCGAAGGTCGCGGGCTTCGACGTCGTGACCGAGACCGCCAAGATCAGGCGCGTCATCAACATGGTGTCGGGCGGCGAGCAGTCCGGCTACGGGCTCCTGACGACGCGTGAGCAGCTCTGGATGTTCAGCCAGTTCTACGGGCTGCCGACGCGCGAGGGCTGGCGGCGCGTGGACGAGCTGATCGGGATCGTCGGGCTCCAGGAGCAGCGCGACCAGAAGGTGCGCACGCTCTCGACCGGGCAGCGGCAGAAGCTGAACTTCGCGCGCGGCATGCTCAACGACCCGTGGGTCCTCTTCCTGGACGAGCCCACCCTCGGCCTGGACGTCGGTGCCGCCCGGGACCTGCGCGAACACACCCTCGCCTGGCGCGCGGCGGCTCCGGCCCGGACCGTGCTGCTGACCACGCACTACATGGTCGAGGCCGAGCAGCTCTGCGATCGGATCGCCATCGTCGATCGGGGCAAGATCCTGGCGCTCGGGACGCCCGAGGAGCTCAGGCGCCGGGTGCAGGCCGAGTCGATCTTCCGCATCGAGCTGGACCGTCTCCCGGCGAGCGGCGGGCTCGCCGGCCTGGCCGCGCTGCCGGGGGTTCTCTCGGCGGTCCCAGCCGACGCCGACGGCGCAGGCGCAGGTGCTGACCGCGTGGCGATCAAGGTGGCTCTCGCCGACGACTCGGCGCTGACGACGGTGGTGACCGCGGTCGCCGAGCGCGGCGCTCAGCTCATCGGCCTCGCCAAGTCGGAGCCGAGCCTCGAGGACGTCTTCGTCGAGCTGGTGGGTCGCGGCTTCGGCGACCAGAGCGACGACGGCGAGCGGGCGTCATGAGCGGCTATCGCGGCACGCGGGCCGCCAACGCGCGCGAGGCCGCGGACTGGTCGACCCGGCGGGTGATCGCCAACAACCTGCGCTCGATCATGGGCCGCGCCTTCCCGCGCATCATCGGCCTCACGCGCGAGCCGTCGTGGGTCTTCTTCGAGATCCTGCTCCCCTTCCTGGCGGTCAGCGCCTTCGTCTTCGTCTACCGGGCGCTGGAGGCGCCGGAGGAGTACATCGGCTTCGTGGTCCTCGGTGGCGCCGTGACCGCGTTCTGGCTCAACGTCGTCTGGATGATGGCCGCGCAGTTCTACTGGGAGAAGGACCAGGGCAACCTGGAGCTTTACTTCACCGCACCGATGCACCTGATGAGCATCCTGGCGGGCATGGCGATCGGCGGCCTGGTGATGACGAGCTCCCGGGCGCTGGCCGTCATCGGCATCGGCACAATCCTCTACGGCGTCAGCTACAACGTCCAGGAACCGTTCCTGCTGGCCGCCGTGTTCCTGCTGACGATGGTGCCGCTCTACGGG
>DASWIE010000069.1:0-1509 GCA_036397815.1 Candidatus Limnocylindria bacterium
AGGCGCGCCCCGACTCCGTCCAGCTGCCGAGGCCGCGCCACCACGCCGCGGGCGCGAGGACGGTCACGGGATGGGGTGTCGGGCGTCCACGGCCGGATGATACGTGGCGTCGAAGCGCACGCTTCCCGGAACTTGCCGCCCGGTGCAAGGAACTACGAGGTTCGGCCTGCGGGTTGGTCGGGCCTTGCCGCCATGTGCAAAGCGTGAGCAGCCGAGCCGCCGATTCCGGGCCGCAGATGGGCCACCCTCGTAGATAGTGCCGCTGGGCGACAAGTAGTGGAGGTCGGGGCACGCCACGGTGTGCCCCGAATCGGTTAGATTCGCGCCAATCCCGCTGAATGGTCGCCGAGAACCATGCTCCCGCACGCGCACAACGGCGCGTTCGCCGCCCTGGGGCGCTGGACGTATCGGTCGAGGCGCTGGCTACCGGTCGTCGGCCTGGCGACCGTCATCGGCCTCAACGTCTGGGCGGCGACCGGTGCGGGGCCGCTGAGCCAGGGCGGCTGGCAGGTGCCGGGCTCGGAGGCGACCCGCGCCACCGACCTCCTGGCGGACCGTTTCGGGGAGCAGGCGACCACCCTCTTCATCATCTTCACCGACCCGGCGGCTGACGCCGCCTCGCCCGAGTTCCAGGAGACCGTGCGCGACGCCGTGGCGCCACTCGCCGACGAGCCGATCGTCGAGGAGATCCTCACCTTCGAGGAGGTGGGCGACCCGGCCTTCGTCAGCCGCGATGGTCGCCGCACGTTCGCCCTGCTCCGCCTGAACGAGGAGGTGGAGGCGGCCGTCGACGACTCGGAGCACCTGGCGGCGCTCGTGGACGCGCCCGCCGGCGTGGAGACGATCGTGACCGGCATCCCGATGGTCCAGTTCGAGTTCAACGAGGTCGTCGAGCAGGATCTCGTGCGGTCCGAGATCATCAGCCTGCCGATCGCCCTCCTCATCCTGCTCGCCGTCTTCGGCTCGCTCGTCGGCGCCGCGCTCCCCATCGTCATCGCCGGGATGGCGCTGCCGACGTCGCTGGCCATCATCGGCCTGCTGGCGAACGTGACCGAGATGAGCATCTTCGTCAGCAACGTCACGACTATGATCGGCTTGGCGCTGTCGATCGACTACGCCCTGTTCATGGTCAGCCGCTTCCGCGAGGAGCTGCGGCACGCGAGCGTGGCGGACGCGGTCGAGCGGACCATGGCCACGGTCGGCAAGGCGGTCGCGATCAGCGGCGTGGCGGTCGCCATCGGCCTCGGCAGCCTGATCGTGTTCGAGTCGCCGGCCCTGCGCAGCATGGGCATCGGCGGTGTCGTGACGGTTACCTCGACGCTCGTGCTGGGCCTGACCGTCCTGCCCGCGTTTCTCGGCATGCTCGGACCGCGCGTGAACCGGCTGCGCGTCCCATTGCCGGGCGTGCTTCGGCTTCAGACCGATGGCGACGGCCGCGCGGCGGAGACGGGTCACGGCCTGTGGGCGCGGATCGCGCGGATCGTCATGCGTCGCCCGCTGCTCATCGCC
>DASWIE010000070.1:0-34593 GCA_036397815.1 Candidatus Limnocylindria bacterium
CGCTGGCGCCGCAAGCATCCGGAACAGGCGGCCGCGCACGATGCCGATCTGGCCGGCGAAGCGGCTGCGATCGAGGACGACGAGAACATCCCGGAGCGGATCCGCCACGCCGAGCCGAGCGGCATGACGATGACCCGTGCCGCCCTCTATGACGAGCGCGACGTCGACCAGACGGTCCGCCAGTTCCGCCCGATCACGTACGGCGCGATGGTCGAGGTCGCGCCGGGGGCCTCCGCCACCTTCCACGACGCCGGCCACATCCTGGGTTCGGCCATCATCGAGCTGCGTGTGGCGGACGGCATGACCGATGGAGCGGCCGCGACCACCATTGCCTTCTCTGGCGACCTTGGCCGCTGCGACACGCCGATCCTTCGCGACCCGACCCCGATCAGCCACGCCGATTTCGTGCTGGTCGAGTCGACCTACGGCAATCGCGAGCACGCGGCGCACGACAAGGCGATCGCCGAGCTGGTGGAGACGATCGACCAGGTGGCCGGCGACCGCGGCGTGCTGCTGGTGCCGAGCTTCGCAATCGGTCGCACCCAGGAGCTGGTCTGGGTCCTGGACGAGCTCCTGCGCGATGGGCGCACCCCGCACCTGCCGCTCTACCTCGACTCGCCGATGGCGTCGCGCGCCTCCGACGTCTACCTGCGGCACCCGGATGCGTATGACGCCGAGACCGCTGAGCTGCTGCGTTCCGGGGACTCGCCGCTCACCTATCCGGGCGAGACCTACACCAACGAGGTCGAGCAGTCGAAGTCGATTCGGACCGCGGCGCGGCCACTGATGGTGGTGGCCAGCTCGGGGATGCTGACCGGCGGCCGGATCATGCACCACCTCAAGGATTTCCTCCCGGACCCGGCGTGCACGCTGCTCTTCATCGGCTACCAGGGCGAGGGGACGCTGGGCCGCCACCTGCAGGCCGGCGGCCGGACGGCCAGGATCGACGGCGAGGAGTACCCGGTCCGCTGCCGGGTGCGATCGATCTCGGGCTTCTCGGCCCATGCCGACGAGCACGAGCTCGACGACTGGCTGGCCCACTTCACCCGCGCCGGCGGGACCAATGCCTCCGACGGACGGCCGAAGCGGGTCTTCGTGGTGCACGGCGACCCGGATGCCGCCACTGCCCTCGCCGAGAGAATTCGGCGGGATCTTCATCTTGAGGCCCACGTCCCGAGCTACCGCGAGACGGCTGTCCTGCGCTCAGGCTGACCTCACGCTACCGCCTCACACCTGCCCGATGTGGACAAGCCGTGGATAAGTCGCCGGTTGCCGCCCGAAGTTCGTGGACAAGTGGGTTGGCGGCCGGTTAACCGCCCGCTAACCTTCTGGTTGTCCCGGAGGAGCCGGGCCACGGACCTGCGATTGCATCAATGGTACCGGGCAGGGCCCCTTCGGGACACTTCTATGCCCCGGTCGCGGCCCTTACGACGGGGCGCAGGACCCAGGCGCGGTAGGTTGGGCGAAAGCCGATCCCGCGCAGCCGCTCGGCGAGGGCCGAATCCGCCGGCGGCAGCCGGTCGACACGCTCCAGGCGCACCTCGCGCATCGGGCCCCCCGGAGCCACCAGGCGCGCCAGCGCCGAGACCGCGGCATCGGCCGTCTCGGGGTCGGCGGCGGCTGGCAAGGTGAGCAGGCCACGTCCACCGCGCTCGACGTAGAGCACCGGCGATCCGTCGACCAACACCACGTAGGCGCCCGCGGCCCGCTGCAGCGGCAGCCGGTCGGCACCCTCCTCACGTGGCCAGGGCAGGGCCGCTCCGTACGCCTGCGCGGGGTCCGCCGCCGCCAGCAGCAGGACGGTGCGTCCATCCTCAGAATCTGCCTCGCGTTCTGCGCGCAGGCGGTCGACAGCGCCCGGCAGCGCGAACTGGGCGGCCCCGAGTCCAGCAACGAAATAGCCGCGCCGCACGCGTCCGGCCTCCTCCATCGCCTTCAGCACCGGATAGACCGATGCGAAGCCACCCGCCAGCCCCTCTGCCAGGACCGCCTCGCGCGTCACCACCCCGTGTCGCTCCAGGAGCGCCAGAGCGGTTGCGTGGCTGCGCTCGGTGGGTGAGCGCCCTTCTCCGATGAGGTCGGCGACCAGCGACCAGCGACCGGCCGCGCGCGGCGGCCCCATGCCGGCCGGCCGCCCGACCCGTGGCCCGCGCGATCGCGACCTGGGCAGCCCGATCGCCCGGAGCGGAACCACCGTGTCGTTGGTCACCTCCCCCGACCAGACGAGGTCCCAGAGCGCGTCGAGGAGCTCGTCATCGTGCCGCGCGTCGGCCACCGCGACCCGCAGCTGGCCGAAGAAGCTGGCCCCGCGGCGCTCGAGGTGGCGACGGATCTCATCGTGGATCGGCGTGTCGGGACGATCGGCCGCCTCGAAGGCGCCGGCCGAGGCGAGAAGCTCGGCGCGCTCGCGCCGGTAGAGCGCGACGCGGCCGTCGTCCCGCCCGAGCGGCCCGCGGCCCAGCCAGACCACCTCGCCGGCGGCACCGAGCTCGTCGAGGAGCCGCGGCGCGTAGTCCCGAACGCGCGGTGCCAGGACGTCGCGCTCGAGGATCGAGGCCGGGATCGGGAAGCCCTCGAGCTGGCCAACCACCTCGAGCAGCCGGTCATGTCCGGTCGCGCGCGAGCCGATCCCGTGCCAGGCCGGCAGGAAGCGGGCGAGCGCCTCGGTCGGCACCGGTTCGACCTCGCGCCGCAGTCGCGCCAACGAGCGACGCCGCAGGGAGCGCAGCACCTCGGGATCGGCGAACTCCCGCTCGGTGCCACCTGGCCGGAAGGCGCCCTCGAGCAGGGAGCCGGCGTCGACCAGCGCCCGAAGGCGGTCCTGGACGCGAGCCGGCGCGATCCCCCAGCGCGCCGCCGGAGCCGGGGCGGTGAAGGGCGCGTGGGTTCGTGCCCAGCGCAGCAGCAGCGCGTCGAGTGGCGGTCGCCCGCCGGCGTCGCCGGCCAGCCAGGTCTCGGCCACGCCGGGTGGTGGGCTGGCCCCGAGCGCGTCGCGGTAGCGCGCTACGTCCTCGACGGCGATCCAGCGCTCCTCGCCTGCCAGGCGCAGCCAAACGACGCGGCGGGTCGCCTCGAGCGCGGCCAGCGCCGCCGAGGCGTCGGGAAGGTCGCTGCGTGCCGCCACTTCATCGGTCCGCAGGTCACCGACCCGGCGCAGGAGGTCGTGGACGCCGTCGACCGTCCTTGCCCGGCGGCCGCCGGTCAGGCCCTGGAGATCGAGCTCGAGGTCGCTGGTGGCGGCCGGGTCGAGCAGCTCGCGCAGCTCGTCGGCGCCGAGCAGCTCGGCCAGCAGCTCGCGGTCGAGTGCCAGAGCCTGGGCGCGCCGTTCTGCCAGCGGAGCATCGCCCTCGTACATGTAGGTGCCCACGTAGTCAAACAGCAGCCCGGAAGCGAATGGCGAGGCTGAGCGCGTCTCGACGCTGCTGACCCGCACCTGGCGCGAGGCGATGCCGGCCAGCAGCTCTTTGAGGGCCGGGACGTCGAACACGTCGCGCAGCACCTCGCGGTAGGTCTCCAGGATGATCGGGAACGAGCCGTAGCGACTGGCCACGGTGAGCAGGTCGGAGGAGCGCTGGCGCTGCATCCAGAGCGGGGTGCGCTGGCCCGGCCGCCGGCGCGGCAGGAGCAGAGCCCGCGCCGCGTTCTCGCGGAAGTGGGCGGCAAAGAGCGCGGACCCGCCGAGCGCCGCCATCAGCTGCTCCTCGACCTCGCCCGGCTCAATCATGAAGAGCTCCTCGCCGGGCGCCTCGGTCGCATCCGGCAGGCGCAGGGCGATGCCGTCGTCGGTCCAGATGGCCTGGGCCGGCTGCCCGCGTTCGGCCAGACGAGCCTCGATCGCCATCGCCCAGGGCGCGTGGACGCGGCCGCCGAACGGGGTGAGGAGGCAAACACGCCAATCCCCGAGCTCGTCGCGGAAGCGCTCGACCACGATCTGGGTGTCGGTCGGCAGCACGCCTGTCGCCTCGCGCTGCTCGGCCAGGTAGGCGACCAGGTTGCGCGCTGCTCGCTCGTCAAGGGCATGGTCGTCACGGAGACGGGCCTCGGCGGCGGCCGGCTTCATCGGCTCCAGCTCGCGCAGGAAGGCGCCGATCGCCCGGCCCAGCTCTACCGGCCGCCCGATCCCGTCGCCCTTCCAGAACGGCATCTTGCCCGGCTCGCCAGGCGCGGGCGTCACCAGCACGCGGTCCGGACGGATCTCCTCGATCCGCCAGCTGCTGGCGCCCAGCAGGAAGACCTCGCCGACCCGGCTCTCGTAGACCATCTCCTCGTCCAGCTCGCCGACGCGCCGCCCCTTGCCGCCCTCGTCCCCCGCCAGGAAGACGCCGTACAGGCCGCGATCCGGGATGGTGCCGCCGGATGTGATGGCCACCACCCGGGCGTCGTTGCGCGACTGAATGACGCCGGTCGATCGGTCCCAGACGACCCGCGGCCGCAGCTCCGCGAACTCGTCCGACGGATAGCGGCCGGAGAGCATGTCGAGCACGCCCTCCAGCTGCTCGCGGGAGAGGTCGCGGAAGGGGTCGGCCCGCACGACCAGGGCGTGGAGATCGTCGACCGTCCACGGGTCGAGGGCGCAGGTGGCCACGATCTGCTGCGCCAGCACGTCGAGCGGGTGGCGCGGGATGCGGGTCTCCTCGATCGCCCCGTCCAGCATGCGGCGCACCACCACCGCCGCCTCCAGCAGGTCGCCGCGGTACTTGGGGAAGATCTTGCCGGTGCTGGGCTCGCCCACGCTGTGCCCGGCCCGGCCGACCCGCTGCAGCCCGGCCGCCACGGAGGGTGGCGCCTCGATCTGGACCACCAGGTCGATCGCGCCCATGTCGATCCCCAGCTCCAGGCTGCTGGTCGCGATCAGCGCTGGCAGGCGACCGGCCTTCAGCGCCTCCTCGATCTCCAGGCGCTGCTCCCGGGCAATGCTGCCGTGGTGGGCCCGCACCAGCTCCTCGCCGGCCAGCTCGTTGAGCCGGGCGGCCAGCCGCTCGGCCAGCCGCCGCGAGTTGACGAAGACCAGGGTGGACCGATGCGCGCGGATCAGCTCCAGCAGCTTCGGGTGAATCGACGGCCAGATCGAGCGGCGTCCATCCGGAGCCGCGGCGGGTCCGCCGGGCGCCTCGTCGGGATCCAGCTCCTCGCCCATCCGGCTCATGTCCTCGACCGGCACCACCACCTCGAGCTCGAGCGCCTTGCGCTCGCCAGCGTCCACGATCTCCACCGACCGATCCGGTCCGGCCCCGCCCAGGAAGGCGGCGATCGCCTCCAACGGGCGCTGGGTCGCCGACAGGCCGATGCGCTGGGGTGGGATTTTCGTCAGTACCGCGAGCCGCTCGAGGCTAAAGGCCAGGTGCGCCCCGCGCTTCGTGCCCGCGATGGCGTGCACCTCGTCGACGATCACGTGCTCCACGCCGCGCAGCGCCTCTCGGGCCTGGCTGGTGAGCAGCAGGTAGAGGCTCTCCGGGGTGGTGACCAGGATGTCCGGCGGGTCCCTGGCCAGCTGGCGTCGCACCTCGGCGGGAGTGTCGCCGGTGCGCGATCCGACACGCACCTCGGGCAGCTCAATGCCCGCTCGCTCCGCGGTCCGACCGATGCCGGCCAGCGGCGCCCGCAGGTTGCGCTCGACGTCGTAGGCGAGCGCCTTCAGCGGTGAGACGTACAGGACGCGCAGCCGCCGCTCCCGCGGCCTGGGCTCCCGCTCGCTCAGCAGCCGGTCCAGGCACCAGAGAAAGGCGGCCAGGGTCTTGCCACTGCCGGTCGGCGCGTGGATGAGCGTATGGCGGCCGGCTGCGATCGCCGGCCAGCCCAACGATTGGGCGCGCGTCGGAGCGGCAAAGGCCTCGCCGAACCAGGCGCGGGTCGGTTCGGAGAACGCGGAGAGCGGATCGGGAACGGGCGCAGCAGGTGAAGTCGGCGGAGTCACGGCATCGACCAGTCTATCGGTCCATCAGCTTCGCCCTAATTCATGCCAAAGCGTGTCCAGAATGCCATGTCGCCGAAAACTGGCTTCGCCGCGGTTGTCATGCCCGGTTGTGCTACACAGCCGCACAGCGCACAGCCGCACAGCGCACAGCCGCCCAGCCGCACAGCGACTCTCGACGGCAGAGGTGGACCGGATTCGGACCCCGCCGTGGTATGATTAGTTGCAATGACAACTACAACTGAGCCGACTCCAACTCCCCTGGACGACCGCATCCGCCGCGCACTGAGCCGCGGCCACCTCATCGACATCACCACCACCGGCAAGCGCACCGGCCTTCCCCGGCGGGTCGAGCTCGTTTTCCACAACATCGACGGTCGCGTCTACCTCAGCGGGCTGCCGGGAAGGCGCAGCTGGTACGCCAACCTCGTGGCCAAGCCGCGCTTCACCTTTCACCTGAAGCGAGTCGTGCAGGCGGACCTGCCCGCCATGGCGCGACCGATCATCGAGCCGAGTGAGCGGCGCGCGATCATGAGCCAGGTGGCGCGCAACTGGGACCGAAACGATCTCGAAGTGATGATGGCCCGCAGTCCGCTAGTCGAGGTCGTCTTCGACGAGGCCGCCTGACCCGACTCAGTTCAGCGGGTCGCCGTCACCCGCCTGGAAGAGCCCAAGCGCGCCCCGACCGACGAAGTTGAAGGCGTGGGTGACCATCGGGTAGAGCCCATCCTCAGCGGTGACGAACTCCACGATCCCACCCTGCGCGGGAGCGAGGTCCATCGCCTGGGAGCCCCAGGACCCCTCGTTACCGCGTGCCAGCTGTACGCCCTCCTTGATGACCGAGTCGAAGATGGTGCCCACGACGTGGAACGAGCTGTCGACGCTCGGCCCGGCGTTCAGCACGAAGACGCGCACCCGCTCGCCGGTTTCGACCTGGATGGGATTGTCGAGATACTGGTTGGCGACGCCGTTGAAGAGGACGAAATCAGGTGCCGGCGCCGCTGCCGCAGCCTTCTCCAGGCTGGTGACGTCCCTTTGCGGGCCCAGGTACCACTCTGACTGCACGATTGCGAACTCGGCGTCGACCGGCGGCAGCCCCTCGGCCGGCTCCACGATCACCATCCCGTACATGCCGTTGGCGATGTGATGCAGCGCCGGCGAGGTGCCGCAGTGGTACATCCAGACCCCGGCATACGAGGCCGTCCACTCGTAGAGCTTCTCTTCGCCCGGATCGATGCTGGCCATCTCATCGTTCCAGGCCACCTGCGAGGCGTGGAAGTCAACCGAGTGCGGTAGCTGGCTGGTAGCCGGGTTCTTCAGGTGGATGCGGATGGTGTCGCCGACCTTCACCCGAATCACCGGCCCGGGCACGCTGCCATTGAAGGTCCACACCTTCTGCACGTAACCCTCCGCCACCGTCATCTCCTTCTCCTCGATGACGAGGTCGATGTCGTGCACCTCGCCGTCCAGTAGCGCCGGCGCGGTGGCGTCGCGCGGCTCGTAGGCGGGCGCATCGGGATCCTCCTCGACGTCCGTCGTTGGCGCCGGACCGCCATGGTCCCCGCCATCATCAGGACCCACCCCTGCGACGGAGATAGCCCCACGCATGCCCCCATCCGCGTGCCCGGGAACCGAGCAGATGAAGTCGATGCCACCCTCCGGGACGGTCACCTCCGCGCTGACCGTCTCGCCCGCCTGCGCGGTCAGGGGGGAGCCGCCTTCCAGCGTGATGTCATGCGCGATCGCGCCGGTATTCACGAACGTCAGGGTGTACACGCCGGCGCTCGGGACGTCGACCGTCGTCGGTTCGAATCCCAGGTCGAACGCGCTGATCTCGATCGTGCCAATCGGTTCGCCGCCCACGGAGCCCGAAGGGCTGCCCGATGCCGCCGGCCCACCGTCCGCCTGATCCAGCAGGCTGGCGAACACGATGGAGACGAGCACCATGCCAATAGTTGCGGCGACGAAGAGGATGAGCTTGATCATTGGTCCTTCCCGTGCGGAGGCGGGCGCAGGTTGCGCTTCACGCAGTAAGCCAGCGGGCGACCGCAGGCGACACCTGCCGATCGGCCCCATCTGCGCGTGACCGATGTCCCGTCGGCGACAGCGCGAGGCGGTCCCTCGCGCCGAGGTAGGCTTGGGCCATGGACGATCGAGTCATGGCGGCACTCGACGCGGCGGTGCGCGGCATTGCCGAGGTGCTCGATCTCGAGCGACTCCTGCAGCTCATCGTCGACCAGGTGCGCGACCTGGCGGAGGCGGAGTACGCGGCGCTCGGGATCGTCGACGAGGCCGGCGTCATCCAGCGCTTCATCACCAGCGGCCTGAGCCACAAGGAGCGCGAACGGATCGGTGAGCTTCCACGCGGCAATGGGCTTCTCGGGCTCATCATCCGCGAGAATCGGGCATTCCGGATCCGCGACATCGGCTCCGATCCGAGGCGGCACGGCTTCCCGCCCAACCATCCGCCGATGACCTCATTCCTCGGCGTACCGATCAGCCTGCATGGGCAGACGGTGGGGCGGCTGTACCTGACCAACAAGCGAGGGGCGGCCGAATTCAGCGCCGCCGACCAGGCACTGGTCGAGCGCTTTGCGCTGCACGCGGCGATCGCCATGGAGAACGCTCGCCTGCACGAGGCGGAACGCCGGCTGGCGGTCGTCGACGAGCGGGAGCGCATCGGTCGCGACATGCATGACGGGACGATCCAGAACCTGTACGCGGTGACCCTGATGCTGGACGACGTGCCAGCGCTCGTGACTGAGGACCCGCGCGAGGCGCGCGAGCGAGTCGACCGCGCGATCGACTCGCTGCACGGGGTGATCCGTGATATCCGCAACTTCACCTTCGGGCTGCGCCCCATCCTGCTGGATGACGGCGGACTGACCGATGGGCTCGAGTCACTGTCCGCCGACCTCCGACGGAATGCGGGCATCGAGGTGGCGGTGAACGCGGTCGAGCCCGGCGGACTGCCGCTGGAGACCGTCGTCGAGTTGCTTGCGGTGGCGCGCGAGGCGCTCAGCAACGTCGCCCGCCATGCGCGGGCCAGCCATGTCTCCGTTGACCTGGACGCCGATGGCGACGAGGTGCGGCTCACGATCACGGATGACGGGATCGGCTTCGACCCGGACGCCGAGCGCCCGCGGGCGCACCAGGGGTTGGCAAACCTGCGCGACCGCGCCGCGCGATCCGGCGGCCGCGTGGCCGTCGACAGCCGACTCGGCGGGGGGACCCGTATCATGCTCAGCCTGCCGCTGCCTGATGAGGCTGCGCCCCGACCGCGAGCCAACGGTGAGACCGGATGAGCGTGCCTGAGCCCCCGCGCACACTGCGCCTGCTGGTGGTGGACGACCACGAGGTCGTACGCCAGGGCCTCGTCGCCATGCTCGATCGCCACGGCGAGTTCCAGGTGGTGGCGCAGGCCGGCACCGCGGCCGAGGCGCTGAGCCAGGCGCGCCTCCATCAGCCGGACCTGGTGGTGATGGATGTGCGCCTGCCCGATGGCTCCGGCATCGAGGCTTGCCGCGACATCCGTGCCGAGCTGCCGGCAACGCGGGTGGTGATGCTGACCAGCTATCCCGATGAAGAGGCGGTGCTGTCGGCGATCATCGCCGGCGCCAGCGGCTACCTGCTCAAGCAGATTCGCGGCCGCGACCTCGTCTCGGCGCTGGAGGCGGTGGGACGCGGCGACTCGCTCCTCGACCCGGCCATCACGGAGCGGGTGCTCGAGCGCGTTCGCCGCGCCGCATCCGGAGGCGAGCAGGACGAGCTCAGCCAGCTGACCGCGCAGGAGCGAAGGATCCTGCTCCTCGTCGCCGAGGGCAAGACCAACAAGGAGATCGCGGCCGAGGTTTTCCTCTCCGACA
Organism: Candidatus Limnocylindria bacterium; assembly: GCA_036397815.1. Lineage (GTDB taxonomy): Bacteria > Chloroflexota > Limnocylindria > QHBO01 > QHBO01 > DASQFY01. The sequence continues at coordinate 9,778 of DASWIE010000070.1, forward strand.
AGACGGTCAAGAACTACGTCAGCAGCATCCTCTCAAAGCTCGACCTGCAGCGCCGGACGCAGGCCGCCGCCTTCGTGGCGAAGCACCGGCTCGGCTCACGGGAAGGAAGCTGAGCGTTCAGCGGGCGCCCGTCGCGGCAACCGAGTCGAGCTCGCCCAACAGCCAGCGCGCCGTGCCCTCGGCGGCGATGTGCAGCAGAGCGCGGTCCGCCGCGCGACCCACCGCGCCACCGGGTGGCGCGTACCAGCCCGAGAGGGTCAGCTCCTCGCTGCGCGCGACGATCGTCCCCGAGAAGACCGGGAACAGCGGCGCCAGCGTGGACGCGCGCCAGCTGACCTCCACCTCCCAGCCGTCGTCATGGGGAATGAGCGGGCCGATGTCAACGTACGTCGCCTTTCGGAACGTCACCAGCGATGGGTGATCGCTGACTCGGAGTCGCAGGTCGGCCTGGTGGCGGTGCATGCCCGGCGGGGCCGGCTTGATTTCCTGGCCCAACCAGGCACGCGCGGCTCGGATTGCCCAGGCCAGGCGAGTGGGATCGCTCAATGCGCGGCGACGCACGACGAGGTGGGTGAGCCGCTCGTCGGCTTCCCGCACGTCCTTGGCGGCCGCCATGGTCACTCCTCCTCAACGATGAGCGCGGTCACCATCCCGAACATGCCGTTCGGACCTTCGGCATGGGTCAGGATGTGGCAGTGGAAGGCCCAGGCGCCGAGCTCCGTCGCTTCCACCAGGACATCGATCCGCTCGCCGGGGGCCACCAGAACGGTGTCCTCGTAGTGGGGATCCGGTAGCGAATACCCGTCCTTGGCGATCACCAGCTGCCGGATGCCGTGCAGGTGCATCGGGTGGATCTGGAGCCCCTCGTTCATGTAGCGCACCCGGATCGTCTGCCCCTGGGTGGCGACGATCGGCTCCGTCGCCGGGAAGCCCTTGCCGTTGAGGGTGAAGCCGAGGGGGCCGTCATTGAGGATCATGGTGTAGTCGATGTCCGCGTCCGGCTCATCGGTCGCGCCTGGATCGGTCACCACGAATGCGCCCAGCAGGCCCATCGGCACCTGGTGGTCGGCCATGAAGTGGCTGTGATACATGTGGCTGCCTGCATTCCGCAGGGTGAACTCGTAGGTGAAGGACTCGCCCGGCATGACCGCCGGCTGGGTGATGACCGGCACGCCGTCCATGGCATTCGGCACGATCAGGCCGTGGGAATGAATGGTGGTCGGCTGTGGAAGCTCGTTGTGGAGGATGATCCGCACCCGATCGCCGACCTCGGCGCGCAGCTGCGGCCCCGGCACCGTCCCGTTATAGGCGTAGGCCTCGAGCACGGTTCCGGGCTCGGTCTCCCACTGGATCACCGAGGCGGTGATCTCCCATTGCTTGGTGCCGTCGTCGAGGATGGTGGGCTCCAGCACCTGGTTGCCCCTGCCCTCGGTCTCGGCAGGGAACTGGGCCGTGCGCGCCGCGTCGGCGTCGCGCAGCTCCTCGGCGGTGATCGGCACTGAAGGCGCCGGCGTCGAGGCGCCTCCGGTGGCCATCACCTGGCCGCGCATCCCGCCATCCGCGTGGCCAGGGACCGAGCAGATGAAGGAGAGGCCAGCGGCCGGGATCGTCACCTGGCCGCCAGCGGTCGTGTGGGCGGCGGCCTCGATCTTCGTGCCGTCCGCGAAGGTGAGGTCGTGGAGCGTTCCGCCGTCGTTGACGAACGTGACGCGGTAGATCCCTGCAGCGCTCACGTGGACCATCGACGGCTCGAAGCCCAGGTCGAAGGCGTGGACCTCGATGGTTCCGACCGGGCCGGGCGTGGCGGGCGTTCCAGATGGCGACTCCTGTCCCGCGCCGGCCGTCGGGTCGACGGTCCCCAGCACCAGGGCGACCAGCAGCATGGTGATGGCATAGATGACGCCCATGCCAGTGAAGGCGGCGAAGTAGTAAAAGGTGCGCTGCATGAGTCGGCTGGTGCTCCGTTGTGGATTCGTCCCCGGGACCGTAGCCGGGCACCGCTGGATGGCCACAGGGCCGAAGGGCACGCCGTGGACGGGCCATCTGTCAGGCGGCTACGGGCGGAGCGGCACATGGGTGGATGCCAGAGGCCGCCGTAGGGTGGCGGCATCCTCGGCTGAGGCCGCCACGACCTCCAGCCCCGCGGAGGCCGGCCGGCGGGAACCACGGCCGGCCATCCGTCTGCCAAAGGAGACGAACCAATGACTCCCACCGCCGGAACCTTCTCGCCGTCGATGGTCGCCGAGCTCGCCGCGGCGCTGGGTGTCCAGGACGAAGTCGACCTCGAGCAGCTGCGGATCGGCATGGAGGTCGAGCTCGAACATGGACGTCGCGACCCGCTCACCAACGTGACCGATGACGATCCGCTGCGCACCGCCAAGATCGCGCTGGCCCATCTGCGCGAGCTGCCGGACTACTACGTCCGCCTGGCAGCCATGGAGGCCGATGAGCGCGGCGAGCCCACGGTCAGCCACGTGATGACCGCCGAGCCGTTGACCGTCTCGGCGGACCAACCGTTGGCCACCGCGGATCGGCTCATGCGTGAACGCCGCGTGAGCGGGCTGCCGGTGGTCGATCGCGACGGACGCGTCGTTGGCGTCCTGAGCAGGACCGATCTGCTGGCGCTGGGCAGCGATGACCCGGTCGGCGCCTGGCACGGCCGGGCGGTCCGGACCGCCATGACTGCGCCCGCGATCACCATCGCGCCCGACGCGACGCTGCCCGAGGCGGCCGGGCGGATGGAGCAACACGGCGTCCACCGCCTGGTGGTGGTGGAGCGGGAAGGCGGCCCTCCGATCGGCATCCTCTCGATGACGGACCTGGTGCGCTCGATCGCCGGCCGATAACAGTTGAACTGAAGGGGCCGAATGTCACCCGCCTCCGGGTCGAACGTATCTGGGCCCGATGCGATCCGTGGGCGAGCCTTGTGGTGGATGCATCGGTTCCGGAGGAGGCATGGTCGTGCCCAAGGTCATCGGTGACGTGCCGCCGCTCGCGGCTCATGCTCCCGCATGGAGCGGCAGGCTGACCACGCCGCTGGCCGCCGTGATTCCGCGCGGATGGCGTGCGGCGGCGTTGACCAGCATCAGGGCAATCCACACGGCCATCTTCGCCTCGGTTGGTGCCCTGCTCCTTCTCATCGCCTGGGATGGGCTGCGGCAACGGCCCGGGCCGCGCACCCTCGCCGCCGGTGGGGTGGTCCTCGTCGAATCGGTGATCTACGCCAGTAACAACCAGGTCTGCCCCCTGACCCCGCTCGCCGAGCAGTTGGGATCGCGGAGCGGCTCGGTTGCGGACATCTTCCTGCCCGATTGGTTCAGCAGGCGGATCCCGGTGGTCGGCGCAAGCCTCCTCCTGCTGGGCCTGGCCCTCAATGGTTCGGCCTGGCTGGGACGGCACGCTCGATTCGATCAGGTGGCCATCCGGCCGTGAGCACCGGCGGCTGGCCAACAGCGCTCGTCACCGGCGCCACGTCCGGTATCGGCCGCGCCGTGGCGCATGGACTCGCGGCGTCGGGCGCGACCGTCGGCATCGTGGCGCGCGACGCGACCCGCGGCGAGGATGCGCGAGCCGCGATCGCTGCAGCGACGAACAACGCGCGGGTCGAGGTGTTCCTTTCGGACCTGTCCAGCGTCGTTTCGGTTCAAGAACTGGCCAGCGCCGTCGCGCGTGGCTACCCCAGCATCGACATCCTCGTCAACTGCGCCGCGGTCTTCACGCCGCAGCGCACGGTCACCGCCGAAAGCCTGGAGTCGATGTTCGCCACCAACCACCTGGCCCCCTTCCTGTTGACAAACCTCTTGATGGACCGGTTGATCGCGGGCGGAGGTGGTCGGGTCCTCACACTGACCGCGCCCTCCACCGTTCGGCCCGATCTCGATGATCTCCTTGGCGAGCGCCGCTTCTCCGCGCTGAGATCCTTCGGCGCCTCCAAGGCCGCCAACCTTCTCTTCACCTATGCCCTCGCTCGCAGGCTCGGGTCAGCCGACGTCACTGCCAACGCGGTGCATCCCGGCCTGGTGCGGTCAAACCTCATGCGCGGCGCCCCAGCGCCATTGCGCTGGGGCATCTGGCTCCTGTCCCGGAGCGCGGAGCACGCCGCGAAGGGCATCCTGCCGCTCGCCATCTCGCCGGAGTTCGACGGCGTGAGCGGGCGGTTCCTGCACCGCGGACGCGAGATCCGGTCCGCTTCGTTCACGCACGACACCGTGATGCAGGACCGCCTCTGGCAGCTGAGCGAGGAGCTCACCGGGCTGAGCCCATCGAGCGTCGTTTGGCGCGCGCCATGAGCTACAGGCCGGCGCTCGCCGGCGTGGGCGCGGCGCTCGTGTACGGCGCCACCGTGCTCGTGGGCGGGGCGATCACGCCGGGCTACAGCCATGTGCGCGATCACGTGAGCACCCTCATCCAGGCCGGAGCCCAGAAGGCACCCCTGTTGGTGCCGCCGCCGTTCCTCGTCTACAACCTGCTGACACTGGCGATGGGCCTCGCGCTGGTTGTGATGGCGCGGCGCTCAGCCCTCCGCCACCGGCGGCTGGGGGTGCTCAGCGGGTGGGCGCTGGTCGTCGAGGGGCTTGTCGGCGCGCTGACGCTCGCCTTTCCACAGGACCCGATCGGGTCGCCGGTCACGACGGCCGGCGCGACGCACATCGCGCTGGCGGCGGCCAGCTCGTTGCTGACGATGGTCGCGGTGGGCCTGGGCGGTGCCTGGCTGCTCACGGCTGGCGCGCTCCGCCCCGCGGCGTGGTACTCGCTCGTGACGCTGGCAGTCATCTTCGGGTTCGGGGTGATCACGGCCGTCGCGACGGCCAACCTCGACCCGTTGATGGGCCTCTACGAGCGGGTGACGATCTTCGCCTTCATCCAGTGGCTCTTCGTCATCGGGCTGGTCCTGGCAACCCAGGGGCCACCGACGCACGCCCAGCAGCTCGAATCAACCTAGCGGGCGCGCTCACCAGGCGAAGTCGATCTCATCGTCCGGAAGAACTGCCGTGCACACCACGTGCGGTGGCCCTTTCGGTCCACCCTCCTCCATTCGCACGAGGTACAGACATTCCCGGCATCGGACGAGCTGAACCGAGCCGAGACGCCAGCAGGCCACGCGGTCGCCGACGACGCGGACCCGCCGCTCATCAATGGTGGTGGCTTCCGAGTGTGTCATGGCGCACCTCCAGGTTTCCAGCGATCGTTGTACGCATCCAGGCCGTCGGGTAGGTCGCATCGGACCGATTAACGCGGGCCAAATGGCACTCGACCCGGTGCCGCGACAAACCGACGATCTGCGCAACAGACCTCGAGCGCGAGCCGGAGGAGCGACCGTGACCGTTGCAGCACCTGAGCTCAGGGTCGGGAACCTGATGTCCCTCGACCCCGTGGTCATCGGCGCCGATGCGCCGGTAGTCGAGGCCGAACGCCTGCTGAAGACCTACCGCGTGTCGGGGCTCCCCGTGGTCAGCGGCGAAGTGACGATCGGCGTGATCAGCCAGACCGACTTGGAGCTTGCCCGATCGAGCGGGATCATCCGGGGCACCTGGGAGCGGGTACTGGTTCGGCATCTCATGACGACCCCTGCCGTCACCGTGCGCACCGGCACGTCGCTGGCCCGCGCCGCCCACCTGATGGTGACGCGGCACATCCACCGCCTGGTGGTCGTCGACGACGAGGACGCGCCGATCGGGGTCGTCAGCTCCCTCGACCTGTTGCGTGCACTGCTGAAGGATCCAGACATCGCGCCGGATGCGTGAGCAGCGGAGCCCGAGTAGCAAAGCTGAGGCAGTCAATGGAACCCTACCCACGAGTCAGCTGGATCGTCTGCCGAGGCGCGGAGCGGGACGTGCGGGACGGCGTCGTCCGCTGCCCGCTCAAAGGGAACATTGACGTCGCGCATTGCATGGAATGTCACCTGCTCGAGACGCTGGCCGCCGAACGCGATCGAAGCTTGGAGTGCCGGGCGGACGAGGAGGCCGTCCAGGTCGCCGTCGGCGGCTGGTAGTGGCATCGCGCCCATGGAGTTCCTGCCATCCGGACCGGACCGCCAGGGCGTCGAGCGCCTAGGCTGAGCTTGTGATGGCCGCGTGGGTGCGGCCACCGGATCGAAGGAGGGCGCATTCATGCACGTGGTCGATCGGCCCCATCAGCTGGGGATCGGACTCCTGCGTATCGTGGTGGGGGTGATCTTCCTGTGGGCGGGCCTGGAGAAGGTGATCGGGGGCGGTGGCGAGTGGTCGGCGGCTGGCTTTCTCCAGTTCGCGACCGGCGGCAGCCTGGGCTGGCCGTTTGTGACCGGCGAGGTCGCGGAGGGGACCGTCTTCAACCCGACCCGCGACATCTGGGTCGGGATGGCGGGCAACGAGACCGCCATGACGATCGTGGACTTCCTTGTCCCGTACGGACAGATCGGGATCGGCGTCAGCCTGATCCTGGGCCTGCTGACCCGCTTCGGCGCGGCGATGGGCACGCTCATGATGCTGATGTTCTTCTTCGCCGCCTGGGAGTTCGAGTTCGGGATCGTGAACCAGCACCTCACCTATGCGGTGGTGACGGCTTTCCTCGGCTTCGTGGGCGCCGGCAACTACCTCGGTCTCGACCGCCAGGTGGGGCAGCGCGTGTCGCCCACCCTTCGGCGTTGGTTCTTCTCTGGCGACCCCGCCGACGTGGCGGCCGCCGAATGGCACCCCGGATCCGCGCCAGCCTGACCGCTCGCGTGGGGCTGGACCGATACGAACCGCCGGCATCGCGCCGGCGGTTCAGCGTCACTGGCGGGACCAACGGCACGGGCCTATGGGCCGGCGGTTTCGGGCCGTTCGGCAGGGTCTGGCGCAACCCAGCTCGGCGAGAGTTGCGAAATACTGAGTAATTACTCGCGTTAGGAGCGCCTTTTCGATGATCAAGCGGTTGCGAATCCTGGGACTCATCCTGACGGCCGCCGGCCTGGCCTTTGTGGCGGCTGGCGCGTTCGCATACGTCAAGACCCAAGAGGGCAGTGATTCCCTCAAGGCATTCAGCGCAGCGCAGAACGTGCAGCTCGCGTACAACGAGGATGGTCAGCTGGTCGACCGCGGCGAGGTCGAAGGCGCGCAGGCCATCATGGCGCTGCTGACCGATGACTGGGGCTATCCGGTCGCCCAGGGCGACTTGGATCCCAACGACCCGGTCGTCAACACCGCCAGCGAGTACATGTTCCAGATGGCGACCGTCGCCTACCACACCCTGAACTCGGTGCAGACGGTGGTGCTGACCGAGGACGCCGAGTACAACGGCGAGCTGTTCCCCGCCGGCGAGTACGAGTTCGCGGTCGACGGACGCTACTGGGCGGACTTCGACCGGTCGCATCCGATCGAGGGACCGGCTCGCAGCCAGGCGTGGACCGCCACCGCCCATGCCCTGATCGGTGAGCTGGGAGTCGGCACCGCGACCGCCTCGGCCCTTCAGCTGGGCCTGGCGGTGGCCGCCCTCTTCGCAGGCATCGGCGGGATCTTCTTCCTCGGCGGGATCGGTCTGATCTGGGCCACTCGTGCCGAGACGGTGCCGATGGTGGAGTTCAAGACCCGGCTGGAGCCGATCCCGGCCTAACCCCCTTGGCCGGCACAACACGCGAGGCCCGACCAGCAGAGGTCGGGCCTCGTTTCATCTCATCTCGGCCTAGGCGCGTCCGATGCGACCCAGGTGTGTGTCGCGGAAGTCGGTCGGCAGCTTGAGACCGTAGCCGAGGGTGCGATCCATCCCCACGTGGGCGAACAGGATCGCCCCGGCCAGGGCCAGCCATGCCAACGGCAGGAACCAGCCGGTGACGAGCGCGGCGAGGGCGACGACCAGGTTATGGACGCTGTTGTAGGTGATCGCCCCGACGCGTGGGCCGGCCAGGTAGCCGACGATCGACAGGTCCGGGGCAAGCAGGAGGGGCAGGAGCAACAGCGGGTGGCCGCCCATCGCCAGGTAGCCGAGCGCGCCGGCCACGAAGATGGCCATCCACTCCGCGCGGACGATGACGTCCACCACTCGCATGCGGTCGCATGGTAACCCCCTCGCCAGCCGCACCATCGGTCTGGGCGGGTGGGGGGAGGGTAATTCAGCCCGGGCGGGGGTAGGGTAATCAGGAGATGGCAACCCGACGCCGTGGCCGACCACCCTCCCCGGACGTGCTGACGCCCGGCGAGTGGGAGGTGCTCAACCTCGTACGCCATGGCGTCAGCCGCCGCCAGATCGCCCGCCTCCGGGGCACCAGCCTGGATGCGGTGAAGTACCACCTGGCGAACATCGCCGGCAAGCTCGGCGTGCGCAGCCCCGAGCTCCGCCACTGGCCCGGCTACCCCGCCACCAGTCCACTCGCCCGTAGGAGGACCCATCCCGCCATGGCATCCACGACAGCCGTCCGTCTCGGCCCGATCGGCCAGGTCTCGCTATCGATCCGCGGCGTGGAGAGCGCCGAACGCTTCTACCGTGACGCCCTCGGCCTGCCCCACCTCTTCACCTTCGGTGATCTCGTCTTCTTCGACGCCGGCGGGACCCGGATCTACCTTCACCACAAGGATGAGGCGGACTGGCGCCCCGGCTCCATCCTCTACTTCCTGGTCGACGACGTGGCGGCCGCCCACCGCGCGCTCGGCGAGCGGGGCGTGAAATTCAACGGCGCCCCGCACCTGATCTACACCGACGACGAGACGGGCGTCGAGGAGTGGATGGCCTTCTTCGAGGACGGCGAGGGCAACACCCTGGCGCTGATGGCGCGCGTCACTCCCAGCTGAAGAGGCGCACCGCCAGCACGAAGGTAATCGCCGCCCAGACCAGCATGCCGAGCAGCTGAGGTCCGAGCGACGCCAGCCCGGCGCCCTCGTTCACGACGGCGCGCAGCGCCTCGTTGACGTAGGTGAGGGGCATGAACTGGGTGACGTTGGCCAGGAACTCGGGCATCGCGTCGCGCGGAAAGAAGACGCCGGAGAGGAACATCATCGGCAGGCTGACCAGGTTGGCGACCGGCGCCGCCTGGTCCTCGTTCTTCGCCCACCCTGCGATCGCGAAGCCCACCGCCAGGAAGATCATCGAGGCGAGCAGGACGATGACCGCCAGGGTGGCGTAGTCGCCGAACATCTGCAGCCCGAACCAGATCCCGATGCCGAACAGGATTGCGACCTGCACGAAGCCGATGATCAGGCGCGAGCCGACCTGCGCCGCCAGGAAGTAGGCCGGCGAGGTGGGCGTGGCGAACAGACGTCGCAGGGCCCCGGTGCGCTTGAGGTGCACGAACCCGAAGGCGACGCCGAACAGGCCGAGCTGCATGACCGTCATTCCCACGATCCCCGGCACCAGGAAGTCGATGTAGCCAAGGTCGCGGGACTGCACGGACTCGAAGTTGACCGGCGGCGGGCCAAGCCCGCCACCCGGCGCGCCGCCCGGCGGCGCGAAGACGGCCTGGCCGACGGCCTGCTGCAGCAGGCCCTGGCCCACCTGGGACTGCTGGGGATCTGCCGTGGAGGCGTACGCCACCAGGCCGGTCGCCTGGCCCGGCTGCGGGTCGAAGCCGGGCGGAATGAGGAGGACGAAGTCGAGGTCGCCCGCCTCCAGCGCTGCGAGCTGGGCATCGCGCGTCCCGCTCGACAGCTCGAGGTAGTCGTACGCGGCGAGGCCGCCCGCCAGCCGCTGGCTCGCCTCGTTCTGCGCCTCGTCGGCCAGACCCAGCTCGATGGTGGTGCTGCCCTCGAAGTTCAGCACGCCGAAGATGAGCATGATGATGAGCGGCAGGAAGAGGCTGAAGAAGACGGCCGCCCGGTTGCGCACGAACATCAGGACGCTGGCCACGAAGAGCGCCCACAGCATCCCGAGCCGGAGGCCGAACGGGCGCATCGGTCAGTCGCCCTCACGCAGGTCGTGCCCGGTCAGGTCAAGGAAGACGTCTTCGAGGTTGGCCAGCCGCTCGACGCGAGCCTTCGTGAAGCCCCGGCCGATGAGCGCGTCGACCAGCCGCTCCGGCGGGTCGAGGGCCACGATGCGGCCACGATCCATGATCGCCACCCGGTCGCAGAGCTCCTCGGCCTCCTCCATGTAGTGAGTCGTGAGCACCACGGTGTGGCCGCGGGCGCTGATCGCGCGCACCAATCCCCACAGGTGCCGCCTGGCCTGCGGGTCGAGCCCGGTCGTCGGCTCGTCCAGGAAGAGCACGCGCGGCTCGTTGACCAGCGCGCTGGCGATGCTGAAGCGCTGCTTCTGCCCGCCGGACAGGGTGCGCACCTGCGAGCGCGCCTTCTCGGTCAGCTCGACCTGGGCCAGGAGGGCCATGGCGTCCACGTCGCGGTCGTAGAGATGGCCGAAGAGGTCCAGCAGCTCCACCAGGTTCAGCTCGTCGAAGAAGGAGGACGCCTGCAGCTGGATGCCGATGCGCGCCTTCACGCCACGCGGGTCGGCGCTGACGTCGATGCCGTCCACCACGGCGCTGCCCGAGTCGATGGCCCGCATCCCCTCGATCATCTCGAGCGTGGTCGTCTTGCCGGCGCCGTTGGGGCCGAGGATGCCGAAGACCTCGCCCTCGGCCACCTCGAAGCTCACGCCGTCGACCGCCTGCAGCGAGCCGTACCGCTTGCGCAGGTCACGTGCAACGATGATCGGGGCCCCGGGCAGGCCGGTCCGATGCGCCGCGGCAGCGGCGGACGTGTCGTGGGTCATTGGCGCGATGCTAACGACTCAACATCAAGTCCGCGGACGCGGAGCCGCTCACAAGGAACGCTCCGTGACCGTAACGGCGAAGTTGGATGCGTTTCGGCCGCCGGCATGGCCGCCGGGATCGCGTGGCGATCGCGACAGCCATCCTGAACCTCGAATTTGGCCGATACGATCGCCTCGTGTTCCCACCGGCGGCGCCGCCAGTGAAGCCCTATCAAGAGCGGGCGACGGACGCTTCCAGCTTCTCGACCTTCTCGAGCAGCGTATCGATCGCCCGATCCTGCGCCAGCAGGTGCTCCTGGATCTGCTCGGCCTCGTGAAACGTCGCGTCGGCATCCTGGTAGGTCATCGCGGCGCGCTTGTCGGACGCGCGCCCGAGGACGTTCTGGCCAACCATGATGACCGACAGCATCACCAGCTGGATGAAGGTCTGGCTGACCCATTGCACCAACGTGAGCAGCCCACCCGCGATCGCCTGCGGGAGGACCACCAGTGCGAGCATCGCGAAGGCGTAGGCGCACCACATCGTGCCGACCGCGGTCGTGAGCGCCAGCGCGATTCGTCCGTTGGCCCCCACGTGCTCAGCAGCGGTAGTCGCCGGGCCGACCCGCTTCCGCTCCGCGATTCGTGGATGCGCCCGGTGCTGAAAGGTGACGGGCATACTGACCTCCAACTACGAATCGTGACCGTCGGCCGAGGATACGAGTTGCGTCAGGGCGGATCCAACCGGGAAGAGAAGGCCGGCTCGCCCCCTTGCGTAGCCGCCGTGGCGCAACTTCGGGGCAGGCAGCGACCCCAATCAGCGGTTCGTTCCCTGTTAGACCCGTCGGGGCGCAACCCCGGGCCGCGGGTCGCCAGCCTCGGTACGAAGCAGTGAGCGGTAGAGCTCCACCGTCTGATCGGCGATCGACGACCAGCTGAATCGCTCCACGGCGCGACGCCGCCCGGCGGCGCCCATTCGCGCCCGCAGGTCGGGATCGGCCATCAGCGGGTTCACCGCCGCGGCGAGGTCGCGCGCGAATCGGTCGGGGTCGGCGGGCGACATCGGGTCATCCGCACTCAGCTCCAGCGGCACGAGCGCGCCCGTCTCGCCGTCGACCACCACTTCCGGGATGCCACCCACCGCGGTCGCAACCACCGGCCGCTCGCAGGCCATCGCCTCCAGGTTGATGATTCCGAACGGCTCGTAGACCGATGGGCAGACGAACAGCGCCGCGTGGCTGTAGAGCTGACGCACCGCCTCGCGGCTCACCATCTCCGGGATCCAGACCACGTTCGGGTGGGTCCCACGCGCCGCGCTGACCGCCTCCTCCATCTCGCGCCCGATCTCCGGCGTGTCTGGCTGGCCCGCGCACAGCACCACCCCGATCCCCGCGTCGAGGTGGCCGATGGCGCGCACCAGGTGCACGATCCCCTTCTGACGGGTGATGCGTCCGACGAACAGGACATACGGCACGGTCTGGTCGATGCCGTAGCGCTCCAGGGCATCGGTCGCCGGATCTGGCGAGAAGAAGCCGGCGTCGATCCCGTTGTGGATGACGTGGGTCCGCTCGGGCGCCACGTCGAAGAGCCGCAGCACGTCGTCACGCGTGCCCTGGCTGACCGCGATCACCGCATCCGCCAACTCGAGCGCGGTGCGCTCGACCCAGGTCGAGACGTCGTAGCCACCGCCCAGCTGCTCGCGCTTCCACGGGCGGAGCGGCTCGAGCGAGTGAACGGTGATGACCAACGGGATGCCATAGGCCTGCTTGACCAGGATCCCGGCCAGGTGGGTGTACCAGGTATGGCAATGCACCACGTCGGCGTCGACCTCGTCGATCGCCATCGCAAGGTCGCGCGAGAGCGCGCTCCAGGCGCGACGCATCCGTTCGTCGGACCGCGCAAGGCTGTGCTCCGGGCGATAGCCCCGCACCCGACGCCCATCGGTCGCCTCGTCCTGGTCGCCGAAGGTGCGGATGTCCAGGCCGATGCGCTCGCCAAGCTCGCGTGAGAGCTCGGCGACGTGGATGCCCGCCCCGCCGTAGACCGCCGGCGGGAACTCGTTCGTCAGGATCAGCGCCGTCAGGTCGCGCCCACTCATCAGGTTGCGAAGCCTAGCGCGGCCTCGGCGGGCCTAGTCGATGGAAGCGGTCACGTTGCGACGCCGCGACGGCGTGGGGCTTGCCTCGGGCGCGGCCGTCCACGCGGCGGCAGGGGAGGGGCGGCCGAACAGGAAGCCCTGTCCGAACGGAACCCCAAGGCGCCGCAGCGTGTCGCGCTCTGCCGCCTTCTCGACACCTTCGGCGATCAAAAGGCACCCGGTGTCGCGCGCGAAGTAGACCATCCCTGCGATGAGGGCCTGGCGCGCCGGGTCGCCCTCCACCCCGCGGACGAGATGAAGGTCGAGCTTCACATAGCGCGGGCGCAGCTCGATGATATGCCGCAGGCTCGAGAACCCCGCGCCCGCATCGTCGACCGCCACGTCGACCGACCCGCTGATGCGGTCCAGCGCGTCGCGCGCCGCCGCGTAGTCCTCGATCGCCAGGCGCTCGGTGATCTCCAGCACCACCGGCCGTCGCTTGGCCAGCGACGCGAGGCGCACCAGCCGCTGATCGCCGAGCCGCGACGGGGAGACATTGACGCTGACCCAGGCTCTGGCCGGCAGATCCGCAGCCGCCAACAGGGCGGCGCGCGCGGTGGCCACCTCGAGGTCGGCCCCCATGTCGACCGCCTCGGCCATTGCGAATCGCCGCTCGGGCGGGACGCCGTCGGCGAACCGGATCAGCGACTCGAAGCCGACGATCGTGCCGTCGCCCAGGCGCACGATCGGTTGGAAGACCACGTGGAATTCGCGGTTCGTGATGATCCGCGCGATCTGCGAACGAGTCATGTCCTGCGCGCGTCGGGAGCCGAGCTCCGGCACCAGCAGCGCGGCCGCGACCGATCCGATCTCGGTCACGCTCGGCAGCCAACGGGCCGCCTCGGCCGAAGTGATTGGTTGGGTGGTTCCCACCACCAGCAGGCCATGCGTCGTCTCGCCGGTCCCGAACGGCACGTAGGCCGCGACCGTGAGGCCCAGGCGGTGCCACGCCCGCTGATAAGCAGAGTCCTGGGCGTGCGGGCGCCATTCGTCGATCCACGGTCCGGTGGCGCTCTCGCGAAGGTAGGCTGCCCGTTCGGCCGGGAGCGCCTGGCCGACCTTGGTCGGGCCGTCGGGCGGAACCACCTGGCCGAGCGGGATCACGGATCCCTCGTGGGCGAACTCGTAGACGGCCGCCATCTCGACGTGCGGAAGCCGGATCAGCTCGTTGCAGACCGCGCTGGCCGTCTCGTGGGCCGATCTGCCGGCCGGCAGACGGCGGAGCGCCTCGCTGATCCGCTGGCGCTCGGCCAGCTCGAGCCGCAGGTCGGCCTGCGCGCCGATCTCGCGCGTGACGTCGAACATCACACCGTGGATGGCCAGGGTGCCGTTCTCCTCGGGCAGGACGCTCGCCTCGTCGCGGATCCAGACCGTCCGGCCGTCGCGGGCGATCAGCCGGTAGAGGTAGGTGAAGGACCCACCCGCCGCCTCGCCGGCGGCCAGCTGAGCCTGCGCCCGCTCACGGTCCTCGGGGTGCAGGATTCGGTTCCAGAGCTCCGGATCGGCCAGCCACTCGTCGGCGGTGTAGCCGAGGATCGACTCCACCTGGGGGCTGACGTAGCGGCCGACTCCGCCAAGCTCATCCACATAGGCGATCCCCGGGAGGTGCTCGATCAATGTTCGAAATCGCGTCTCCGTCTCGCGCAGCGCTGACTCGACCGCTCGCTGCGCGCTCACGTCGCGGATGAATCCAACGAAGACCACGCCGCTCCCCTGGCCCAGGGCCGTGATCGAGAGCTGCACGGGGACCTCGCTGCCGTCGCGCCGCTGCGCCTTGACATCCAGCGGGCGTTCCAGCACGCGACCCTTGCCCGTCACCAGGTAGCTCGCCAGCCCGGCTCGGTGGCGAGCGCGGAACCGTGCGGGGACGATCAGGTCGGCAAGCGGCAGGCCGACCACCTCGGCGGCGGACCAGCCGAAGAGTGCTTCGGCCCTGCCGTTCCAGCCGGAGACCCGACCGTCGCTGGCCATCATCACGATCGCCTCCATCGCATGCTCGGAGACCTGCTGGAGCGTTGCGGCGATGAGCGATGGCGCGTCCCCGGGCATCGTCCTGGCGGTCGCGGCATGACGCATGGGCGTACCGTACCGGCGCGGGCACGCAACGGGCCATGTGACCGTGGTACGCCCGCTCCCACCGTCAGTACCATCATCGTTGCGCGCGGCGGCCGAGCGTGGCCGACGGGTACACTCCACGCGCATGCCCCTCGTCGCCGCCCAGGCACTCACCAAACGCTACGGGCCGCACGTCACCGCGCTCGATGACCTGACCCTCGAGGTCGAGCCGGGCATCATCGGCCTGGTCGGCGCGAACGGTGCCGGCAAGAGCACCTTCCTGAAGATCCTGCTCGGCCTGGTGCCGCCGACGAGCGGATCGGCCACGGTCCTCGGCATGGACGTGATCAGGCAGGGAACCGATATCCGCCAGTTCGTCGGCTACCTCCCCGAGCACGACTGCCTGCCCACCGACGTATCGGCCACCGAGTTCGTCAGCCACATGGGCCGCATGGCTGGCCTGCCGGCCGCGGCGGCCCGGGAACGAACGGCCGAAGTGCTCCGCCACGTGGGGCTCTACGAGGAGCGCTATCGGCCAATCGGTGGCTACTCGACCGGCATGAAGCAACGCGTCAAGCTGGCGCAGGCGCTGGTCCACGACCCGAAGCTGCTGCTCCTCGACGAGCCGACCAACGGGCTCGACCCGGCCGGACGCGACGAGATGCTCGAGCTAGTCAAGCGCACCGGGACTGAGTTCGGCATCGCGTCCATCGTCGCCAGCCACCTGCTGGGCGAGATCGAGCGCGTGTGCACCTTCCTGCTGGCGATCGACGCCGGCAAGCTGCTGCGCGCCGCCCCGATCGCGAGCTTCACGGAGCGCACCGGCACACTGGGAGTGGAGGTGGAGGAGGGCGCCGCTGCGCTGGCCACCCGCCTGACCGATGCCGGCCTGCAGGCCAAGGTCGAAGGCCGCACGGTGCTGGTCGACTGCCCGGACGAGCGACCCTACGACCTGGTCCGCGACGCGATCGACGACCTCGGCCTGGCGCTCGTCCGGCTGGAGCAGCGTCGTCACCGGCTCGAAGACCTCTTCCGCGCCGAGGAACGATCCGAGGAGCGTTCCGTTGACGCTGCGTGAGCCCGCTGTCGCCGCGCGGGAGAGCGCGACCGGCGCGATCTACGACCTCGGCTACCGCGGCTACGACGGCCCGCGCCTTGGCCGCCGCGCCGCGGTCTCGACCCTCTTCTGGGCCAGCCTGCGCTCGGCCTTCGGGCTCAAGCGGAGTGGCCGCGCCAAGATCGTGCCGTGGGGGCTCAGCGCCTTCCTGGTGGCGCCGGCGGCGGTGGTGGTCGCCATCTCGGCGCTCGTACCGGGCGCTCCCACCCCGTTCAGCTACGACGACTACCTGTGGAACCTGGGGATCCTGGTCGCCCTCTTCGTCGCCGCCCAGGCCCCGGAGCTCGTCAGCTCCGACCAGCGCAATCGCGTCCTCTCCCTCTACTTCAGCCACGCCCTGCTGCGCAGCGACTACGCGCTCGCCAAGCTTGGCGCGTTCGCCGCCGCGCTGTTCGCCCTGGCCCTGGTGCCCATGCTCGTCCTGTTCGTCGGCAAGGTGCTGCTGGCTGCGGACGTGCCGCAGGCCTTCGGCGACCAGCTCGAGAACCTGCCGCAGGTCATCGGCGCGCCGGTCCTCTTCGCCCTTCCCCTGGCGGCGTTGGGGATGGCGATCGCTGCCTACACGCCGCGTCGCGCGTACGCAACCGGCGCGATCATCGCCGTCTTCGTCGTGTCTGCCGCGGTGGGCGCCATCCTTGGAGAGGCGACTACCGGAACCATCGCCCGACTGGCGCCGCTGATCGACCCGTTCGTCATCATCGACGGGACCCGCGATTGGCTGCTCGGGGCAACGATCGCCGAGTCGCCCGTCCACGACAGCGGCCTTGCCCTGTGGTGGTTCGGAGCGATCGAGCTGGCCATCGTGCTCATCGGCACGGCCGTGGTCGTGTGGCGCTACCGCCGGATCGCGGCGTGACCGACACGCCTGCCGGACCGGCCATCGAGCTGGCCAACGCCTCGCGCTGGTACGGCAACGTGGTGGCGGTGAACGACGTCAGCTTCCGCCTCGACGGCGGCGTGACCGGCCTGCTCGGTCCGAACGGCGCCGGCAAGTCGACGATCCTTCACATGATGGCCGGCTTCCTGGCGCCCTCATCGGGCGCGGTGACGGTAGCCGGCGCGCCTTCGTGGCGGCGTCCGGAGATGTACCGCTCCATCGGGCTCGTGCCCGAGCGAGAGGCTGTCTACCCCTTCCTCACGGGCCGCCAGTTCGTGCGCGCCAACGCCCGGCTTCAGGGGATGACGTCCGCAGACGCTGAGGTGGCGACCGCCCGCGCCATCGGCCAGGTAGAGCTCAACGACGCCCAGGATCGGCCCATCGGCACCTACTCGAAGGGAATGCGGCAGCGGGCCAAGGTTGCCGCCGCGCTCGTCCACGAGCCGCCGATCCTGCTGCTCGACGAGCCGTTCAACGGCATGGACCCACGCCAGCGGCTGCACATGATGGACCTGCTGCGCCGCATGGCGGCCGATGGCCGCACCATCCTGTTCTCGAGCCACATCCTGGAGGAGGTCGAGCGCGTCGCCGAACGCGTGCTGGTCATCGTGGCCGGCCGGCTGGCAGCGTCCGGCGACTTTCGCGAGATCCGGCGCCTGATGACCGATCGACCGCACACCTTCACGCTGCGCTCCACCGACAACCGCGCCCTCGCGGCGGCGCTCCTGCGCGAGCCGACGATCGGCGGGGTGGAGCTGTCCGACGGACTGCTGACCGTGCGGACGGCGGATTTCGGTGCGTTCAGCCGTGCGGTGGCCGGCGTCGCGCGCCGGGCCGGCATCCGACTGCACGAGCTGCGGCCGACCGACGAGTCGCTCGAATCGGTCTTCAGCTACCTCGTGCGCCGATGAGCTGCCCGCCATGAACGGCGTGATCGCCGGCATCACCCTCCGCCAGCTGCTGAGCCGGCGACGGACCCTTCTCCTGCTGCTGCTTGGCGGCGTGCTGGTCCTCGTGGCCCTCGTCTTCCGGCTGGCCGGAGACGAGTCGAGGGCGCTGCCGTTCACCGCTCAGCTGCTCGCCAACCTGGGCGTTGCGGTGCTGATGCCGCTGGTCGCGCTCCTCTTCGGAACCGGCGCCATCGGGTCGGAGCTGGAGGATGGGACCGCGGTCTACCTGCTGGCCAAGCCGATCCGCCGTGGCGCGATCCTGCTCACCAAGCTGGTCGTCGCGTCAGGGTGCGCGATCCTGGTGACGTGCGGCCCGATGCTGCTGGCCGGTCTCATCGCCGCCGGTGGCCTCGGCGACGGAGTCGTGCTCGGATTCGTGGGCGCCGCGGCCATCGGCTCAGTCCTGTATTCGGCCCTGTTCGTCGCGCTCAGCCTGACCACCGCCAGGGCCCTCGTCTTCGGCCTCGGCTACGTGCTGATCTGGGAGGGCGTGCTGTCCGGGCTGTTCGCCGGGACGCGGACCTTCAGCGTCCGCCAGATCACGCTCGCCTACGCCGATCTGTTCGCGGACGTGCCGCCCGAGGTCTTCGACGCCCAGCTCGATCTGGGGACCGCCTCGGTGATGGCGGCTGTCGTGGTCGTCACAGCCACGGCGCTTGCGATCCGTCGGGTGTCGATGATCGAGATCGCCGGGGAGACGGCCTGACGATGGAGCCGTGGGTCTACCCGTTTCGCGGCCGGTTGGAAGAGCACTGGATCGAGAGCCAGGCGCTCACCGGCAACCCGCTGGGCGACCCGCACCGACGTCCACTGCTCGTGCAGCTGCCGCCCGGCTACGACGACGACCCGGCGCGCCGCTTCCCGAGCATCTACGTGCTCCAGGGTCTGACCGGACAGGTCGACATGTGGCGCAACCGGCGCGCCTTCAGCCCGAACATGCCCGAGGGGGTGGACGCCCACTTCGCCTCGCCGGGTGCGACCCCGGCGATCGTCATCTATGTCGACGCCTGGACGCGCTACGGCGGCAGCCAGTTCCTCGACTCGCCCGGCACGGGTCGGTACCACACCTACCTGTGCGAGGAGGTCGTGCCCTTCGTCGATGCCCGCTACCGCACCCTGGCCGCCGCGGCCCATCGCGGCGTGGCCGGCAAGTCGAGCGGCGGGTACGGCGCCATGGTCACCGCCATGCTGCGTCCCGACCTGTTCAACGCTTTGGCCACGCACGCCGGCGACGCGCTGTTCGAGGTCTGTTATGGCCCCGACCTGCGGGAGGCGGCGCGGGCCCTGCGGGACGTGCCGTACGACAGCTTCGAAGAGTTCTGGGCCGATTTCCGCTCACGATCCGGCCAGTCCCGCAAGACCGATGGTCCCCTCCTCAACACCTGGTGCATGGCCGCCTGCTACTCGACCGATGCCGACGGCACCGTCCGGCTGCCGTTCGAGATTACGACCGGAAGGCTGATCCCCGACGTCTGGGACCGATGGCTCGAGAACGATCCGGTCCGCATGGCACCGCGCCGCGCGGAGGCGTTGCGCGCCCAGCGCGCGATCTGGATCGATGCCGGCCGCAGCGACGAGTTCTTCCTGGACCTGGGGGCCGAGGCCTTCCGCCAGGAGCTCGAGCGAATCGGCGTTGCCGCGCCGGTGGTGCGTTTCGAGCTGTTCGACGGCACCCACGGCGGTACCGATTGGCGCTACCCCATGGCGATCGGGTGGCTGGCGGAACGGCTCACCCCGCCGGTCAAAGGGACGTGAGCTAGGCCGATACGACCCGGTCTCGGCCGGCGCGCTTGGCCAGGGGCAGGCGTCGGCTGGCCGCGCGTCGGCGGGTTGCATCACCTCAGCGGGATGCATTGACTCCAACGCAAGCCAACTGAACCGGAGTACACCTATCTCCGGAAAGTACGGGGCGCGAGCCTCGCGGGGATCAGCGGTGCCGCCGGCGGCGGGCTGCGACGTTCACAACGCCCAGGGCGGTCGTTCCGCCGAGCAGCAACCACAGCAGGACAGGCGATCCGCCGCCACTCCCACTCCCGTGTTCGCCGACGGTGTTGGGAAGCCTGGAAGTGGCCGGCACCGGTGTTGGCGCTGGCAGCGAGGACGGGCTCGGGACCGGCGCTGGGTCGTTCGCGGCTTGCTCTCCCACAGCGAACTCGCTGAGGGACGTGATCGCCATGGCGGTGATGCTGGTGGGCAGAGCCGCCCCCACGGTTGGGGCGCTCCAGGTGGCGTCGCGCTTGCCGACCACGAAGCGGTCGGTCCGGGCGCCGGGATCAACGTCCCCCACAACGAACGTCAACGTCAGGTCGAGGGTGTCGAAGGCGGCCGCCTCGTTGCGCAGGACCCAGTGTCGGTTGACGCTGGCAGCGGGGTTGATGACCGATGCGGCGGCATCCGGATGGTCCCCGGGAATCGAGCTGGCGACCATCGAGCCTTGCGTTGAGATGGATCCGAAGGTTAGGCTGATTGGCGTGTAGGCGGCCGTGTCGCCGACCTCGAAGGTGATGACGACACCGGTGCCCATCGGGACAGGCTTGCGCAAGGCGCCAGCGACGTGCCCCGCCGTGCGAACGACGGTGCCGGTTGGACCGATGCTGACGGTTCCCGATCCCGCATTCAGTACTCCCTGGACCAGGGCGAGCGTCCCATCCACCATGATCTGGCCCGAGGTCGTCAAGCTGGCGCCTCCCCCATTCACAGTCAGGTCGTGGAACGGGATGACGGAACCGCTGATGAGCTGGGTGCCGACCAGGACCACCAGGCTCGTTCCCGGGTCGACGCTACCGGATGTCACTGTCCAGTTGCGGCCGGTGCGCAGCGTGCCGGCCAGGGTCAGCGTGCCGGACGGCTTGGCGATGACCAGGTTCGGCAACGCGCCGGCGGTGGGGGTGGCGGCGCCGGTGAAGGTCTGGTCGGCGCTGCCGTCGATCTGCAGGGTGGCGGTGCCGCCGGCGTAGGTCGAGGCCTGGCTGATGGCACCCCGGGCCGAGAGGGTGCCGAGGTTCATGCTGCCGGCGGTCAGCGTCAGGTTGCCGTCGACGGTCAGGGTCGTGCCGGCGGCAATGGTGATGGTGCCGGCCCGCAGCTCGACGTTGTCCAGGGCGTGGCTGCCGCTGATGGTCAGCGTGGCGGCGAACACGACCGTGCTGCCGGTCGGGTCGAGGGCGCCGCTCTGGTAGGTCCAGTTGCGGCCGGTGCGCAGCGTGCCGGCCAGGGTCAGCGTGCCGGACGGCTTGGCGATGACCAGGTTCGGCAACGCGCCGGCGGTGGGGGTGGCGGCGCCGGTGAAGGTCTGGTCGGCGGTGCCGTCGATCTGCAGGGTGGCGGTGCCGCCGGCGTAGGTCGAGGCCTGGCTGATGGCACCCCGGGCCGAGAGGGTGCCGAGGTTCATGCTGCCGGCGGTCAGCGTCAGGTTGCCGTCGACGATCAGGGTCGTGCCGGCGGCAATGGTCTTGTTTCCCGACAGGAACGTGACATGGTTGAAGCTCAGGGCACCGCCGAGGTCAATGGTGGCAGCCGACGTCGAGAACGAGACCGTTCCCCCGTTCGGGGTGAAGGTGCCTCCGGTTCGGGTGAAGGCGGCTGTCACCCGCAGCGTGCCAGTCGTGCTCGTGAATGTCCCGTTGCTGAGCGTGAATCCCCCGTTCACGGTGATAGCGGAGCTGCCCCCGGCAAAGGCTCCGTCGCCCTGCGCGAAGCCACTGGCGCCGACCGTAAGGGCGGAGCCTCCCGCCTGTGTGACCGTGCCGGTATAGCCGGCGTTGATGGCGATTCCGAGGACCGACGTGGTGACATCAATCGTTGAGGGCTTGGTGCTCGTGGCGTCAAAGACCACGATGTCGCCCGCGGCGGGGACGAGGAGGCCGGACCAGTTGAGCGCCTCGGACCAGTTGTTGGTCACGCCGAGCCCGCTCCACGTGCGGGTGGCGGCGTGTGCGCCACCCGGATTGATGACTGCGACGCCCAGGGCCACGGCGAGGAGCGCGATCGGCGAGAGGTGGCGAACGCGCCGCCTTGGGCTCCCCCGCTGGAAGGATGCGATGCTGCGGTACCGCGGTACCGGGACGGGCAGCTTCGCCAGTTGTACAGCCTCCAAGCCGGCGCCCTCGCGCAGGCGCGCGGAACCTAACCTCCCCCACGAGACCATAGCAGCGCCCCGCAGGGATGGAATCAATCGATAGTCCTGCCCCGTCGCACCCGGCACGACACTTCCGACAAGTAGGCGAGTGCGCATCGCGCGCTCCAGCGTTGTCGAGCCGGGGTCCGCCCTCAACTCCGACTTGGGCGATCCCTTTTTTAGGCCGCTCCTGCATCGGGAAGGGCCCGGCGATCCGTCACGCGCTTCTCGCGAGCTCGGCCTCGGATCCGCGGCGTGGCCGCGGTCTGCTCGGGTGCGCCTGCCGACGAGGCCTCAGTCCGGAGGCGTTCGCTCAGCTGGACCTCCGTCTGCGGTCGCGCGAAGTAGTATCCCTGGCCGTAGACGCAGCCAAGCGATCGCATGCGCTCGGCCTGCTCGCCGGTCTCGATCCCCTCGGCCACGGTCACGATCTTCAGCGATTCGGATAGCGCCACGATGGCGCCGGCCAGCGCGGACGAACGGGAATCGACCTCCACGTCCTGCACGAATTCGCTCGCGATCTTGAGTGCGTCGACCGGGAATTGGCGAAGGTGGCTGAGCGAGAAGTAGCCGGTGCCGAAGTCGTCGATCACGATCTGCACGCCCAGCTCACGCAGCGAGCTCAGCGTTGCGACGGTGGGCGGCGTCGCCTTCAGCAAGGCGGTCTCGGTGATCTCGAGGATGAGTGTCCTGGCCTCGATCCCCGCCTCTCGCAGCGTGTTTGCGACGGCGTCCACGAACCCTGGCTGCTGGATCTCGCGTGCTGAGACGTTCACGCAGAGGAAGAGATCCGCGGGCGTGAGCCCGCTGCGCCGCCACGCCCCCGCGCGCTGGCACGCCTGTTGGAGCACCCAGCGGCCGATCGGCAGGATGGCGCCGTTCTCCTCCGCGATCTCGATGAACTGGCCGGGCAGCACCATGCCGCGCTCCGGGTGATCCCAGCGGACGAGCGCCTCGACGCCGGCGGTGGCGCCGGATGCAAGGGCCACGATCGGCTGGAACTCGAGGCGCAGCTGATCCAACTCGACCGCGCGCTGCAGCTGCGCGCCGAGCTCGTGGCGCTCGCGGATCGCAGCATGCATGCCCGGGTCGAAGATCGCGAAGCCCGACTTTCCGTTCGCCTTGGCCATGTACATCGCCACGTCGGCGTTGCGAACGACGTCCGATGCGGACTCCGTGATATCCCGCGCGCTCGCAATGCCGATGCTGGCCGTGACGGTGACCGGATCGGTACCGATCAGGTACGGGACCCGCAGGTCGCGGACGAGCCGGTCGGCCATTGACCGCGAACGGGTCAGCTCGGGGTCGTCATCGGTCAGAATCGCAAACTCGTCGCCACCCAGGCGGGCGACCAGGTCACCCTGGCGCACGAGTCCGGAGATCCGCTCGGTGACCGCCACCAGCAGGGCGTCACCGGCCGCGTGGCCGAGCGTGTCGTTCACGACCTTGAAGTCGTCGAGGTCGATGAAGAGCACCGCCGTGACCATTCCGGACGCAGGGGTGTCGTGATGATGGCTGGCTTCGATCACGCGCTCCAGGCTCATCTGGAACGTGTAGCGGTTGGCCGCCCCGGTCAATGAGTCCCGCTCCGCCAGGTCCTGCACGTGTTGCAGGAGCACCGCGTTGCGGAGGTTCAGGGCCGCGACGGCGGCAAACTGCCCGAGCACGGACGTGACCCGCCGCTCGATGCCGAAGATCGTCCGGGACCGATGCTCCATGACGATCGCGCCGACGGGCCGACCGTCAACGATCATGGGCGCCACCAGCAGGTTGCGCGCGTTGGGCAGCGCCCAAGCCAGCAGCGGATTCTTCGCGGCATCGAGACGCCGCACAGGAATCGGCTCACGGTAGTCCCAGGCCTTCAGAATGATCGCGTCCGGATCGACGGCAGCGGTCGGCACCTCCGCGGCGCCGCGCGCCGCCAGGATCACGATCTTGTCCTCCGACGCGCCGACCAGCATGCCGCGCGCGAAGTCGAACCGCTCGGCCAGGCTGTCGAGAACGATGCGCGCCTGGTGCACCGGGTCGCCGACCTCGTCCAACCGGCCACCGACGTCGACCAGCGCCTGCAGGTCGGCGCGCCGCTGTCGGAGCTCGCGCTCGTTCATGGCCGAGAAGATCGAGGTCGCCAGCGCAAACAACCAGAAGGCTGAGACGTTCAGCACCGGCATCCGGTCAAAGGCGACCTCGCGCCCCGGGATGACATCCACCGGAGGGAGGAGTTGCGCCGCCTGGGCATACAGGACCACGAAGAGCAGCAGCGAGTGCCACAGCGCAATCTTCAGGCCGGTCCGATATGACGCCAGCAGCGAGACCGCCACAAGGTGCAGGTAGGCAAGGAACCGCATCGGGCTCTGTGTTCCGCCGGTGGCGTACATCGCGTACGCGAGATAGAGGCCATCCAGCAGGAGCAGGCCGCTGAGCAGGGCGAATCCGCCACGCCCCGCGTGTCGGCGAGCCCACTCGACGAAGACCGACGCGACGACGTAGGTGACCGTGATCGCCGCGAGCGTCTGAATCGGTGCGCCGAGCGCCTGCGGATACAGCGCGCTCCAGCTGAGCACGATGACGGCGAAGGCGATGCGCAGGCCGAGCAGGTAGGTCATCCGGTCGCTGAGCGCTGCGTAGTCGGCGCGGTCGGGCTTCTGGATCACAGCTGCTCCTCATCCTGGAATGCGACCACTGTTTCGGTGGCGGTCCTTGGAGCGACCCGTAGCTTCGGATCGCGGGCGTCGACCCATCCCTGCACCAGCAGGAAGAGGACGACGGCGACGTTCAGGACCAGCGGGAAGCCGAAGGTCACCGCGACGACGGCGGCCGCTTCCGGCTTCAGGACGCGGCCGACCTGCCCCACCGCCGCGTCGAACACGAGGGCCAGCGGACCAGGCGCGGTCGTCGCCGCGGGCTGCGATGGGGTCACGACGGCGG
>DASWIE010000071.1:0-2727 GCA_036397815.1 Candidatus Limnocylindria bacterium
GAGCTCGCGGTAGGCCGATACGAGATCGACGATGGCCTCACCCTTCTTCGCCAGGCGGTGGCGCTGGAGCCAGATCCCACCCGGCAGGCAGCGCTGTGGTTCGAGATTGGTCATGCAAGCGCCCTGAAGTACGACGGCGAAGGGTTCGTGGCCGCCCTGCAGACGGCCCTCGAGCTCGGGGCGCCGGAGGCGCAGGTGTATCCCGAACTCGCCTTCCAGACCGCGCAGCGAGCGGGCATGTGGCAGCGGCGCCTCGATGACAGCCTGGTCGAAGGCTGGATCGAGAGGGCGGTGGCGGTAGCTCCCGAGGGCACGCCGTACCGGATTAGGGCCCTCGTGGCGAAGGCGTATTGGCAGGATGACCTCGCCGCCGCGCACGCGGCGCTGGCCATCGCCGATGGGCTGGACGTCGTCGAGTTCCGCTCAATGGGCCTGGGAGCCGTGCAGAGCGCCTTACAGGAAACGGGTCAATTCGTGGAGGCTGGCCAGGTGGCGTCCGAGCGCGCAGCCCTGCTCCCCGCGATCGCCGATCCGGACCATGTCGCCGACGCCCTGTTCATGACTGCAGACCTGTACGCGAATGTCGGAAGACTCGCCGACGCGCGGGTCGTGACGGCACGCTTGGAGGAGACGGTGGCCGGCCTGACGCCGCATCACCGGGTGCACGGTCTCGGCATGCGGATGCGGCTGGAGGCGGCCGTCGCCGACTGGGAGACGGGGCGTGCCCTGACCCAGCGGGTCGAGGATGCGGTCGAGGCCAACTTGGCCACCCCCTGCCCGTTCAACGTCGGCCTGCTGCTGCTTGCCGCGCTGAGCATGGTCTACACGAGCGACGACGCCGGTGGTGCCCGCCTGGTGGCCAAAGCGGAGTCCATCGGCATGGTCGGCTACGGGAGGATCACCGTCGCCAGGTGGCTGCGCCTGGCAATCGCTCACCACGACCTGGATGACCTGCGCCGTCGGGTGGATTCGGTAGAGCCGGCGTGGTTGATACCGGGCGCATGGGAACTGTGGGCGGCGTTCCTGGACAGCCTGGCGCTGCTCGGCGAACGCGACCGCATCGAGGCCGAAGCACCGCAGTGGGTCCGCCCCGACGCGTACGTCGCGCCGTTCGCCGTGAGGGCCCTGGGAGTGGTGCGGAACGACACGGCGCTGCTGACCGATGCCATTGCCCGCTTCGAGACCCGCGGCCTGGAGTGGCATGCTCAGGAGACACGGAGCCTCCTCGACCCGTCCTGACGACGGGCAACCGACGGCGCCAGCCGTAGACTGCGGGGGTGGCCGCACCCCCACTTCCCACTCCCCTCGACGTCCTCCGCGCTCGGCAGCGGATTGGTGATGCGGCCAGCCGAACGCCGCTGGTCGGATCGCGGGCGCTGGCCCAGGCCTGCGGCGCGGACGAGGTCCGGCTGAAGCTCGAGCACCTCCAACCCACCGGCTCGTTCAAGGTCCGCGGCGCCGAGTCCCGGGTCGCATCCATCGCGGCCTCCGGCAGCGGCGCGCGGCTCGTCACGGCCAGCAGCGGCAACCACGGGATCGCGGTCGCGCGCGCGGCCGCGCGGCACGGCCTGGCGGTCACGATCCTGGTTGGCGGATCCGTGTCGCCAGCCAAGCTCTCCCACCTGCGCGAGCTCGAGACGGACCGATGCACGGTCGAGATCTTCGGCCGCGACACGGATGACACCGAACTGGAGGCCCGCCGCCGCCATGAGCTGGGGGCAGCCGTGTATGTGTCGCCGTACAACGATCCGGAGGTGGTGGCTGGACAGGGAACGGTGGGGCTCGAGATCCTCGAGGACTGGCCCGATGTCGACACCCTGGTGGTCCCCGTCGGCGGCGGCGGGCTGATCAGCGGCATTGGGCTGTGGGTCAAGTCGATCAGCCCCACCGTCCGCCTGGTCGGGGTGCAGCCGGAGGCGTCGTTCCCGATGCATGCGTTTCTCGTCACCGGCAGTGCGCGCCGGATACCCATCGGGCCGACCCTGGCCGATGGGGTGGCCGGCAACATCGAGCGCGGCTCGATCACGCTGCGCCTGGCACGGCGACTGGTGGACGAGGTGGTGCTGGTAGACGAGGACGCCATCGCGGCCGCCATGCGCTGGGCGTGGAACGGGCCCCGCCATCGGCTGGAGGGAAGCGGTGCGCTGGGCATCGCGGCTCTCCTGACCGGCCGGCTGGGGAAGCTGGCCGGCCATCGCGCAGCCGTGGTGACGACGGGTGGGAACGTGGACGAGGCCACCTTCGAGGCGGCCCTGACCGGTAGCATGGGCACGTGAGCGTCGATCGTCAGGCGCCGCCCGGCGCCGTGCTGGGCGCGATCCTGATCTTCATCGGTCTGGCCTTCCTCGCCGTCCGCTACCTGGACGTATTCGAGGGCGCGGACGTGTGGCCGCTGTTCATCATCGGCCCCGGCGTCGCGCTCCTCGTGCTCGGGCTGTTCCTGCCCAACCTGGGGATGCTCGTCGGCGGGTCGGTGGTCAGCACGGTCGGCCTGGTCCTGGCCTGGCAGAACATGACCGGCCGCTGGGAGAGCTGGGCGTATGCGTGGGCTCTGGTGGGTCCCACCGCCTCCGGCGTGGGGTCGTTCCTGGGCGGACTCCGGACGGGGAATCCGCGGCTTCGAGACGCCGGGATGTGGCAGATCGCGGTCGGCCTGGCCCTGTTTGGCGGGTTCTACCTGTTCTTCGAGCAGGTGATCGGCCTCAGTGGCGACCCGCTTCCGCTGCC
>DASWIE010000072.1:0-4535 GCA_036397815.1 Candidatus Limnocylindria bacterium
CGACTTCATCGGCAAGGGCTTCGACTCACTGGTCACCACCGCCGACTTTGTCAGCCTCAACGAGACGCCGTGCGTCTCCTGCGGCCGATGTGCCGAGACGTGCCCGGTCGGCGCCCTCATGCCGCGGCCGCGCATCCTGGAGACGTACCAGCTCGACGTGACCCGCTGCATCTTCTGCGGCATCTGCGCCGATGCGTGCCCGTACGACGCCCTGCGCTGCGGGCCCGAGTTCGAGTTCAGCGAGTACCAGCGCGACCTGCCGATGCTGGACATCCTCGAGATGTCCGACCGGGAGCGACCCACGCGCTAGGCGGCCCTAGAAGGAGCCGGAGCCGCCTCCACCGCCGCTCCCGCCACCACCGCCGAAGCCGCCCCCGCTGGAGCTCGAGGCCGGGGCGGACCCCACGCTGCCGAGGGCATTGAACATTCCGCCGATGTCGGGCAGCGCGGATCCGGAGAAGATGCTCCCGGAGCCATACGCGACTCCACCGGCGACGGCGGCCGCAGACCCGCCCGATGACCCGGAGTCGGTCGTGGAGCCGAGCCAGACCGGGTAGTAGGCGCCGACTGGCGAGCCGGTCGCCTGCCGCTGCGCATCCAGGCCGCGCTCCAGGATGGATGCGACCTCGGCGTGCAGCCCGAGCGCCAGGCCCCACACCACCGCCTTGTCGGGGGTGTCCGCCAGCTTCGCGACCTCGGGCTGACGGGCCACCTCTTCGATGTTGCGGGCCATCTCCATCGTCTTCTGCAGCGTGCGGCGGTAGGCCTTCAACATGGCATCGACGTACGCCCCGCTGCGGGTCCGCTGGCTCATGGCCCGGCCAAAGACGACGGTCACCGCGCCACCGAGCGCCAGCCCTCCGCCGAGGATCACCGCGCCGCTCATGGGGATGGCGATGCCGATGAAGATGGCGACGCTGCCGAGGACGATCAGCCCAATGCCGACGGCCATCATGGAGGTGATCGCCGGGCCCGGCATCCTGGCGAGCCAGCCGAGGCGGACCGCCTCTGCGTCGAGCGCCTGCTTGACGTCGGCAAGCTCAGCGTTGACCTGCCACAGGCGCTCACGCCGGAGGAAGGCGCCTTCGTCGGCCAGCGCCTGAAGCTTCCGCCACGCGAGAGCCTGGGGCACGGCGAGACCTCCATCGTGGCGCGGCGGGGAGTGCACCTCGATGGCCGGATCGGTCATCGGGTCCGGCTCGTCGTCGCTCTTGACCTTCCGGACACGGTCGAGATTACGGAAGGTCAGCCGGCCGGTGCTGGCCAGCTCGGCGAGCAGTGTGTTGATGCTGTGCTGGTTCGCCGATCCCTTTCGAACGACGGTTGCCAGGGGTGGCGTCATCTCCGCCGGCGGACCGGCCATGAGGATCGAAGGTGAGTCGGTGAGCTCGGGGTCATCGCCGTAGCGGCGCCAGCGCCGCCACGATAGCCAGAGGATCGCCAGCAGCGCCAGCGGTGCGAGGATGAGGCCAATTGCGGCGTTGAGCAGCCGCGCCATGGTCAGCGGCACCGTGCCCGGCGCGACGCGCTCCTGGACGGCGTCCACCGCATCGAGCACCGCGGCGTTGAGGTCGCCGTCGCGGGCGCGCGGCACGAACTCCGCGTCGACGATGGCCTGGAGACCGTCCTCGTCGATGTGCTGGGCCAGGAAGCCGGAGCCGCCGAAGAGGCTGACCTTGCCGTGCACAAGGTCCTGCTCGAGCCCGACGAGCAGGACGAGTCCGTCGTCGAAGCCCGAACGTCCGAGCCCCCACTGATCAACGAGCTCCCTGGCCTTGGCCAGGTTCTGATCTTCGCTGACGCCGGGATCGACCTGGATGTAGACGACCATCTCGGCGCCGACCGCCGCTTCGATCGCGTCGATGCGGCTCTCCAGCTCGCCGATCACCTCGGGACGCAGGACTCGGGCCTCATCGTAGACAGCGCGGTCCTCAACGGGGTCTGGGAACGGAGGACCGGCGGCGCGCGTGGCGGCGGCCGACAGCGCCAGGAGCAGGAGCGCGCTCGGGAGGGCGCGAGCCCATCGCTGCATGCTCGGCAGCATACGCGGCTACGGTAGAATCCGGCGAGCCCCAAGGCGGGCTGCAAGAGCGCTCGAACACCCAACGGGAGCCCACGACCCTGGACATTTCCGGCGTCCTCTTTTCCGTGCTCGCCGTAGGCGTGGTCGGGGCCGGGGTGGCCGTCGTCACGCTGCGCAACATCATCCATTCCGCCGTGGCGATGATGATCTGCTTCGGGTCGCTGGCCGGGATGTACGTCCTGCTCGGCGCCCCGATCGTCGCCGCCGCCCAGGTGCTCATCTACCTCGGCGCGATCAGCGTCCTGATCCTGTTCGCGATCATGCTCACGCAGGCCGGCGACGCGACGGTTCCAGCGCCGTACCACCGGCAGCTTCCGATCGCGATCGTGGTCGCCATCGGCATCCTGGCGCTGGTCGTCTGGGCGGTCATCCAGACCGATTGGGGCGGCGCGGCCGACGTGGTGGGCGCCGGTGTGGACGCCATCGCCACCGCGCTCTTCACGGTGTACGCGCTCCCGTTCGAGATCATCAGCCTGCTGCTGCTGGTCGCCATCATCGGCGCGATCTACCTCGCGCGCCGTCCGGAAGAAGACGAGCGGGCCAACTGACCGATGCCATCGCTCGAGGGCTACCTGGTCGTCTCGGCGCTCCTGTTCAGCATCGGGGCCTTCGGGTTCATGGCACGGCGCAACGCGATCCTCCTGCTCATCAGCATCGAGCTCATGTTCAACGCGGTGAACCTGAGCCTGGTCGCATTCAACGCGTACCTCGCGCCGGCTGACAACGCCGGGGCCGTCTTCGCGCTGATGATCATGGCCGTGGCCGCCGCGGAGGTGACCGTCGGGCTGGCGCTGGTCATCGCCATCATCCGCACGAGGCAGACCCCGGAGGTCGACCAGTACGCCGACCTGAGGGAGTAGCCGATGCCCATCGAGCTGCTCATCGCGCTCATCCCGGTGCTGCCCCTCGCCGGCTTCCTGTTCGCGGTCGTGGTCGGGCCACGCCTGGACCACGTTCCGGCGCACGGGACGCACGGTGGCGCCGAGGATCACTCCGACGATTCCCACGGGCCGATCGACGACGCCGGGTTCCGATCGGTCCCGACCGAGGAGGAACAACGCGCCACCTCGCCACACCACGGCCACGCCGACGACCTCGCCAACGCGGAGGGGGCGCAGGGCGTGATCCCCGCCGAGTTCGACGACGGCCTGGGGCAATCCGGGCACGTGACGCCCGGGGCGCCGCGGCCGAGGTATCGGTCGTGGATCGTGCCCACGGCTCTCGTCGGGCTGTCGTGGCTGGCGAGCATGGTCGTCTTCGCCGCGGTGATCTTCGGCGGCAACGAGTACGCGGTCACGATCTACGAGTGGATCGCCTCGGGCGACTTCCGCATCGAGATCAGCTTCGCGGTGGACGCGCTGACGGCGATGCTGCTGCTCGTGGTGAGCACGGTCGGCTTCCTGATCCACGTGTACTCGATCGGCTACATGGACGGCGACCGCGGCCTCTGGCGCTTCTTCGCCTACCTCAACCTGTTCATGTTCAGCATGCTGCTGCTCGTCCTGGCCGACAACTTCCTCCTCCTGTACGTCGGCTGGGAGGCGGTCGGCCTGTGCAGCTACGCGCTCATCGGCTACTGGTACAAGAAGCCCTCCGCGGCGGGCGCCGCGAAGAAGGCCTTCGTCGTCAACCGCGTCGGTGACTTCGGGTTCGCGCTCGGTATCCTCATGATCTGGGTGAACCTCGGGACGCTGAGCTTCCGCGAGGTCTTCGACCGGATCGGGACCCTCGACGAGGGCACTATCACCCTCATCGCCCTGCTCCTCTTCGCGGGCGCCGTCGGCAAGAGCGCCCAGTTCCCGCTGCACGTCTGGCTGCCGGACGCCATGGAGGGCCCGACGCCGGTCAGCGCGCTCATCCACGCGGCGACCATGGTGAACGCGGGCGTCTACATGGTCGCCCGCGCGAACCCGATCTTCGCCGAGGCGCCGACGGCCATGTGGGTCGTGGCCGGCATCGGCGTCTTCACCGCCATCTTCGCCGCCGCCATCGCGCTGACGCAGAACGACATCAAGAAGGTCCTAGCCTACTCGACGGTGAGCCAGCTGGGGTACATGTTCTTCGCGCTGGGCATCGGGGCCTGGACCGCGGCGATCTTCCACCTCGTCGCCCACGGCTTCTTCAAGGGCCTGCTGTTCATGGGCTCCGGTTCGGTCATCCACGGCGCCGGCGGCGAGCAGGACATGCGCTTCATGGGCAACCTGCGCGTCCGGATGCGCTGGACCTACGTCACGATGCTCATCGGCTCGCTCGCGCTGGCCGGGATCCCGATCTTCGCGGGCTTCTTCAGCAAGGACGAGATCCTGGCCGAGGCCTTCAACCGCGGCTACCTGCTCTTCTACGCCGTCGGCGTGATCGTGGCGTTCATGACCGCCTTCTACACGTTCCGCATGATCTTCATGACCTTCTGGGGACCGTGGCGCGGCCCGCGGCAGGCGTACCGCCACATCCA
>DASWIE010000073.1:0-1769 GCA_036397815.1 Candidatus Limnocylindria bacterium
CGACATCACCGGCCCCAACGTGCCGCTCATGATGGGCACTCAGGAGGGCCACGTGACCGGCGTCGGGGGGCGGGTCAACCCCGTCGTCAGCCACGGCGTGAAGATGATCAGCATCCAATACTTCCTGACCGGCGACGCCCCGGTCATCTGGCGCGGGCCGCTCATCCACTCCGCCATCCAGCAGTTTCTGCGCGACGTCGAATGGGGCGACCTGGACTACCTGGTCATCGACCTCCCACCGGGGACCGGCGACGCGTCCCTCTCGCTGGCTCAGCTCATTCCACTGTCCGGCGCGGTGATCGTGACCACGCCCCAGGAGGTCTCGCTCCTCGACGCTCGCAAGGCGATCGGGATGTTCACGAAGGTCAACGTCCGGACGCTGGGCGTGGTCGAGAACATGAGCGGCTTCATCTGCACCCAGTGCGGTACGGAGCACGACCTGTTCGGTTCCGGCGGCGGCGAGAGCATGGCCCGCGAGCTGGGGCTGGAGGTCCTGGGCCGCATTCCGCTCGAGCCTGCCGTGCGCGCCGGCGGCGACGCCGGGGTGCCGATCACCTCGGCCCAGCACCCGGATGCCGATCGCTCGGCGGCCGCGGCCGCCCTGCGCGAGGTGTCCCGGGTCGTGGCCGGTCGGATTTCGGTCCTCGCCGCCCCCATGGCGACCGCCGTCGCGTCCTGACGCGGGCTAGGCCGCCTTCGACTCCCGCTGATACGGCCGCCCGTCGGCGGCGGGCGGAATGCTTCGACCCACCACACCGGCCAGCACAATGATCGTGATGAGGTACGGCAGGGCGCCGTAGAACTGGCCCGGGATGGCGGTGAGGATCTCCCCCAGGTCGCCTGGCGGCGGGGCAATCCGGATGGATCGCTCGAGGCCCACCGAAGCGGTGAACAGCAACGCCCCGAGAAAGCTGCCGACCGGCGTCCATCGGCCGAAGATCAACGCCGCCAGCGCGATGAACCCGCGGCCGTTGGTCATCCCGCTCTGGAATGCGTCGCCGAACTCGATGGTCAGGTACGCGCCGGCCAGGCCGGCGAAGATGCCGCCCAGGATGACGTTGCGGTAACGCAGCTTGATGACGTCGATGCCCACCGTCTCCGCGGCCCGCGGATGCTCGCCGACTGCTCGCGTCCGCAACCCCCAGCGCGATCGGTACAGCAGGAATTGGAGGAGGATGACGCTGATCAGCATGGTCAGGGCAATCGGCCCCACGGTGATGAACGAGTCGACGAGAACGCCGATGACCGGGATGGCGGTGATGGCACCGGGCAGCTGGATGCTGCCGAACTGGCCGCCCGAGGGCGGCGCGTTCTGGCTGACCAGGATGTTCAGGTAGCCCGTGATGCCGAAGGCGAACAGGTTGATGATGGTGCCGCTGATGATCTGGTCAGCCCGCAGGCTGATCGAGAGCCAGGCATGGAGGAGCGAGGCCAGGCACGCCGCGCCGATGCCGGCCAGCAGGCCGATGAGGAGAGCGGGCGTGATCCCCAGCGGGCCATCGCGCATGGGGATGACCTGGGCTGCCAGCGAGGCCGCCCACCACGCGGCGAACGCCGCCACCAGCATCATGCCCTCGATGCCGATGTTCACCACGCCGGTCCGCTCGTTCATGAATCCGCACAGGGCACCGAGGACGATGGGAACTGCCGCGGTCAGGATGATCGGTGCCACCAGGGGGAACTGGTCGACGATGTAGACGACGAACTGGATTAACAGCCCAATGACCGGGACGTCGTACAGCGCTTCCACGTCAAGCCACTCGATCGCC
>DASWIE010000074.1:0-1934 GCA_036397815.1 Candidatus Limnocylindria bacterium
CTGGGCACGGATTTCTGGTACCGAGGGAGGGACTTGAACCCACACGACCGTAATGGTCACTAGGTCCTGAACCTAGCGCGTCTACCAATTCCGCCACCTCGGCACCGCGGCGCGATTCTAGCACCGGGCCTCGGGCAGGCCTGGACCCGGGTCAGACGGTCTGGAGGTAGAGGCTGAGGACCGAGAAGACGACCCACAGGCCGGCCAGGACGATGGTCAGGCGGAACAGGGTTCGTTCGATCCCGCGTCGGCTCCGATAGGCCGTGACCTCGCCGCCGAAGGCGCCACCCACGCCGGCGCCGCGCTGCTGGAGCAGGATGGCGACGGCGAGGGCCACGGCCAGGATCGATTGAACGAGGGCCAGAGCGGTCACGGGCCGCGAAGTATAGAGCAGCTCATCCGGCTCCGGCCTCGGCCAGCAGGCTGCGCCCGGTCATGGTTGGCGGAGCGGGGATGCCGAGCATCCCGCAGATCGTGGGCGCGACGTCGGCCAGGGTGCCGTCACGAAGCCGGGCGTTGCGCCACGGCTCCCCCACCAGGATCAGCGGCACGTCGGCCGTGGTGTGCGCCGTGTGGGGCTGGCCATCCGCGTCGCGCATGCGTTCCACCTTGCCGTGGTCGGCGGTGACGACCAGCGCCCCGCCGGCGGTCAGCACAGCGGCAGCGACGCGGGCCAGGCAGGCATCAATGACAGCCAACGCCGTGACAGCCGCGTCCCAATTACCGGTGTGGCCGACCATGTCGGGGTTGGCGTAGTTCATGACGATGAACGCGTAATCGCCGCTAGCCACGGCCGCCTCGAGGCGCTCGGTGATCACCTCCGCGCTCATTTCCGGCGCGAGGTCGTAGGTCGGCACGTCGCGCCGGGAGGGAACAAGGATTCGGTCCTCGCCCGGGAACGGATCCTCGACTCCGCCGTTGAAGAAGTAGGTCACGTGCGCGTACTTCTCCGTTTCGGC
Source organism: Candidatus Limnocylindria bacterium (assembly GCA_036397815.1). Taxonomy (GTDB): domain Bacteria; phylum Chloroflexota; class Limnocylindria; order QHBO01; family QHBO01; genus DASQFY01. The sequence goes on from DASWIE010000074.1 coordinate 960, forward strand.
CAAGTGCAGCTGCCCGAGCCCGAGGCGCGACAGATGAGCGCTCAGGGTGTCAACCACCCGCGGCGGGAACGCCACCCGCACCGGGAGCCCATCACGGGCCTGGTACTGGGTCAAAGTCGTGATCGACACCTCTTTGGGCATCGGCCCGCGGTCGAAACCGGAGAAGTCGGGAAGCGCGAGTGCCTGGGTGAGCTGACGAGCACGATCGGCACGGAAGTTCAGGTGGACGATCGCATCGCCGTCGCCCAGGCGCCCGCCAGGCAGGACGACCGTCGGTTCGATGAACTCATCCCCGATCCCAGCCGCATAGGCCGATGCAACCGTCGCCGGCCCGTCGGCTGCAGTCGGTCCTATGCCGTGGACGACGGCGTGATAGGCGCGTCTCGTTCGATCCCACCGCGCGTCGCGGTCCATGGCCCAAAACCGACCGGAGACGGTCGCCAGCGTCGCTCGACCCGCCAGCCGCTGGAGAAGCGCGGGGAGCAGGGCGGCCGCTGAGCGTGGCGGCGTGTCGCGCCCATCGGTGAAGGCATGCAGGAGCACCCGGTCAGGACCCAGCCCAGACCGATGTGCGAGGTTGGCCATGGCGACCAGGTGATCGTCGAAGGCGTGGATGCCGCCGGAACCGATGAGCCCGAGCAAGTGGAGTCGCCCGCCGTGCCGAGTGGCGTGCTGGCAGGCAGCAACCAGGGCCGGATTCTCGTCGAACGACCCATCGGCGATGGCTTGGTTGATGCGCGGCAGGTCCTGGAGGACGGGGAAGCCGGCCCCCAGGTTCAGGTGGCCGACCTCGCTGTTCCCCATCTGCCCGGCGGGCAGGCCGACAGCCTCGCCGGCCGCCGCCAGCTGACAATGGGGCCACTCAGCCAGGAGCCGCCGCCAGGTCGGCATCGGCGCCGCCGCCACCGCGTCGACCGAAGGGTCGTCACCGATCCCGAACCCGTCGAGGACGCACAGGACGACCGGACGGACCGC
>DASWIE010000075.1:0-26531 GCA_036397815.1 Candidatus Limnocylindria bacterium
CAACGGTACGGCTTTCTCGCTTTGCAGCCGAACGATCGGGCCGTACCGTGGCCCGACTCGGCCGATCCCGAGTGGGCACAGGTTGGCCACGGCGCGTGCATGGAGGCAACTGGTCGACCGATGGGCCCTTCGCGACAGCGCGGATCTCACGTGCTCGCCGTGGCGGCGACGTTCGCCGTCGTGGCAGGGTCGCTGTCGAGCGGCCAGGCGGCACGAGCGGCGACCGGCGATTCGGTCCTCCTGAATGAGGCGCTCGTCAGCCACACCGGCGCCGACACGACCGAGTTCGTAGAGTTGTATGGGACGCCGGGCGCGTCGCTCGCCGGGCTGGCCCTGCTCGCCGTGGAAGGCGACAGCTCCCAGAGCCCGGGCATGGTGGATTTCCGTCTCGACTTCGCCGTGACGGCACACCTCGGGGGCAATGGCTTCTACCTCGTCGGGAACCCGGATGGGCTGGATGACCCACCATATGGCGTGACACCCGATGTCGCGATCGACATCGATGAGGCCGTCGAGCAGATCTTCGAGAACCAGAGCCAGACGCTGGCGCTCGTCGAGGCGGCAACCGCCCCGGCGGTCGGCAGCCCGCTCACCGGCGGCGAAGTCGTTCGCGACGCGGTTGGCGTGACCGATGCCGGGCCCGCTGATCAGTTCTTCTTCGGCGTTCCGCCGAATCCTCCGGTCGTGGTCGGGCCAGACGCTGCCGGATTCTTGCCGCCCGGGGTGGGGCGCTCGCCGCCGGGCTGGGACACCGACTCGCTCAGCGACTGGGTCATCACGAGCAACAACCTGGACGCAACGCACACGCCGACCCCGGCGTCGCCGTACAACTTCCCGCCGACGGCGAGCTGCGGCCCTCCTGTCAGCACCATTGCGGGCACACCGGTCATCGCGCCGGTCAGTGCCATGGACCCTGACGGCATCATGGTGAGCTTCTCGCTCCTGGTCGCACCCCCCGCCAGCGCCGTGTCGATCAGCAACGTCGTTCCAGCGTCAGCGCCCGGCGGCGCGGCGACCGCGGATGTGACGGTCGGCAGCGCCACTCCCGCCGGGAGCTACGACGTGACCGTCACCGCCACCAACGGCGAAGCCACGCCGCAGCAGGCCAGCTGCCAGCTCGCCGTGACCGTTGAGCCGGCGCCCACGCCCACCCCGACCCCCACACCGGAGCCGACACCCGTGCCGTCCGATCCAACGCTGGATGCGCTCCAAGGGATGCTCGACGCGTACGTGACCGCAGGCGACGTCGCGGCCGGAAAGGCGCACCTGCTTGCCGACCGGCTGGCGCGGGTGGCACGCTTTCTGGCGAATGGAGACCCCGCCGCCGCCCAGGCACAGCTCTTGGCACTCGCCAACCAAGTGATGGGTATGAGCCCGAGCTGGGTGGCTCCCGCCGCTGCTGAGGCAATGGCGACCATGGCGCACGCCGTGGCGGCGAGCCTGTCCGCCGACTAGCGGCCTCTCCCAACGTCAAATCTTCGAAAAGGGCACGTCCCCCGCGAGCGCCTGGACGTGCCCTTCTACGGGCATCGGGTGGCATTGCAACGCTCGGCTTGCTAGGGTGGACGGAGACTCGAGCCGGTCCTGAGCCACCGGTCACACCTGCCGTAAGGAGCCTGTGACAATGCTGCTCGCCACTTCACTCCAGAGCCGTCGACTGCTCGCCGCCGCATTGACCGGGAGCCTGTTCGCTGGACTTGCGACTGTTGCGACGATCGCTCCGGTGCGCGCGGCCACAGCGGTCTTCCTCAACGAGATTCACTACGACAACACGGGAACCGATGCGGGCGAGGCGATCGAGGTCGCCGGCCCGGCGGGGACCGACCTGACCGGTTGGAGCATCGTCCTGTACAACGGGGCGAATGGCGCGGTGTACGACACTGACGCCTTGACCGGCGTCATCCCCAACCAGCAGAACGGCATGGGGACGGTCTCGCTCTCCTATCCGGTGAACGGCATCCAGAACGGCAGCCCAGATGGGATCGCGCTGGTGAACGGCACCACGGTGGTCCAGTTCCTCAGCTACGAGGGCACATTCACCGCCGTCGGCGGCCCAGCCAACGGCCTGATGAGCACGAGCATCGGCGTCTCAGAGAACGGCTCCGAGCCGCTCGGCCAGTCGCTCCAGCTGGAGGGCGCCGGGCTCTCTTACGAGGCCTTCACCTGGGCGGCACCTGCGACGTCGAGCTTCGGCGCGGTCAACGCCAACCAGGCCTTCTCGGCGGCGTCGCCGGTCATCGCGTCCTGCGGCGCCACCCTCACCGCGGCAGCCGGCTATCCGGCCACCCGACAAGTGACCGCCTCTGACGGGGACGGCATCGTCACCCAGATCGTCATCGACGAGGTGACACCGGATCCGACGCCCGGCACCATTGCCATCGGGCCAACCACTCCCGCGACGAGCGGTGGCGGTACCGCATCCGCAGTGGTCACCGTGGATGCCGCCACGCCGGCGGGCACCTACACGGTCGGCGTGGTGGCGACGAACAACGACCCGACGCCGCAGAGTGACGACTGCACGCTGACGGTCACCGTGTCCGACATCCTGACCATCGGCGCCGTGCAAGGGTCGGTGGGCGACGCCGTCGACGGCGCAACGCATCGCTCGTCGTTCGCGCCAGCATCGGGCAACGGGACGGGACAGGCCGTCTTCGTCCGCGGTGTGGTGACGCAGAAGACGTTGGCCCGCACGTCAGCTGGCGCCAGCCAGTTCGGAATCTTCGTGCAGAACAGCAGCGCCACCGATGACAGCGATCCGAATAGCTCGGATGGCATATTCGTCTTCATGGGCGGCTTCGCCGACATCCTGCGCCTGTACGGTGGACCCGCCTACCTGCCTGCGGTCGGCGACGAGATCGTGCTGCGAGGGTCGGTCGTGGAGTTCTTCAGCCTGACCGAGCTCTCCAGCCCGCGGCTGGTGGCGATCACCGACACCGCCGTGGACATCGGCACCGAGATCGTGACCACGGAGGCGGGCCCACCGGACCTCCTGGCGGACGCGAACCGCTTCTGGGAGCGGCACGAGGGGATGCGCTTCCACGTCGACGCGGACAGCCACGTCGTGGCGGCGCGCGACGTCTTCCCGTCCACGGCGGACGGAGAGATATGGGTCATCCGCGGCGATCACGACATCGTCGACCGCGTCAACCCGTATGAGCGTCTCGTGTACCGGGATACCCATCCGCTCGATGACATCGGTCCGGTCGGCAGCTTCGACAACGGCAACGGCATGCGCATCCTGCTGACCAGCCACGGCCTCAAGGCCCTGGGCAACCTCAGCACCCTGATCGCGCCGGCGCGCACGTACGACACGATCACCAACGAGCTGACGGGCGGCCTCACCTTCGCCTTCAGCAAGTACTCGATCGAGGTCGAGCAACAGCCGGTGCTGGTGAATGGCGTCGACCCAGCCCTCAACGCACCGCCGGCGGCGGCCGAGGATGGCGTGGAATTCGCCACATCCGACTACAACGTTGAGAACCTGTACGACTTCCGCGACGACCCGTTCGACGGGTGCGACTTCGCGGGCAACCTCGGCTGTCCCGGCGTCAACCCGCCCTTCGACTACGTGCCCGCCTCGGAGGCGGCCTACCAGAATCATCTCGTCGACCTGGCCAAGCAGATTGCCGGCCCGATGCACGCGCCGGACCTGCTCATGATCCAGGAGGCCGAGGACCAGGACATCTGCGCCGTCTCCGCGGGGACGCTCTTCTGTGGGGCGACCGATGACGCCGACGGGAAGGCGGACACGCTTCAGGAGCTGGCGCTGGCGATCAGCGCCGCCGACGGCCCGACCTATGACGTGGCGTACGACCGCGACGGCGCCGACGATCGCGGCATCGTGTCGGCCTTCCTGTTCCGGACCGACACGGTGGAACTGCTGCCGGCGGATGCAACCGACCCGGTGCTGGGGTCGTCACCCACGATCAACTACCGCGGGACGCCGCTTGGGTACAACGCGGACGTCTCGAACCCGAAGGTCCTCAACGCCGACCTGCCCAGTGACGTCAGCCTCGACACCGGCGTGGACGGCAGCAACGTCTACACCCGGCCGCCGCAGGTCGGGCACTTCCGCATCTGGCGCGATGGAATCGGTATCAGCGTCTTCACCGATCTGTACGCCATCAGCAACCACTTCAGCAGCACGCCGGACGCTCGGGTGGGCCAGCGCACCGAGCAGGCCGCCTATAACGCGGCGATCGTGGCCGCCCTTGCAGACGCCGGCGCCGACCGCGTGATCAGCGCCGGTGACTTCAACGTCTACCCGCGGCCCGACGACCCATTCGCCCCGGGCCAGCTCTGGGGCTGCACGCCGCTGCCCTGCTCGGTCGGAGAATCCGACCAGCTGAAGCCGATGTACGACGCCGACTTGAACAATCTGTGGGATACGCTGGTTGCGGAGGTGCCGGCGAGCGCGTACAGCTACAACTTCGTCGGCATGGTCCAGACGCTCGACATGCAGTGGGCGACCGACGCGCAGTTTGCTGACCTCGTGCAGGTCCGCGCCGGCCACTTCAACGCCGACTTCGCAGCCGATTACGACGGCGATGTGGCGCGTGGCGCGTCGGACCATGACCCACAGCTGGCGCGCTGGTTCACCGACGTCACCTTCGACCGGCTCGCGGACCTTGCGCGCTACTACGGCGAGACGGGGCAGATCCACCAGGTCGCCCAGGCCGACGCGTTGGCCGCCCGTGTCGCGCGGGCGCAGCGCTTCTGGGACGCGGACAAACAGGGAGCCTTCGCCTCACAGGTGCAGGCGATCCACGATCAGCTCGACGACTGGTCGGGCGGCCAAATGGACCCGACCGCGGCGGAGGCGTTCGGGGCGGAGCTCGATCGGTTGGTGGCGATGCTCTAACGGCGGGCCATGGCGCCGACGAGGCGCATCAGCAGCCGGACGACGACCAGGCTCGAAAGGCCGTTCGTATCCAGGGACGGCACGAGCTCGGTGAAGGCGGCGCCCACGACGCGACACCGAGTGGCCACGCCGCCCAGCAGGTCAGCGGCCTGGTCGTAGGTCAGGCCGCCGGGTGCGGTCCCGCTCACGGCCGGCAGCACGGCCGGATCCAGCCCGTCGCAGTCGAAGGCGACGAAGACCGATGCGTCCGCCGCCAGCCGCTCGGTCAGCCACGGGACGCCCCGCTCGCCGAGCTCGCGGGCGGTGACCAGCAGGTTGCCGGCCTGCCGCGCGTCGGCCACGTCCTCGGGGCGGGCGCTGCCGACGCCACGCAGGCCGACCTGCACGATCTGCCCGACGTGGCCGAGCTCCGCCGCGCGGCGCATCGGCGAGGAGTAGCCCTCGCGCACGCCTTCCACCTCGTGCCGAAAGTCGAGGTGGGCGTCGACCTGGAGGACGGTCAGCGGCCCATGGCCGGCGTAGGCGCGCAGCACGGGAATCGGGATCGAGTCGTCGCCGCCGAGCACCAGCGGCACCACGCCAGCGGCAAGGAGGGACGCGACCGCCGCTTCCGCGCGCTCGAGGTTGCCTGGACCGTCGTCCGGCCGCCCGTCGACGTCACCGGCGTCGACCAGGCGGAACGCCGAATCGGGAGGCAGCGTCGGTCCATCCAGGTCGAAGTCGTGGTTGCCGACGAACGGGGCGAGCCGCTGCGAGCGGGCGCGGATCGCCGCCGGCGCCTCGGCGCAGCCGGCGGTCAAGCCCGGGTCGGGGTAGGAAACGCCGTGCGGGATGCCCAGGATCGCCGCATCTGCCGCACCCGCCGGCATCGTGGCCGGCTCGACCCGCGGCAGGCCCAGAAACGAGCCGGCCGTCACCCGGCGGCCGCCCGACGGCAGCGCGCGCATCGGCCCACGACGGTGACGTGGGTGAGGTCGACCTCGAAGCCATCCGCGTCGCGGATGGCGCTGATGATGCCCTCCGCCTGACGCTCGCCGATCTCCCAGCGTCCGCCGCAATCGGCGCAATGCAGGTGGCCGTGATCGGCCAGCGGAGCGACGTGGAACTCTTCGCGACCGTCGGGGCCATGGCCGTGGCGCACCAGCCCCAGCTCCTCCAGGACGTCGAGCGTCCGGTACACCGTCGAGGGGATGGTGCGGGGGTCAAACTGCCGGCAGCGTTCGATCAGCTCCGCGCTGGTCACGTGGCCGGCCGACGAGGCGAGCGCGTCGACCACGGTCCGTCGTTGCGGCGTCCACCTCAGCCCACGCTCTCGGAAGCGCTCCGGCAGGCCGGCCCATAGCTCGCTGCCCGGCGCCTCGCTGATTGATTCGAGCGTGCTCATCGGTCGTTCAGTATACGCACGTGGCGGCTTACTGCAATCAATTGCAATAGCGTCGAATAGCCCCTAGAATCGCGAGCCGGAGGACCAATGACGCAGCTCTTCGCCATTGCCGGCCTCGGCTTTCTGCTCGGCATGCGACACGCGACCGACGCCGATCACGTGATCGCGGTCACGACCATCCTGACTCGCAGCCGGCGATTCCTGCACAGCACGATCATCGGTGCCATCTGGGGGCTGGGGCACACCATCACCGTGCTGCTGGTGGGGCTGCTGATCATCGGTTTCAACGTGGTGATTCCCCCACCGGTGGGGCTGGCGATGGAGTTCGCGGTCGCCATCATGCTGATCCTGCTGGGGCTGCTGAACCTGACCGGCGCCATGCGTCGCATCACCGAACGGCTGACGCCGCCGGCGCCGCTCCACGGCCACGAGCACGCCCACCTTCACGCGCACCAGACCGGCGACGAGCTGCACCCGCACGGGCATGCCCACCTGCACGGCCACGGCAGCGACCCCGGCCTGCTGGCGACCTTTGGCTGGTACCAGCTCGCCCGTCCGCTGGTGGTCGGCCTGGTCCACGGCCTGGCGGGTTCTGCCGCGATCGCCCTGCTGGTGCTGGCCGGCATCTCCGACCCCGGGACGGCGCTGATCTACCTCGTCATCTTCTGTGCCGGGGTGGCCGCCGGGATGGCGATCCTGACCACCGTCATCGGCCTTCCATTCCTCGTCTCGCGCACGAGGTCGGATCGGATCAACCGCTGGCTGACGGTCGGCTCGGGCGTGCTGTCGCTGGCGTTCGGCATCTACCTCGCCTACCAGATCGGCATCGTGGACGGCCTCTTCACCGGCGACTATCACTGGGAGCCGGCGTAGGCCTTCCAATCCACGCCCGCGCACCCTATGCTCCCCGGCGGACGCCGCCCGGCGCCGAAAATCGTTGCGAGGAGCGCCCATGACCCGAGCCCTGCGCATCGCCTACGTGCTGCTTGCCTGGCTCTACCTCGCCGGCCTGGTGACCGTCGCATTCGCCGCCGGCCTTGGCCTGCTGGTGCCGGATTCGACCATGGACCTTCACATTGAGTCGGGCTACATCCTGCACCTGGCGCCGATTCTCCTGCTGCTCGCCGCCTGGGGCGCGCGGGTCGGCCGCCCGACGATCTGGTGGGTCATCGCCCTGACCGTCTCCGGCCTCATCCAGCCCTTGCTGCCCGCGCTGCGCGAGAGCGTTCCGTTCCTGGCAGCGCTCCACCCCCTGAACGCGATGGTCCTCTTCTACTTGTCGTTCACCGTCGCCTGGCGCTCGCGCGCGTTCCTGGCCGAACAGCTCGCCACTGCCTGAGGAGACCGATGGACTGGTATCCGTGGATGGTCTATGCCCATGTGCTCGGCGCCTTCGCCTTCGCGACGGGGCACGGCGTCGCGGTGACGATGGCCTTCCGGCTGCGCTCTGAGCGCGACCCGGTGCGGATCGCGGCCATCCTCGACTTTTCCTTGTGGCAGGTGTCGCCACGGAGCCTGATGTCGATCGGCTTCATTTTGCTCTTTCTGACGGGCATCGCGGCGGGTTTCATTGGTGGGCATTGGGGCCGCCTGTGGATCTGGGTCGCCATCGGCTTGCTTGTGGTGATCACCGGCCTGATGACTCCGGTGGCTGCCGGGCACTACAACAAGGTGCGCGCGGCGATCGGTCAGAAGCCGCCCCGCGAAAAGAGCGACGCACCCCCACCCTCGCCGCTCCCGCCCGAACAGCTCGAGGCATTGCTCATGGCGCCAACTCCGTGGATCCTGTTGGTCGTGGGTGGCGTCGGCTTCGCTGCGATCCTCCTGCTGATGATGTTCAAGCCCTTCTAGGCACGCTCGATGCGCCGGTCGCCTCGGCGCCGGCGCATCGGCATCGGTCTGTGAGCCTGTCCCAGCCTCAGGCGCTGACCTCGGCAGTTTCGGGCGCCTCGATCTTCAGCGGCTCGCCTGTCTCGATCAGGGTCTTGAGGCCGGACAGAATCATCGGCCACCCGCCCTGGGTCTGGTGATAGGTCTGCGTCTCGGACGTGAACCCGTCGTGGGTCACGGCAAGCAGGCACGCGTCACCCATTGGCGTGATCTCCCAAGTCACCCGGGTGGGCGGATCGGCGGCGATCTCCGGGTCCCAACGCACCGAGAAGGTGTGAACCAGCTTGCGCGGGGGGTCGGCCTCAACAACCTCGCCCTCGATGTCGAGACGGCCGGTGTCGGCCTGCCTGTAGATCAGCTGAGAGCCGGGACGGAAGTCGGACTCGACAATCGAGTTGAAGTAGTAGCGCTGCACGAGCGCCGGATCGGTGAGCGCCTGCCACAGGCGCTCACCGGTCGTCTTGATGTAGATCTCGTAGACGTGCTTGAGCTCGCTCATCGGTGCCTCCAGGGCTGTCTTGAGATCCGCCATGGTGTCGACGAAAGGAGCGGCGTAGCGGCTGATCCATCGGTCGGCGACCAGGCGGATTGGGACTGGGTTGAGGAAGTGGAGCTTCCGGCGTCCGTCGCGGCGGGTTGTGACCAGCCCGGCGGCCTCGAGCACCCGGAGATGCTTCATGACGCCGAAGCGGGTCATCCCCGGCAGCGCCGCCTCGAGCTCGCCGAGCGCCTGGCCATCGCGATCGCGGAGAGCGTCGAGTAGGGTGCGCCGGTTCGGGTCCGCCAGGGCTCGGAAGACTTCCTCCATGAAGCCGATAATAGGTGACCGATCAGTCACCTGTCAATCCCTCATGCCCTGTGGATTGCGTTCCCACGGGTCTAACGGGAAAGCAGAGGCCGAATCGGTCCGCGCGGACGCAACTCGTTGCTTTCGTCAGCTGACTGGCGGATGGGCCGGCGCGGCCAGCGCCTCCTCGGGCGTTGGTCGTGAGCGGAAGAACGCGTAGAGCGAGAGGTCGTACGTCGTCTTCAGCACGCCGCCGGCGATGAGCGGCACGCCGATCCCCAGGGGCACCAGCAGCGCGCCGGCCAGCGCCGGGCCCAGCACCTGGCCGACGCTACGTGCCAGCGAGGTGACCCCCGCCGTGGCGGTGCGCTCCTCGGGGTCGACCACGGTCATGGTGTACGACTGGCGGGCCGGAATGTCCATCGACGACAACGCCGCGCGGGCCAGCATCAGGACTACGGCCAGCTCGATCGTCGGCGCCAGCGCCGCCCCGACCAGAAACAGGTTGGACGGGATGTGGCTGAAGACCATCGTCCGGATCAGGCCGATCCGGCGCGCCAGCCAGGCCGCGACCGGGAAGGAGATGGCCGCCAGGACGTTGCTCGCGGCGAAGAGGGTGCCGACCATGGCGGGATCCGCGGCGAAGCGGGCCGCGAACCAGAAGGCCAGGTAGCTCTGCACCACGAACCCACCGGCCAGGGCATCCAGGCTGAAGAGCGCGGAGAGCATCGCGACCGTCCGCCGTGACCGATGGATGGCGAAGCCTCGCTCGAGGCGCGCCCCAACCTCGACGCGCCGGTCGAGCGTCGCAGTCAGCAGTGTGCTGGCCAGGCCGGCCGCGGCGTAGGTGATGAAGGCTGGCGTGTAGACGGCCGCGCCCGACAGGCCGAGCGCCTCGCCGAGCGCGACCATCGGTCCCACGCTGAGGGCGCCGACCGCCGACGCTGCGGCGGCGACCAGGTTGTACAGAGCGAATGCCGCAGTCCGCTGCCTGCCCGGAACAGTCTGCGGCAGCACCGCCTGGTCGACGCTCTGCAAGCCGGTCGATTCGCTGCTGGTGACGGCCACCATGCCTGAAAGACCGATGAGCACGAGCAGCAGCGGGTTGGCGCCGACCAGCGGGATGATGGCGGAGAGCAGCATCAGCCCACTCCCGATCACCAGCAGCCGCCGGCGCCCGATCCGGTCGCCGAACAGCGCGATGACCAGGGTCAGCGCCAGCGTCCCCGCCAGCGCCGCCGACAGGACGAGGCCGATGACGCCCGGCTCCAGTCGCAGCTCTGCCAGGTAGAGCCCCAGCACGACCGCGTTGAGCCCGAAGGCGAAGCCGCGGAACAGCTTGGCGGCCATCAGCCGCCAGCCATTGGCGTCCAGCTCCGGGACGAGCTGCGGGAGGAGCGCCTTCATCCCCGAAGGGTAGCGTGCAACGAGGCGATCCCCGTCCCGGGAGCTGGCGCGGCCGGGCAGGCCCGGCCGCGATCGGCTCAGACGCCTGGGCGTCGCTGCGGGCTCGGCACCGCAGCCGCAGCACTGGGAGACCTACAACTGACCGACGTCAGGCGGATCTGTGCGCTGGCAGTACCCAGCGTGCCTACCGGCATCGCCAACGCATCGCATTCGTGACGAAGTAGCACTCACCGTGCTGCGCGGGGACGGAAGCGCGGCGCCTCAGACGTAGCGGACTTCGTCGGCCTCGGCGCTCTCCACCGCTCGGGCGCAGGTCGGGCAATACCAGCGCGCCTCGAGCGGCGTGCCACAGGCGGCGTGCCGCATCGGCTCCGCGTCGCGGGCGACGCGCGAGCCCCAGTCCGCCAGCAGCCGCAGGGCCCCGGCCAGCTCCGCCCCCTCGTCGGAGAGCTCGTAGACGAAGCGCGGCGGCCGCTGCGAATACGGAGTCGCGCGAATCACCCGCACGGACTCGAGGCGGCGCAGACGGTCGGCCAGGATGTTCGGCGCGATGCCGCTCACGGCGTCGGCCAGCTCGTTGAAGCGGCGCGGGCCGGAGAGCAGCGCCTCGACCAGCAGGAGGCTCCATCGGTCCCCAACCCGCTCCAGCGCGGCAGCCAGCGGGGACTCGGAGGAGGCCATGTGCGGATCGTACGACATCGGGCTTGACAGTCGGTTCGACAGGTGTAACTTGCACATTGCAAGTCACACACTACCAGCAGCAGACAAGATGGAGGATGGACCGATGGGTCCGATCGACGACCTGGGCAAGGCGATCGCGGGGATCGCCGAATCGGCGGGGGCTTCAACGGTTGGCATTGGCAACCGATGGCGTGGCGGTTCCGGCGTGGTGATCGAGTCCGGCAAGGTGCTGACCAACGCGCACAACCTGCACGGGGACGAGGTCCACGTCTTCTTCGGCGATGGGCGGGAGGCGGAGGGCAAGGTGCTCGGGGCCGATGCCGACGGCGACCTGGCGGTCGTGGGCGTCGACACGGGGGATGCCCCGGCGATTGAATGGGGCGACGGCTCGGCGCTGGGCATCGGCTCGCCGGTGGTGGCCATCGGCAATCCGGCCGGGCAGGGTGTGCGCGTGACGTTCGGCTTCGTGTCGGGCGTGGGGCGCGCCTTCCGTGGCCCTCGAGGGCGGCGCGTCGCCGGCGCGGTCGAGCACACCGCTCCCCTGCTGCCCGGCTCATCCGGCGGGCCGATCGTCGACGGTGCTGGCGCGCTGCTCGGCATCAACACCAACCGGCTCGGGAACGGCTTCTACCAGGCGATCTCCGCCGACGCGGCACTGCGTGACCGCGTCGCGGCGCTGGGTCGGGGCGAGGCGCCGAAGCCGCGGCGACTGGGCGTTGGGCTCGCTCCCGCGCACGTCGCCCGCCAGCTGCGCCGCGCGGTGGGGCTGGAGGAGCGCGACGGGCTGCTGGTCCGCGAGGTCGAGGACGACTCGCCCGCGGCCAGGGCGGGCATTGCCGAGGGCGACCTGATCGTTGCCGCCGCCGGGCGTCCAGTCACCAGCGGCGACGACCTGTTCGACGCGATGGGCTCGCTGGGGGCCGACGCCCCGTTGGAGGTGACCCTCCTGCGCGGCAACGAGGAGCGGACGATTACCATTCCGGCATGACCGACGAAGAGGAGATCTGCGAGCACGTCGTCGGGCCGGTGACCGTCACCAAGTCCGACGACGGCTGCCACGAGTGCCTGCTGATCGGCGGCGAATGGGTGCACCTGCGGTTGTGCCTGTCGTGTGGACACGTGGGCTGCTGCGACCAGTCGCCGAACCGCCACGCCACCGCCCATTATCGGGGCGAGGCTCATCCCGCCGTCCAGTCCCTGGAGCCCGGCGAGGACTGGCGTTGGTGCTACGCGGACGAGATCTACGCCGAGGGTCCATCCGGCATCTAACGCTGGGCCGTGTGGTCCGCGATCACCGGGCGTTCGCATCGGCCACCTTGAGGGCGCTCCTTGGCCGCCGCGATCAACGGATGATCCCCGCGGCCAAGCTGGGGGCCAAAAGGGGGCCAACTTGGCCGAGATGAACGCGTGGTGATCGCAAGGCGCCCACGCCACCTGCACCACGAGCCGTGATACTCCCGTCATGACCGAGGCGCCCCGGTATGACGCGGTCGTGGTCGGCTCCGGGCCGAACGGGCTGGCAGCAGCGGTCACCCTGGCCCGCGCCGGCCGAAGCGTGCTGGTGGTGGAAGCCAGCGACACGATCGGCGGTGGCGCTCGCTCGGCGGCGCTGACCGTGCCGGGTTTCGTGCACGACGTCTGCTCCGCCATCCATCCGCTCGGCCGCTCGTCGCCGGCATTCGCCGGTTGGCCATTGGCGGAGCATGGGCTGGAGTGGATCGACCCACCGATCGCCCTCGCCCATCCGCTGGATGACGGATCCGCCGCACTGATCGGTCGTGACCTGGCCACCACCGCGGCCTCGCTCGGCGAGGATGGGGAACGCTACACGAAGCTCCTCGGCCCCATCGCGCGCGACTGGGAGCTGATCGCGCGCGAGATGATCGGGCCGTTCCGGCTGGGCGGCCCTCTTCGTCATCCCTTCGCGCTGAGCCGCTTCGGCCTGAACGCGATCCAGCCCGTCAGCCTGCTCATGCGCCGCTTCCGCGGTCCGCACGCGGCAGCCGTGCTGGCCGGTACCGGCGCGCACTCATTTCTGCGCCTCGACCAGCTGGCGACCGGGGCGTTCGCCATCTCGCTGCTGGCCGCGGCACATGCAGTTGGCTGGCCCATCCCTCGCGGGGGATCGCAGCGCATCGCCGACGCGCTGGCCTCGTACCTGCGCTCGCTGGGCGGTGAGATCCGCACCGGCTGGCCCGTCGCCAGCCTGGGGGAGCTGCCGCCGCATCGGGCCGTTCTCTTCGACTTGACTCCCCGCCAGGTCCTCGCCATCAGCGGGAGCCGCCTCCGCGGCAGCTATGCGCGTCAGCTGCGACGCTACCGGTATGGGCCCGGCGTCTTCAAGCTGGACCTCGCGCTCGACGGCCCGATCCCCTGGGCCAACCCAGACCTGCTGCGCGCCGGCACGGTTCACCTTGGCGGCACCGGTGCCGAGATTGCCGCCGCGGCGCGCCAAGTCGCGCGCGGGCGAATTCCGGAGCGACCGCTCGTGCTCCTGGCCCAGCCCTCCCTCTTCGACGACACCCGTGCGCCGGCGGGTCGGCACGTGGCGTGGGCCTACTGCCACGTCCCGAACGGATCGACCGCCGACATGACCGAGCCGATCCTGGCCCAGCTCGAGCGCTTCGCGCCCCGTGCCGGCAAGCGGATCATCGGCCGTTCGGCGATGGGGCCGGCTGCCTTCGAGGCCTACAACGCCAATCACATCGGCGGCGACATCAATGGCGGCCTGCAGGACATCCGACAGCTCTGGACCCGCCCCGCCATCCGCTGGGATCCCTACTCCACCCCGGATCCGCAGCTCTTCATCTGCTCCTCCTCCACACCCCCGGGAGGCGGCGTCCATGGGCTGTGTGGCTGGTTCGCCGCTCGCTCCGCCCTCGACGGGGTGCTGAAATAGACCGATGCGCATGCGCCTGCTGACCGGTCTCCTGGCCCTGGCGCTCGTCGCGTGCGCCGCGCCTGCTGCCAGCCTGGCACCGGCGGCATCCGACCACGGCGAGCACGATGCCGCGGCCGAGCGGCTCAAGGAGGCCTTGGCCGATGCCTTCGAGATGACCTTCGAGCCAGCCGGGCCGCACCACGAGCTGGGCACAGCGCCCGACGATGTCGAGCTCGACCTGGTGGGCGTGCCGGTCGAGGAGGTCATCCTCAGCCTGCCCAGCCGGGACCGCTCGGCCGCGGTTGCTACCGGACTCGCCTATCTCCCCCACCTGCGCGACCTGCTGCACGGTCCTGGTCCGGTCTGGGATTGGGCGGCCGAGGCGCTCGCCTGCCGCGAGGACGCGGATGCCAGCTGCAACGCCTCGACCTCGCAGGGCAACCTGGCCGCGCGGTTCACCGAGCAGGACAAGGACTACATCGTGCTGGTGATCACGCGGGAATAGCCGGGACGCGAACCTCCTGCGCACCAAGCCAGGCGCCCAGCTCGTGGATCGCTGTCGTGACGGCGGGCCAGGCACCAGGGGGGACATCGGGCTCCGCGTGGATCGATTTCACCTCGAGCATGCGTCGCTTCCGGTCGAAGGAGGGATCGATCCGGCCGATCAGCCGATCGCCGTGCAGGATCGGCATGACGTAGTAACCAAACTCACGCTTCGCCGCCGGCACGTAGATCTCGTTCCGGAAGCGGAAGTCGAAGAGCACCTCCGTCCGCTCGCGATCGCCGATCAGCGGGTCGAACGGGCCGAGCAGAGTGGTGCGCGGCTGCCAGGCGTCGGCGTCGAGGGCGGCGAGCAGGTCGGCGTGCGCCAGCCACTCGCCGGGCAGGCCGTCCACCGCGACCGGTACCGCGATCCCGTCGGCGGTGAGCGACTCCAACCCGATCTCCCTCGCCGGAAGCCGGTAGTCGAGCGCGGAGCCAAACTTCGGATCGGCGAATCCGCGGGCGCGAAGCTGCCGCTCCATGGTCTCGATCGCCACCACCTCGTCCGGCAGCGGCTCGTCGTCGTCGACGGGCAGGACCCGCTCGAACAGGTCCCAGACGCGCTGGCTCCCCTCGCGCCGGCTGATGGCGATCTCACCATTGCTCCACAGCAGCTCGAGCATGCGGCTCAGGTTCTTGCCGTCGTTCCAGCCCCCGGTCCGCCACGGCACCTCGGCCCGGTCGTCAAGGTCGCGCGACAGGAGCGGGCCTCGCGACCGGAGCTCGGACAGGATGTAGCTGCGGAAGCCGGCGTTGTCGCGCAGCCACTCGGCCTCGTACCGTCCGCGGGTGTACTCCGGCCGGGGAGAGCGACGCATCACCGGGCGGTGCAGCGCCAGGTCGGAGGTCGGCACGAGGTGCGCGCGATATTCGAACAGCTCGCGGCTCCCTTCGAGGAGGCTGCGCAGCTCGTCGACGTCGTAGGCGCCCAGCCGGCTCCACAGGGTAAGCCGCTCGGCACGCTCCACGACCGCGGTCGGGTCGATCTGCACCTTGCCGAGGCGCTGCACCACCTCCAGCACCGATCGTGGGGGAGGTCCGGCGAGGAGCTGGCCCATGATCGCCAGCCGCCGCGCCTCCGTCCGCGTCAGCGTGCGCATCGGGCCCAGTGTGGCAGACTCCGCGGCATGATCAGCTCGGTCCGCGTGGTCGGGACGGGGCGCGCCGGGGGCGCCATCGCGGGCCGCCTGAGAGAGCGCGGGCTCGTCGTGCAGAGCGGCCGAGACGCGTCCGCCGACGCCGACCTGGTGCTGCTGGCCGTGCCTGATGCCGCGATCGCCGAGGTCGCGCAGCGCGTGCCCATCGGTCCATGGGTTGCGCACGTCTCGGGCGCCACCTCCCTGGCAGCCCTCGAGCCGCACGTCCGTCGCTTCAGCGTGCATCCCCTGCAGACCCTGTCGAACGAGCGTGGGCCGGAGCAGCTGGACGGCGCCTTCGCAGCCGTCACTGCCGAGACCGATGAGGCCACCAGGGCCGGGTTCTGGCTGGCGAAGACGCTCGGCCTGCGGCCGTTTCCCCTGGCCGATCCCGACAAGCCGCTCTACCACGCCGGCGCGGCCATGGCCAGCAACTTCCTGGTGACCCTCTATCGCGCCGCCGCGCGGCTGCTGGAGGAGACGAATGCGCCGCCCGAGGCGCTCGTGCCGCTCATGAATCGCACCATCGAGAATGGCTTCGCGCTCACCGGTCCGATCGCCCGCGGCGACTGGAGCACCGTGGATGCCCACCTGCGAGCGCTGGAGGAACGGGCGCCCGACCTCGTCCCGCTCTACCGGGAGCTGGCCGAGGCGACCCGCCAGTGAGGATCGTCCGCAGCGCCGCCGAGGCGCGCGAGGCGCTGGCTCCGGCCCGGGCTGCCGGCAGCATCATTGGGCTGGTCCCGACCATGGGCGCGTTCCACGAGGGCCACGTCGCATTGCTGCGCGCCGCGCGGGAACGGTGCGACCTCGTCGTCGTCAGCCTCTTCGTCAACCCCGCCCAATTCGGCCCGAGCGAGGACCTCGCGCGCTATCCCCGCGACGAGGTGCGTGACGCCGGGCTGGCAGAGGAGGGGAACGTTGACATCCTCTTTGCCCCGTCGTCGGAAGAGGTCTATCCGGCCGGCTTCAGCACCTGGGTCGACCCCGGCCCGCTTGCAACGCTCCTTGAGGGTGCCGCCAGGCCGGGCCACTTCCGCGGCGTGGCGACGGTGTGCACCAAGCTCTTCGGGATCGTTCAGCCGCAGGTAGCCTTCTTCGGGCGCAAGGACGCGCAGCAGATCGCGGTGGTCAAGCGTGTCGTGCGCGACCTCAACCTTCCGGTGGAGATCGTGTCCTGCCCAACCGTCCGCGATCCCGATGGCCTGGCGCTCTCCAGTCGGAATGCCTTCCTGTCCGCAGGCGAGCGCGCGATTGCGTTGACCCTGCCGCGTGCCCTGCAGGAGGGGCTGCGGGCGCATCGGTCCGGGACCGACGCTGTGGCAGCCACCCGAGCGGTGCTTGACGCCGAGCCCGGACTGAGCGTCGACTACGTGGCCGAGGCCGATCTCGATGGGCCCACGCTCGCCGCGGCAGTACGAGTGGGATCGACCCGGTTGATAGACAATGTGCGCCTCAGCGAGGAGGCTTAGCGGCATGACCACCAGCCACACCAGTGCAGGAGAGGCGCAGGTCCCGGCCAAGCTGGCGATCCCTGAGCTGCTCGAGATGAAGCGGAGCGGCACGAAGATCGCCATGGTCACCGCCTACGATGCCGCCGGCGCACGCCTGGCGGAGGCGGCGGGAATCGACGTGGTGCTGGTCGGTGACAGCGCCGCCATGGTGGTGCTCGGTCACGAGTCGACCGTGCCGGTGACGACCGACGAGATGCTGTTCATGACGCGCAGCGTGTCCCGCGCGGTCCGGCGGCCGCTGGTGGTCGGCGACATGCCGTTCGGCTCCTACCAGGTCTCCGACGAGGAGGCGGTGCGCAGCGCCATCCGGTTCGTCAAGGAGGGCGGCGCCGACGTCGTGAAGCTGGAGGGTGCGGGGCGGATGCTGCCCAGGGTTCGCGCCATCGTCGAATCCGGGATTCCGGTGATGGGCCACGTCGGGCTCACCCCACAGTCCGTGACCGCGCTGGGTGGCTACAAGGCGCAGGGCCGCACGGCGGCCAAGGCGCGCCGCCTGGTGGCGGACGCCGCCGCGCTCGCCGAGGCCGGCTGCTTCTCGATCGTGCTCGAGGCCGTCCCCAACCCGGTCGCCGCGCGGATCACGGCGTCGCTCTCCATCCCGACGATCGGGATCGGTGCCGGTCCCGACTGCGATGGGCAGGTGCTGGTCTACCACGACCTGCTCGGACTGACGGAGGGGCACGTGGCGCGGTTCGTGAAGCGCTACGCCGACCTCGCGACCGTGATCCGCGAGGCGCTCGAGGCGTTCGTCGCGGACGTCCGTTCCGGCGCTTACCCGGAGGAGCGTCACACGTACGGTATGCCGGCCGAGGAGCTCGCCGCGTTCGAGGCAGACCCGCCGAGCTAAGCCGGTCAGACCTCGAGCTCGTGGACGTGCTCGAGTCCGTCCACCTCATCCCACTGCTCGCCGGTCTTCACGAAGCCGAGCTTTGCGATCAGGTTGAGCGAGCGCTCGTTGTCGGGCGCCACGCTCGCACGGAATCGACGGATGCCATGCACGCGCGTCGCCCAGTCGAAGGCCGCGCGAACGGCCTCCAGCGCGTAGCCCTGGCCACGAGCCGCTGGGAGCAGCGTGTATCCGACCTCGACCATGCCCGTCTCATCGGGCCCGCCATGGAAGTTCAGGTAGCCGATCGCCTCACGCGTGTCGCCGCGCAGGATCGGCCGCAGCAGCCACGGCGCGTCCGTGGGTCGCGACCGAATCTGGCTTGCGCGCATCCCGGCCAGCCAGCGAGCCATCTGGAGCCACTCGTCCGAGATGGTCGCGCCGAGCTCGGCGCCCACGCTCGCGGCATCGCCGGCCGCCACCCGGTCCAACTGATCCAGCGAAAGCAGCGGCAGCGCGAGCCGCTGGGAGGTGATGACCGCGTCGTCTTCCCGCACGAGCCTGATGCTAGCGCCCCGCAACCGGATGCCGGCAAGGATCCTGGTCAGAGCCAGCCGCGCCAGCGCGACACGCCGATGATGGTCGTCGCCAGGGCCAGCATGGCGCCCACAACGAGCCAGAAATTGGCGGGCTCTTCGAAGAACGAGATCTTGAAGTTCATGCCCATCACGCCGGCGAGCACGATCGCCGGCAGCAGGATCGCGTTGAGCACGGTCAGCACTTTCATGACGTTGTTCGTGCGATGGGCGGCCCGCGCCATGTAGACGTCGAACGAGCCGAGCAGCAGGTCACGCGCGCTCTCCGTCGCGTCGATCGTGCGCTCGAGCCGCTCCACCAGCCCGGGCCACGGCCGACCGAGCTCCGGGATGTCCAGGTCCGGCCGCGCCAGAGGCGCGAAAGCCGCGCGGTGGGGAGCCAGCGTGCGCCGCAGCGCCGCGATCCGCCGACGAAGGGTCACCACTTCCGACAGGAACGTGTCTGGCCGGCCACCCCGCAGCGCCAGCTCATCCAGGATGTCGATCCGACGCTCGATCGTCTCGATGATCTCCAGGTAGACCGACAGGACCGAGTCGACCAGGGCGCCCATGAACCCCGCCGCGTCGAGCTCCCCCAGGTGCGAGTCGCCGCGGATGTGCGCCACAAACGCGTCGAACGCGTGGACGGCGCCGTCGTGCACCGTCACGACCAGATTCGGCCCCGCCACGATGTCGATCGGCGCCGACTGGAGGTTTTGCGCGCGACCGGAGCCGCCGTCCGACTCGGCAGGCTGCATCGCCACCAGCCGCATATGCACCAGCTCCGGATAGCGCAGCAGACGTGCCGAGCCCGGCGCCTCCAGCAGGTGATCGATCGCGTCCCGGGGCAGGTCGAGCGCCTTCCCGAGGCGCTCCACCGCCTCCGTTTCGCGGCCATCCAGGTCGACCCACAGCAGCTGCTTTGTGCCGAGCTGCGAAGCGACCCCGCGGCTGAGCTCGACCTCGCGGTCCGTGCCCGACGCGTCGTAGAGGGTCGACCGTAGCGTCACGGCGAGCTCAGCGCTGGCCGGATCGGGCCGCGCCGAACATTTCCTCGCGGGCAGTCTCCTTGCGGCGCGCCATCCGCTCGCCGAGCGTCTCCAGCTCGTCGTCGTCGAAGACCTGGCGAGCCTTGGAGAACATCTCGCCCTCCTCCTCCTCGATGTGGTGCTCGATGTTCTCGGCCATCACCTTGGCCTTCGGTCCGAACCGCTCGTCGGTCGGCTCCATTCCATCCAGCTCGCCCATCAACCGGCTCACCACGTCGTGCTCCTCGTAGCCCTCGAGCACGATCTCCCTGGCCCGCGGATGCTCGCGCAGGGCGGGATAGAAGATCTCCTCCTCGATCACCTCGTGGACCGACAGCTCCTCCTTGATCGTGGAGAAGAGCTCGGACCGGCCCTTCTCGGCGCGGTCGGTGGTCTCCATGATCTGCCGCAGGAGCGGCTTGATCGTGTCGTGGTCCTTGCGCAGCAGCGTCAGTGCGTCCATGCCCCGGTTCCTCCCCTGGTTTGACGATGAGTGCCGTGGATGTCCCGCCGGCCACGAGCCGAGGGCCATTGCAGGAATCGGTCCAAGGCGCCCGAATACGGTGATCAGCGGCTGTTCGAGAACTCGGCCCGCCAGCGCCAGGCGCTTCCGTCGTCGGCGTTCCACCAGGCAACCAGCTCACCCACCTCGCCACCGGGCAGGATGACCAGTGCGCCGAGGTCGTCGTCCGTCGGCCAGCGGTCCTCGCGGCTCACCTGCCCGCCCGCCAGGCTCAGCCGGGTCATTGGCAGGTAGCCACCCTCCCGCGTGACGAGGCCGCGGGCCACGACGCCGCCGCCGTGACTGCGCACCGTGACGTCCAGCTTCTTCGGGGCGCTGTGGACCCAAAGCACCTCGGTGGGGTCCATCCGGCCGCGCGCGAACGGCAGTCCGGTGGCCCCGCCGCCGGGGTACCAGATGTCCCAGGTCTGCAGTGGATTGGGGTGAATCATGGCCATGCCTGTGCCTCCTCCGAGAGGAGGGCAATGCTAGACCTGGAGCAGGCAGCGTCCCGCGGAGAATCTGCGGGGGAGACGCAGCGCGGAAATGGGGGTAGACTGGAGGCTCCTCCCGAGCGTCGGGAGGTCTCGCGTGGTCGTTGGTTCCTTCTCGAGCCGGCCGTGCGTCGACGCCGCCCCTATCGAGAAGAACAGCGAGGGAATCTCTCCAATGGCTACCGGTACTGTCAAGAAGGTCATCTCGGACCGCGGATTCGGCTTCATCACCGCCGACGATGGGAAGGACTACTTCTTCCATCGCGACGCACTCGACAGCTCGATCGACTTCGACCGCCTGGTTGGCGGCGAGCAGGTCAGCTTCGAGGTCGAGTCCAGCCCGCGCGGACCGCGTGCCAGCAAGGTCAGCGCCACTTCGGCCTAACCTTTCCGGCACATAGACCGATGCGCCCGGTCCGGCAACGGACCGGGCGTTTTCGCGCCTGCTTTGCGATGATGTGGCCATGACGCAGCTCGATGCGAAACGGCGCACGAAGCTGCCGGACAGCGCCTTCGCCTACGTCGATTCACATGGGAAGCGCCGCCTGCCAATCAACGACGAGGCGCACGTGCGCAACGCGCTGGCTCGCTTCAACCAGGTGGCGTTCGAGGACGAGGCGGCTCGCGAGCGGGCGCGTACGAAGCTGCTCAAGGCCGCCAAGAAGCACGGCATCCTTCCCATCGGCTTCATCACCGGGCAGCTGCGCGGAAAGCGCGCGCCCTCGTTGCCATCGGGCGCGGTGACCTTCCTGCTGGCCGACGTGGAGGGCTCGACCGCACACCTGCAGCGGCTTGGGGACCGATACGCCTCGCTGCTAGCCGACCTGCGACGCCTCCTGCGCTCGGCTATTCGACGTGCCGGCGGCCACGAGGTCGACGCCCGCGGCGACGAGCTGTTCGCCGTCTTCCAGGACGCCTCCGCCGCCCTGGAGGCATCGCTCGTCATCCAGCGCGCCATGCGCGACCATGCGTGGCCCGATGGCAGCGACGTTCGCGTCAGGATCGGCATCCACAGCGGTCGCCCCACCCTGACCGAGGGTGGCTACATCGGGCTCGCCGTGCACACCGCCGCGCGCATCTGCTCGGTCGCACACGGCGGACAGATCATCCTGTCGGGCGCGACCCTTCGTGCGGTCGGCGGCCAGGCGACCGGCATCGGCTTCCTCGAGCTCGGCGTCCATCCGCTCGAAGGACTCGCCGATCGGGAGGCGCTCTTCCAGGCCGGCGCGCCGGATCTCCCGACCGCCTTTCCACCGCTGCGAACCTCTGCTCGCGCGGGAAGGTAAGGCCTGGCGCGGGCTGCGTCAGGCCGTGCGAGCGGAGCGGACCCGGCCGAGCGTCCGCCGCGCCTGCGCGAGATGGAATCGGTCATGGCCAGCCAGGATCCAGCGCTGGCGCCCTGACGCGACGATCTCGCCGTCCACCATGTGGGCCACGCACTCGAGCACTGCCCACTCCCCCGGCTCGGGTCGCAACCGCAGCTCAGGGCCTGCCTCGTCGACGAGCGCCCGGACCGACGACGCGGTCCCTTGCTGGACTTCCGCCGGATCGTCTACGCCAACCAGCCCGATCAGGAGCTCCTGGTATGCCTTCGGATCCGTCACCGGGTCGGGGCTGCGGTCCACCATCGCATCGGTCCCCTCCTGCTTGCTCGGACGTTACCTGCCCTGGACCGATGGCCCCCATTCGCTGGCGAGCATCGCGTAGATCAGCTCGTCGCACCACTCGCCCTTCACGAACTCGTTCTCACGCAGGTGCGCCTCGCGCCGCATGCCCAGCCGTTCCATCAGGCGCGCCGAGGCGGCGTTGCGAGCGTCGCATCGGCCGATGATTCGATGGAGCCCCAGCTCCTCGAAGCCAAGGCGGAGCAGGACCGTTGCCGCCTCGGTGGCGTAGCCATGGCCGTGATGGTCGGGATGCACGATGAAGCCGATCTCGCCCTGGCTGTGCTCGCGGCTGACACGCTGGAGGCTGAAATCGCCGATCAGGACGCCCGTCTCCGGGAGGAGCGCCGCCAGGCGCAGGGCGTTCGAGTCATCGTCGATCGCCGTCATGCGCATCAGACGCGCGAGCATGTGCCGCGCCTCGCCCGGTGTGCGAGGGCCCCAGTACAGGTAGCGGGTGACGTCCGGGCGGCTCTGCATCGCGAACAGGGCCTCCAGGTCATCGTCGCGGAACGGGCGCAGCAGCAGTCGCTCGGTGCGCAGCGGGAAGGTCGGTCGCAGCATCGGAGGCAGCATCGTAGCGCCGGCCGGGACGACGAAAGAGGTCGTGGATCAGGGCTGAGCGAAGACGCTGGCGGTGTACGCTCGAATGGCCGCCAGGTTTGGCACCGATATCCACCCGCGAGCTCCTGCCGTGCCGGTGAACACCGTGAATTCGGGCGGCCGCAGCACCTTGCGAGTTATCGGCGCGTCGGCGCTGCGCCGTGCCAGCTCGAGCAACATGGGCATGTCCGCCGGCGGGATGTCGGTGGCCAGCCCGGGAAGGCTGGTGAGGAGCGCCAGCGGGTCGTAGCCTCCCGCCAGCAGCTTGTTCCGAAGTGCGATCAGCAGCAGCTGATTGCGATCGGCTCGCGCATAGTCGCTGTCGGCATAGCGGCTACGCACGAAGAGCACGGCCGTCCGCCCGTCGAGGCGGTTCTCGCCAGCGCGCCAGGAGGCGAACAGGTGCGGGTCGTTCAGCGGCGCGGCCAGGTTGACGGTCACCCCACCAATCGCGTTCACGAGCCGGATCAGGTCGTCCATCGTGATCTCGGCGTAGTAGTCGATGGGGATGCCCAGGGCGGTGCTCATCGCCTGCTTCAGCGCGGGCAGGCCTCGGGCGGCGCGCAGGCTGTTGATCTTGCCGCTCCAGACCGTGCCGTCGCCGAGCGGCACGTCCACGCTGTCGCGCGGCAGGCTCATCAGGTCGATGCGGCTGCCGTCGGCATGGATGTTGGCGACGATCAGCATGTCCGTGTTCATGCCGCCGTCGGAGCGTGACGACAGCTTGTCGCGGCCGACCAGCAGTACCGTCACATTGAGCTCGTCGGGGTCGGGTGCCGGGGTCGGCGAAGGGGTCGGCGTGGGGCTGGGGGAAGGGGTGGGCGACGGGGTGGGACTTGGGGTCGGCGAAGGTGAGGGGCTGGGGGTGGGCGATGGTGAGGCTGGCGCGCTGACGGCATCGGGGGGCAGGACCGACTGCCCGACCCCGAGGAGCAGCACGAGAACCGCGCCGACAGCGACGCGCTGGGGCGTGGAGATGCGACTGAGCCGGCCTCTGAGAGTCATTTCTTGGGTCCTCGCCTCTCCATAGGACGACAGATCCGCCCCAGGCGCAATAGGACCCTTCTGGGGTTGTGCCGTCAGCGCACCCTGTGGTTCCAGCCGCCACATGGACAGCGGACGGTAAGATGGGCCACCGGCACGCGCAGTAAAGTCGGTCAAGAGGCCGAGATGGGGAGAGCCTAAACCGAGTGATCCGGCGACATGCGACCGAGCTTCGCCTCCTCCTCGCGTTCTTCGACGCGTTGGCGGCGATCGCGGTTCTCGGCGTCGCGGGCGCCTTCCGGTTCGGTGTGGAGGGCCCCTTCGACCCACTCCTCGCCGCTATCCCGAACCCATTCATCGCGATCGTCGCCTACGCGGTCGCCTGGCCGGCCGCGCTGTGGACCCAGGGCCTCTACCGGACGCGCGTCCGGCTCACGGTCCGCGGCGAGATCGTGGACGTCCTCCGCGCAACCGCCCTCTTCGCGGCAGGCGTGCTGAGCCTCCTGTTCCTCCTGAAGCTGCCGGATGTCAGCCGCGCGGTTCTCCTCATCGTCTTCCCGCTGCTGGCGATCAGTGCCCTCGTGACTCGGCTCGCGCTCCGTTGGCTGCTCGTGCGGCTGCGCGAGCGCGGCCGGAACACCCGGTTCATCCTGGTCATCGGTTCAAATGGCGCCGCCCAGAGCTTCGCCGACCTCGTCGAATCGCGCCATGACCTCGGGCTGATGATCATCGGTCACCTTGCACCGGTCGGACAGGAGCGAAGCGTCACGCGCCCCATCCTGGGCAGTGTCGAGCAGATCGAGGAAGTCCTGCACACCAACGTGGTGGATGAGGTTGCCATCTGCCTGCCGGTAAGTCAGTGGGCGCGCATCGACGAGATCGCCCGCGTATGCGAGGAGGAAGGGAAGATCGTCCGGATCCCGATGTACCTTCTCGAGCACACCCTGTCGACGGGCCGCGTCGAGGAGATCGAGGGCCTGCCCATCTACTCGATCGTCACCGGGCCCGATCGGGTCCTGGGCCTCGTCGCGAAGCGGATGCTGGACCTTGTCAGCGCGGCGATCCTGATGGTGGTGCTCTCCCCCGTGATGGCCGGAATCGCCATCGCCATCCGGCGCGACACCCCCGGCGCAGTCCTTTTCCGCCAGCGGCGCGTGGGCCTCCACGGGCGGACCTTTGACGTCGTCAAGTTCCGCACCATGGCCGACGGGGCGGAGGAGCGGCTGGCCGAGGTGCTCGAGCTGAACGAGATTCGCGGCCACGCCTTCAAGGTCACCACCGACCCACGCGTGACGCCGGTCGGCCGTTGGCTGCGCCGCACGTCGCTCGACGAGCTCCCTCAGCTGTGGAACGTGATGCGAGGCGAAATGAGCCTGGTTGGCCCGCGACCGCCACTCCCGTCTGAGGTGGTCGGGTACGACGTGTGGCACCGTCGCCGACTCTCCATGAAGCCGGGGATGACCGGACTCTGGCAGGTGCGGGCCCGCAATGAGCAGGAGTTCGATCGCTGGGTTGAGACGGACCTCGAATACATCGATGCCTGGTCGTTCTGGCTGGACCTGCGGATCATCCTGCAGACCATCCCCGCGGTCCTGAACCGCGAGGGGCGCTGACCTCGTTCCCTCAGTGGCGCCGGGCGACCTGTGCCGTGCAGTCCGAGCAGACCTCGCTGAGGCCAGCGAGATCGTGCTCCGTCACGGGCACGGCATAATTGCGGCCGCAGAACGTGCGGTGTCCGATCAGCTGGCCGTCGCTCCAGCGCTCGGCTGCCGCGATGTGCCAGATGTTCTCATTGGCGCCCTGCAGCCCAAACTGCTGCTCGGGGCGCAGCTCTTCGGCCATTGCGCGAGTCTACGCGCGATCGGCCGCCATTCGGCGAAAAGTCTGTGGTCAAAACGCGCCGGCGACCGGCCAATAGAGTCCGACAAGACTTAGAGCTAAGTACCGTGCGCGTGGTCGGCGAGCACCGCATCGATCACGCGACGAGAGCCGGCCGCGATCACCGAATTGGTGTTCTGGTAGTAGGGAAGGGCGACCAGCGCGACGGCCAGCGCCCAGCCGCGACCCCGCGCCCAGGTCGCGTCATCGACCGACAGCTCTGCGCGGAAGGCCGCTTCGCCATGCTGGAGCGCGATGCGGCCGTCTCGCTCGACGAGCTGGTCGAGCGCTTTGCGGCGCTGTGCTCGGGAAACATGGCCGCTTTGAAGGAGCTCGTCGCCGACCCCGAACTGGATCGCCGCGGCCTGCATCCATCGCTGGGCGAGGTGACGCTGCGGGAGCTGCTCGCGACGTGGGCGGTGCACGACCTCGATCATATCAGCCAGATCTACGCCGGCCTGGCCGGTTCGCACGATCCGGACGTCGGCCCCTGGAAGGCGTACCTCGGAGTCCTCTTGCGGCGGGATGACCCGTCCGCAGTCGCCGGCTAGCTGGTGCCCTCGCGAGCCTAGCGCCGGGCGCTCTTGAACAGTCCGAAGGTCGCCCCGTGCGGGTCGCTCAGGATCGCGAATCGGCCACCGGGGTAGTCCTGCGGAGGGACTACTTCCTTGGCGCCGGCCTGCAACGCCTGCTGGAATGTGCGATCGATGTCGTCGGTGTTGAAATACACCATCCAGTAGCTCGGAACTGACGACGGGATCGCAGGGTTCATCTCGAAGGCGCCCGCGATCTGCTCGCCGTTGAGCTGGAACTGCGTGTACGCCGGGTTGTCGCCCTCAGCCTCGCTCGTCGTGTGCGTCCAGCCGAAGACCTCCTCGTAGAACGGGATCGCC
>DASWIE010000076.1:0-11558 GCA_036397815.1 Candidatus Limnocylindria bacterium
TCGCCGATGCCGACGAGCTGGAGGCCGATTACCGCGACTGGTTGGCCGGCAAGGCGCGCATAGGGATCACGGGCGGGACATCCACGCCGGAGGTCGATCTCGAGGAGGTCCGAAACCGGATCTACTCGCTAGTCAGCTGAACCCATCTCAAACCGCCAGCCGCATAGACCCTGCACCATTCTAGGGGCCATGGGCGAGACCATCTTCTACCTGGCCATCCTCGTCGCCGCTACTGCCGGGACTGTCTACCTCTTCCTGCTTGTCTGGATGCTCGTTGCCTCGATCCGGAACGCACAAGTGCGTCGTCCCGCGCTGGTCAACTACGCGGCGCTGGCATTCGGCTTGGCCATGCCGACGATGATCATCGGCCTCGTTCTGTGGGGACGCCTGCCCTGGTGGTTCGTGCTCCTATTCGCGCCATTCGCTGCGACGCGGCTGGTCTTATTCAAGGCTGGGCAGTCGGTCAGTCGCAGGAAAGGCTGAGGCTCGCAGCTCCGCAACTGCGCCAGGATCTCCGGCGCGTAGTCCCCAAGGCCGATAGCGCGCCCGTCCGCTGTCGTCATTGGTTGTGCGGCTGTGCGGCTGTGCGGCTGTGCGGCTGTGCTGCACAACCGTCCATGACACCCGAGGGGTACCGGGGGCTGTGAGCATCCGGCTTGCGCCGAACGGATGCTGGTGACGCCATGGCGACCCTCGACAACGGAGCCGTCCTGCGCAATGCCATCGATGCGTGGAACGAAGGCGACCATCCGAGGTACCTGGAGCTCCACGACGCCGATGTGGTGCTCCACGGCCTCCCCCGGGCATCCGTAGCGTGAAGGCCATGTACACCGGGATGTGGCGGGAATATCCCGGCACGCGGCTGCGCGTTGACGACCAGCTGGTCGACGGCTACAAGGTCGCCTGCCGCTACACCTTCACCCCCACCGCGCGAAAGACCGGCGAATCCATGACGATGCCGGGCATCACGATCCTGCATTTCCGCGATGGCCGCTGCGTCGAACGCTGGGACTTCGAGGGCCAGGAGTCGAACGTCTCCTGACCGAAGGCACGCTCAGAGCGACCAGGGCCCGCCGAGCAGCCCGGGCAGCCGTTTGCGGAGCACGTCGTAGCCAAGGTGCTCCTGCCCGATCCGGAAGTTGTGGCGCGCCACGGCGTCGCGCTTCTCCGGACTGGCAAGCAGCTCGCGGACGTCGGCAACCGCCTCGTCGGTGATGGCCCCCTCGATCTCGACGAAGTGCAGCCCCAGCGGGCGAATGTCGGCCTCGTAGACCGGGTAGCGGTTCACGAGCGTTGGCTTGCCGTGGAAGACCGCCTCCACCAGGGCGTTGCCGAAGCCCTCGTAGAGGCTCGGATAGGTGATCAGGTCGGCGGCCAGGTAGGCCTCGGACAGTGTGTGCGCCGGACCAATAGGCACCCCCTCGTGATCGGGCTCGAAGCGGCTCGCGGCGTAGCGCAGGTGGACGCCGGCGGCATCTGCCAGGCCCTCGAGCGCGACGAGGTATTCGAGGCCCTCGTCCCCGGCCGGGCTGGTGATCAGCAGGACGGCGTCCGGGTCATGTAGCCGCGACACGAGCTCGATCGACAGCTCGATGCCCTTGCGCGGTACCACCCGGGTGGGCTGCACCACCAGGAGCCCCGAGTCAGACATGCCCAGCTCCGCGCGCAGTTCCGTTCGCACCCTCTCCGGGTTCCCGGCACGAGGTTGATCGAAGTCGAAGACGTTCGGCATGGCGAACGAGTCGAGGCCACGCCGCTCGCGCAGCTCCCGGGCCGCCAGGCTGTTGATGCAGACGTGGCGCACGGTTGGCAGGTCCGGGGGGAAGGCCCGCTCCAGGACGTCCGGCACGATCGCGTTCGCGAAGCGGTCGCGCTCCCACCAGAAATCGTGGTGATGGCCGATGGCGGTGATATGCGTCTCCTCGACAAGCCTGCGAAGCGCGACGCCGAGCGGAAGGTGCATCGGGATCGCCCAGGCGTTCTCCACGATCAGCGCCTGGATGCCGTAAGCGGTCAGCCAGTCATGCAGAGGTGGGAGCAGCTGCTCGGCCAGCCGGTTGATCTCGTTGCGGACGCTCTGCGCGTCGCTGGCCGGGTCGAACGCGGCCGCTGTGACGCGAGCCGCCGGGGGATAAGTGAAATGCATCGCCGGGATGAGCCGGGCGTCGTGCCGGAGCGCGTCGAGCTCGCCGGCGCAGAGCCTGATCTCGTGACCCTGCTCCTGGAGCACGGACTCCCATTTCGCCGCCTCGAACGTGACGCCGTCCACCCCGGCCAGCCGGGTACCCACGATGCCGATGCGCATCCGTCGCCTCCGCGTGCGGCCAGGGCCGATCCAGGCTCGTCGCCGATCGTACCCGACCCGCGAAGCGCGGCTCTTCGTCAGGTGGCCGCGAGTCGCGTTTCAAGCAGGCCGGCCCGATCCAGGAGCAGGAACGCGGCGATGGCTGCGCCCGGCCAGGCGAACCAGTGACGTATGCGGCTCAGCGGGCCCTGGGTCGAGTACGCCTCCGGCAGCATCCCGTCGCCGAAGGCGATCGCACCCAGCCGTTCCAGGGCGGTCGACGCCGCGGTCACGTCCCCACGTGCTCGCGCCCTCGCCCAGGCCTGGACGTCGCCCAGCGACCAGGCTCCGGGGGTGTGGGCGGACCCCAGTCCCGCCAGGGGCCCGCGGGCGTAGCCAGGGTTGAGGTTCGAGAAGCCGAACGCCATTGTGGCCAGCCAGGCGGGGTCGTCGGCGGCGCAGAACCCCCACAGCGGGGCGAGCGCCACGGGCAGGTCGTTGGCGTCGTGGTACGACACGTTCTTGCCTGCGCCGTCGGTGGCGTATGTCCAGCGGCCGTCGCTCACCAGCCGCCGCTCGAAGGCGTCGCGCACTCGGACCGCCACGGCTTGCAGGTCAGCCTGCTCCAGCCCCAGGCGCATCTCGCCTGCCACCTCGGCCAGGCGCCGCGCGGCGTACCACAGGACGATCTGGGCGGCGGCCATGAAGGGCGCGGCGGCGGGGTCGTCAGCGGCGTTCTCGGTGCTGGCGATCAGGTCACAGGACCCATCCACGGCGTGCAGCGCGGCCGCCCAGGCGACCGGAACGAGCTCACCCCATTCGATGCCGCGCGGCAGCTCTCGCCGGGCGCGCCAGTAGTCGGCCAGCTCGATCAGGGGGTAGAGCTGCTGGTCCGCCTGGAAGGCGAGGTCCTTGCGCCGTCCGTTGGCATGGTGCGACCGCATCCACCGTCCGTCCGGGCGCTCGCACCGGGTCCAGAGCCAACGAAGATGATCGGCCACCCGCTCGCGGTCGGCCACATCGCCGGTGGAGAGCAGCAGCAGGGCCTGGTAGTACGCGTCGCGGGTCCAGGAGAGCGGGAGGATGCGGTGGTCGGTCAGGATCACCCGCTCGGCGTCGCCGGTGGCCAGCGCCGTGCAGCCGCGCACGTAGGCCACCGCCCGGGCAACCATGGCTGGGGTCGGTGCCTCGCCGGGTGTCGGCGGAATCCCGTCCTCCGCTGCCGGCGCGACAGGCTCCAGGTCGGGCGGACGGACCGTCGGCGCCACGGCAATCCGCAGCTCCAGGTCATGCCCCGGGACCACCAGCCGCGCGGTGCCCGGCGTGTTCAGCTCCCAGCTCCCGCTGCTGGCCCGGATGACCGCGGCCGCGGGCAGCGCTTCGGCCAGCACCAGCAGGCGGGGACCATCGGCCACCAGGCGCGTCCGGGCTCCGGTCGGCGGCGGCGGCTCGAGCTCCGTGATCTCGGCCAACGCCGGTCGGTCGAGCGTGCCCGCGAAGCGCACCCGTGCGCCGCGCCGCGTGAACCGCCAGCGCTGGGCCACGGTGTGACCGTCGGCGGAGGCGGATGCATCGCCCGCCGCCGCGCGGCCCGCCCAGGTGACCCCATTGGGCCTCGGCCGCCCATCCACCGCCGCCGGCGAGATCGTAAGGAAGGCGAAGCGCTCATCGGTCATGGCCGCTCGGTGGCGTCGGGTGGCCACGGGGTCCCCGCGTTCGCTTTCGTCGAGTCGCGGGAGCGCATTGAGCTCCACGAATCCGTGCGCCGGATGCACAGTGCCGATCGACAGCCAGGCGCCGCCGGGAGCGAAGGACGCGCAGACGACGCCCGTGCCAAGGTCGAGCGGCTTCCCCACGCCCGCCATGGGTCAGCCGGCCGTCTCGGCCTGGGCTTCCGGGGCGGATGGGCCATCCACGGCGATGCCCGTCTCGCGGTCGAGCCAGCGGATCCGGCTGGCGTCCACGTGCAGCGCCACGTCTTCGTCGGCGGCGATCCGCTCGTCGGGCCGGGTGGTGGCCTTCAGCTGCTGATGACCGAGCTGGAGGGTCACCAGGTTGTGGCTGCCCAGCGGCTCCACCACCAGCACCCGAGCGCGCAGCGCAGCCTCGCTGCGCGAGCCGCCGATCTCGATGTTCTCCGCCCTGATGCCGAGCAGGAGTGGTCGGCCGGCGCGCTGGGCGACGCCGTCCGGCGCTTCGGCGATGGGCAGCGCGCCGCCGTCGGCGATGACGGCGACCAGGCCGCCGTCCCGCCGCTCGACCACGGCATCCAGGAAGTTCATGGGCGGGTTGCCGATGAAGCCGCCAACGAACCGGTCGGTCGGCTGGTCGTAGATGGTCAGCGGGTCGCCGACCTGGATCACCTGCCCGGAGCGCATGACGGCGATGCGGTCGCCCATCGAGAGCGCCTCGACCTGGTCGTGCGTGACATAGATGGTGGTCGAGCCGATCTCGTTGAGCAGCCGCTTCAGCTCGGCGCGCATCTCCAGGCGGAGCAGGGCATCCAGGTTGGAGAGTGGCTCGTCCATGAGCAGCACCTGCGGCTGCATGGCGATCGCCCGGGCCACCGCGATCCGCTGGCGCTGCCCGCCCGAGGTCTGCGAGGGGTAGCGGCTCAGCAGCTCGGTGATGTGCAGCAGTTCGGCCGCATCGGTCACCTGCTGCCGCAGGCGCGCGGCTGGGACCTTGGCCATTCGCAGGCCGAAGGCGATGTTCTCGAAGACGGTCATGTGGGGGAAGACGGCGTAGCTCTGGAAGACCATGGCGATCTTGCGATGCCGCGGCGGGACGTCGGTCACGTCGCGCCCACCGATCAGGATCCGCCCGGCGTCGACCTGCTCCAGGCCGGCGATCGAGCGCAGCAGGGTCGTCTTGCCGCAGCCCGAGGGCCCCAACAGGACGACGAACTCTCCGTCGGCGATGGTGAGGGCGACGCCGTCCACGGCGCGCACCTGCTTGAACAGCTTGGTGACCTGCTCAAGGCGGATCTCAGCCATGGACCGATCGCCTCCTCACTTCACTACCCGGCCCCACAGGCCGAGCAGGTAGCGGCGGATGAAGAAGATGACCACGAGCGATGGCAGCAGCATCACGAAGCCGGCGGCGAACTGGTAGTAGATCGGCGACTGGGTCAGGGCGGTCAGGATCTTGGCCGGCAGGGTTGGGTTCTGCAGCGTCAGGATCACGGCCGCGAAGACGTCGTTCCAGCTGATCACCCAGGTGAAGATGGCTGCCGCCGCCAGACCTGGCAGTGCCAGTGGCAGGGACACCCGTAGAAAGGCCTGGAGCGGATTGCAGCCGAGCGTCTGGGCCGCCTCCTCGAGCTCGCGCGGGACCGATACGAACACGCTCGAGGTGATCAGGATGGTGAATGGCAGCGCCAGCGCGGTGTGCATCAGCGCCACGCCGATGATCGAATCGTCGATACCCCAGCGCAGGTAGGTGACCGCCAGCGGGATGGCCAGGATCACGATCGGGAAGGCGCGGGTGGAGAGCACCACCACCCGGTAGGCATTGCGCCCGCGGAACGCGTGGCGAGCGATGGCATAGCCAGCCGGCGCCCCGACTGCCAGTGCCAGGACCAGGGTGATGAGGCCCACGATCACGCTGCGCCAGAAGGCGTCGATCACGCCGGACGCATTCAGGAAGAAGGCGACGGTGTCGAAGGAGATAGCGGCCGGGATGAGCTGGCGCGGGTAATCGAAGGCGTTCTCCCTGGGTGTCAGCGCGCTGATCGCGATCAGGTAGATCGGGACCAGGATGAAGAGAGCCAGCAGTGTGGCGGCCAGGTAGGTGAGGGCCCGGCCGATCAGGCGCTGCCGTCCCAAGCGGCGGCGCCGCGGTGCCACGAGGGGGGCGGCCGGCGCGGCGCTCACGGCTGCTGCTCCTCCCTGGTGGGCAGCAGCCACAGGAAGAGAACTGTGCTCACGATGGAGAGCGTCAGGATCAGGCCGGCGTAGGCCGCCGCCACGTGGTCGTTGTCGATGTCGGTCGCCCAGCGCTGCGCCTCCTCGGCCAGCACCGTGACGCCGGTCCCACCCAGGGCGATGACGGTGGCGAACACCTGGAAGGCCAGGATGGTCCGCAGGATCAGGGCCACCTGGAGGCTCGGCCGCAGCATCGGCAGCACGACGTGCCGGACCTTCTGCCAGGTCGTGGCGCCGTACACGTCCGCCGCCTCCAGGTATTCGGGCGGGATCGACTGCAGGCCGGCGACCAGGATGATCATGATGATCGAGGTGGCGCGCCACGCTTCGGCCAGGACCACGGTGATGAGGATGAGCCAGGGCGTCTCGGAGCTCTGCCAGATGATCGGCCGCTCGATAAGCCCCAGCCCCTCAAGGATTGAGTTCAGCCAGCCGGTCTGGGTAAAGATGCTGACCCACACGATGCCGGCGGCCAGCTCGCTGATCCCAAGCGGCAGGGCGTAGACGTACAGCCACAGGCCCGAGCCCTTGAGGCGCGCGTTCACGACCAGCGCCATCGACATGGCCAGCACGAACTGGATCGGTACGATCAGGACCACCAGCCAGACAGTGGTGGTCAACGCCCGCATGAAGTTGGCGTCGTTCAGCATTCGCTGAACCGATGCGAGCGTCCACTCGCCAGTTCGATCCTGGAGGCCCAGCACGAAGGCCTGGAACATTGGGGTGGCGAAGAAGACCAGCAGGAAGGCGAGCGACGGCAGGAGGAGGGCGTACGGCGCCCACCCCAGGCGACGAGCCCTCATCGGCGCATGCTCGCTTCCTCTCAAGACCGATTGCGCCCGGGTGCGGCATGGCGCCGCCCCCGGGCTTTGGTTCGGCTACTGCACCTGACAGGTGCCGTCACTCTCCGGGTCCGGCGGCCAGCAGGCCGCCTCAACCGTGTCGAGCACCTCCTGCAGGTTGCCCGCCAGCGAGTCGAGCACGGTTGCCGCATCCTGGCCGTCCAGGATGATCTGCTGGAAGGCGTCGCGGAAGACCTGGTTGTAGGCGCCACCCTGGTCGCCCAGCCCAATCGGCAGCAGCGACGGCAGCGCGTCGCTGGCGTTTGTCATGGTGGTGACCGCCGCTTCCTCGGCCTGCTGGCCGGGCTCCAGGTCCCCTGGCAGTTCGGCCGTGATGACCGGGAAGAAGGAGACCGCCGAGAGCGTGGTGGCCTGGGTCTGCGGCTGAAGCAGGTACTTGATCAGCTCCTTGGCACCGTCGGGGTTTTCCGCCGAGTTCGGGATGGCCAGGCCGGCGACCACCGGCATGAACGCCCGCCCGGAGGGGCCCGCCGGCGCCGGGAAGGCGACCATGTCATCGGGCTGGCTGCGCAACGCCTCGATCAGGCGGGCCGTGTGATCCCAGGCGACCCAGACCTCGCCGGACTGCAACGGCTCCTGCATGAAGCCGTACGTGGTCGACTGCGGGTTCACATACTGCCACGTGTCGGCCAGCCAATCCCACATCGCCACCGCATCGTCGCTGGCGAAGGCGGTATTCAGCGCGCCGGTGAAGGCCGGGTAGCCGTAGCCCTGGAAGAACCGATGCCACAGGCCGTCCTCGCCGGCCGGGAAGCCGAGCTTCCGCTCGCCGGTGGCCTCTTCGATGTTGGCCCCCCACTCGGTCACCTGCTCCCAGGTGAGGGCGTCGATATCGGCGCCGTCGGGCAGGTACTCCATCGCCTCGCTGCGGGCGGCCATGACATACGTGGCCTGCATCCAGGGGATATACAGCTGCTGATCGGTGCCGAGCTTGCCGAGCTCCAGGTACTGCTCGTTGATGCCAAGGTCGGCGAGCTCGTCGGCCACGTCGCTGAGGTCCATCAGCAGCCCATCGGCGGCGAATGATGCGAACTCGCCGTGGAGGCCGCCGATGACGCTGACGTCGCCCGAACCTGTTTCGCCTTCGGCTCGCACCCGGTCGTTGAACGGTCCCGACTCGGCGCCGATGAACTCCACCTCGCCTGCGAAGTCGGCGAGGATCTGGCTCCGCATCTTCTCCGCTTCCTCGACGGGAACGAGCTGGCTGGAGAGCATGACGACCTGGCCGATGTCGACCGGGCCTCCATCAGTCACAGCCGCGCTTGCGGCGGCGGAGGCGCCCGGCGTCGGGCTGGTTTCGCCGGTGCATGCCGCCAGCGCGAGCGCCACGGCGGCAAGCAGGCCGCTGGCGCGTCGCCAGGGCATGGCTTGGGTGGTAGGCATGGCTTCTTCCTCCTGTTCCGTACTCCTCCGATGCTTCGCTCGAGTCCTCCCTTCCTCCCTCAGACTTCGCTTGGCGCGGCAGATCTGTGGCCGCAGCCACACGACGCCCGGATGCGCAGCAACCCGGGGACCCGCGCGGTCACGGGCTCCCGGCGCTCGTCGGCCCCGGTCTCCATGGCGGCAACCAGTAGGCTCGCGGCGAGCGCGCCCATCAGCTCGGCGTTGATGGCCACCGTGGTGAGCGGCGGGTCGGTCAGCTGCGCCCAGGCAATGTCATCGAATCCGACCACCGCCGGACGACGGTCGCGCGGCAGGGCGGCCAGGCGGTGCATGGCGCCGATGGCCATGGCGTCATTGACCGCCACCACGGCGTCCGGCGGATCGTCAAGCAGGTGGCCCGCTCCCAGCGAGCCGTCCCGGATCGTCGTTTCGGGAGCGTGAATTACCGTCGGCCTGAGGCCCGCGCGCGCGGCGGCCGCCCGGAATCCGGCGACGCGCTCGATGGTGCTGGGCCAGTGCCGCGGCCCGGCCAGGCAGACCAGACGCAGGGCGCGATGGGCGTGGACGAGATGCTCGGTCAGGGCGTCGGTGGCCGGCTGGTTGTCGGCCAGCACGGCATCCACCGCCAGCCCGTCGACCCGGTTGTCGACCAGGACCATGGCCCTCGCTATGCCGTGCAGATCGAACACCGCGTCGGTCGGGATGGCCGGGCCCAGCAGGATCACGCCGTCGCTCCGGCCGGCGCGCACGGATGGGTGCCTTGCCAAACCGCGCACAGCGTCGTCGTCGACGACGGCGTGGATCAGGTCGTAGCCCGCGGCATGGAGCGCACGCGTGGCGCCCACGAGTACCCGGCTGCCGAAGGTGCCCTCCCCGCCCGCGGGGTACTGGGAATGGTGGGCGAGGAACGCCACGGTCGAGGTGCGCGCGGTCGACAGGTCGCGCGCGGCGCGATTGGGGATGTATTCAAGCTCGCGTGCGGCGGCCTCGACCCTGGCCCGGGCGGTGGCCGAAACGTATCGCCGGTCGTTCAGCACGCGGGAGGCGGTGGCCGCCGACACACCGGCCCGCCGCGCAACGTCGGAGAGGGTCGCCGGCATCGCTCGATCCACTCATCCCCGGCCAGGAATTTGGAGCGGCTCCATGTGGAAGCGCTTCCAGAGCGTACCAGAACGAGGCAAGCCGGCAGCGTGTGCGACGCCCGCTACACTCGCGGGCATGCCCTCTTTGCCAGTCGTCGCCATCGTCGGCCGCCCGAACGTCGGCAAGTCGACGCTCTTCAACCGCCTGATCGGGCGCCGCCTGGCCATCGTCGAGGACATTCCCGGCACGACCCGCG
Organism: Candidatus Limnocylindria bacterium; assembly: GCA_036397815.1. Taxonomy (GTDB): domain Bacteria; phylum Chloroflexota; class Limnocylindria; order QHBO01; family QHBO01; genus DASQFY01. The sequence goes on from DASWIE010000076.1 coordinate 9,796, forward strand.
ACCGGGTGTACGGCACCGGTGAATGGAACGGCCGCCGTTTCACGGTGGTCGACACCGGTGGCCTGGAGCTGGAGCCCGGCACGCAGATCGAGGCGCGGGTCCAGGACCAGGCCCGGGTGGCGATCGAGGAGGCGGACGTCATCCTGTTCGTGGTGGATGCCGAGGCCGGCATCGCGCCGCTGGATCACGAGGTGGCCGATCGCCTGCGGCGCGCCGGCAAGCCGACGATCCTGGTCGTCAACAAGGCCGATAACCCCCGCCGCGAGCAGGAGGGCGCAGAGTTCTACGCCCTCGGCTTCGAGCCGACGATCATGGTCAGCGCGCAGCACGGCCGCAGCACCGGCGACCTGGCCGACCTGCTGACCGACGCGCTGCCGCCACCGGCCGAAGCGGAGGCGGAGCCGGAGCCATCGGTCTGGACCGATGAGGACCTGACCGAAGAGGATCTCACCGAGCTCGCCGAGACCGAGATGGGACCGCCCCGCGTTGCGATCGTTGGCCGCCCCAACACCGGCAAGTCGACCTTCGTCAACCGCGTGCTTGGCGAGGAGCGGATGATCGTCAGCGAGACGCCGGGCACCACGCGCGACCCCGTCGACTCGGTGGTGCGGGTGGAAGATGAGCCGATGGTGCTGGTCGACACCGCCGGCATCCGCCGGCGGGGATCGGTGCAGCGCGGGATCGAGCGCTACTCGGTGCTGCGCTCGATGAAGGCCATCGATCGCGCCGACGTGGCCGTGGTGATGACCGATGCGACCGAGGGCTACACCGCCCAGGACGCGCACGTGGTCGGGCACGTGCTGGAGGCGGGCAAGGGGATCGTCCTCGTCATCAACAAGTGGGATGCGGTCGAGAAGGACGGCCACACCGCCGACGAGTGGCTTCGCGTCCTGCGGCGCGAGGCGCCCTACCTGGCCTGGGCCGACATCGTATTCGCCTCGGCCATCTCCGGCCAGCGGGTGGAGCGCATCCTGCACGAGGCGCGTCGCGTCGCCGAGGAGCGCTACCGGCGGGTGCCGACCGCCGACCTCAACCGGGTGGTGACCGATGCCGTTCGCGCGCACCCGCCCTCGCACGTCCGCAACCGGCTTCCCAAGGTGCTCTACGCCACCCAGGTGGCCGTGGCGCCGCCGACCTTCGTGGTATTCGTGAATGACCCGGAGCTGATCCACTTCAGCTACCGGCGCTACCTCGAGAACCGGATCCGCGCCGAGTACGGTTTCCTGGGCACGCCGATCAAGCTCATCTTCCGGGCGCGTGCCAACGCGGAGGCCGCGCGCCGCTCCGCTCGGCCGCGTCGCCGCGTCGCAGCTTCGTCCCGCCGCTCACGCCGCTGAGAGGTCTGCGTATTCACAGCGGTGGCTGTGATTCGCCGTACGCGCTGCCCAGGGTGCTGACGCTATCAGGCGCGAATCCCAGCAGCCGTAGAGGCGCCGTGTCCTCTGGGAGGCAGTCGGACGCGGCTGATTCACGCTCCGCCAAAACCCCGGCCCGTCGACCGCTACCTCTAAGGGGGTAGAGATTCGCGCCTGCGAAGACTCGGCGCTTCGGCCATCCGATGACTGGCCGACTATCCTGCCAACGTGGCTCGCATCCTCCTGTACACCGGCAAGGGCGGCGTCGGCAAGACCAGCATCGCGGCGGCGACCGCGTTGACCTGCGCGCAGCGCGGATACCGCACCATCGTCCTCTCGACCGACATCGCCCACAGCCTCGCCGACGTCTTCGGCATCGAGCTTGGGCCGGAGCCAACGGAGATTGCA
>DASWIE010000077.1:0-1947 GCA_036397815.1 Candidatus Limnocylindria bacterium
CTGCTGAGCGGGATGTTCGGGGTGGGCGGGGGAATCGTCTTGGTCCCCGCGATGGTGCTGCTGGTGGGCTTCGGGCAGCATCGGGCGCAGGCGACCTCGCTAGCCGCCATCCTGCCCATCGCGATCGTCGGCGCCTTCATCTTCGGGCGGGCCGACAGCGTGGACTTCCTCGCCGCGGCGCTGCTCGCGGCAGGCAGCCTGCTCGGCGTGCAGGCGGGCGCGCGGCTGATGCATCGGCTCAGTCCCGAACGGCTGTCCCTGATCTTCGCCATCTTCCTGATCGGAGTGGCCGTATCGATGCTGCTCGGGTGACCCCGGATCAGATCGGCGAGCTCGCCGGGCTCGCCGCGGTGGGGCTGGGAGCCGGATTCCTGGCTGGGCTGCTGGGGATCGGCGGCGGCGTCGTCATGGTGCCCGCCATGGTTCTCCTCTTCGGCTTCGACCAGCACGTGGCCCAGGGGACGTCGCTGCTGGTCATCATCCCGGCCGCCCTGACCGGGTCGTACACCCACCATCGCCGTGGCCGGCTCGTCCTGCGCGACGCCGCACTTCTGGCCGCGGGCGGCGTCGTCGGGGCCGTCATCGGCAGCGTCTTCGCCCTGTCGCTCGAGGACGCCATCCTGCGGCGGCTGTTTGCGGCAGTGATCATCGTGACCGCGCTGCGCATGCTGCTGCCGAAGCGCTGGTTCCAGCGCGCCGTGGAGTGAGGCGCAAGCGGGCGCATCGGCTACATGATCCCGATGACGTGGCCCTCCGGGTCGGCGAACAGGGCGACGGTCGTCTGTGGCGCCACCTCGGTGAGCGGCATGAGCACCTGGCCGCCTGCCTCCTGCGCCTTGCGCAGCGTGCCCTCCGGGTCATCGGTGTGAACGTAGAAGGTGACGTGGCCCGTCTGGCCCTCCGGCGCAGCACCGATGCCGCCGGTCATCTCACCCTGCCTGTACATCCCGTAGCCGCCTGGATTGTTCGTGTCGAGCTCCCAGCCCAGGACCTCGCGGTAGAACTTCTGGAGCTTCGGGCCGTCCTTGCCGACGACCTCGACGTGCACGATCTTGCTGGCCATTTTCGAGAGCCTCCATTCGCTGACTTGGCGGACCGCGTCCGATGCGGCCCTTCACACCACGCGACGACTGGGAGGCTCCGAAATCGACCAGTCGTGCGCGGGATTTGCGCCGCAGCGGAACTAACGGCCAAGTTGGCCGCCCGGAAGCCTCCAGCCTGGCCTGAATTTGCCTCAGCGCGGTACTGGCGGCCAAGTTAGAGCGCGAATCGGGGCGAAGTTGGCCGTTGGTTCCGGTGAGCAGCAAATCTGGCCGATCTCACGAGATGGCAGCGGGGTGGGGCACCGCGTACGCTGTCCGTGATGACCGACGCCCATCGTGCGGGCACGCCCTAGCATTCCCGGATGGACGTCGACGACCTCGTCCTCGACTCCCCGCGGCCGTGCGCATGCGGCTGTGGCTGCCGGGCCGAGGTCCTCCCCGAGGAGGAGCCCCTCTGCGAGGACTGCGCCGCCGGGATCCACGCCGCGCCGTAGGAGTCGCGTCGATTTCCCGCCACACGGGCCATTCGGCCGCTCGATGGCCAACGCTCCCGTGGGATGGGAACGTCAGCCACCGAAGAGCCGGCGGCCGCGGTTGGGGTGGCTGAACGTCCCGTGGGACGGGAATTTCGGCCACTGGGTGGTCAGATGAGCCGTGGCACGGGAGGTCGGAAACGCGGAGGCGGCACCCCGCGATGGGGTGCCGCTCACGCTGGGCTTGAGAGGAGTTAGCCGGCAGCCCCTCCGCCTTCGGCTCCACCCTCCGCGGGCTGTGGCGCGCGAGCAGGACGTGCCGCGGCCGGTGCCCCGGACTGCGCCTGCTTGCGCTCGGCGTAGCGGGCGACCTTCTGGGTCGCCTCCAGCCCCTGCTGGTACCAGCCATCTGTGATCCGCGCCGCGGTCTG
>DASWIE010000078.1:0-2775 GCA_036397815.1 Candidatus Limnocylindria bacterium
TAGCCGCAGCCGGCGGCGGGCCGCGGCTGGGTTCGGACGACGCGGGTCACCAGCCAGCCGGCATCGGCGACGATCGAGCGGCCCGGTTCCCAGGTCAGGGCCGCGTTGGGCAGGATGGCGCGCACCGCGTCGGAGAGGCCCGTCAGGATGGGGCCGTCGACATTGGCCAGTCCGCCGCCCAGGTCGATCCGGCCCGGGTCCAGCCCGGCATCCAACGCCGCCTCGGCGGCTTCTGCCAGGCGGATCGCGAGCGCCGCGAAGACAAGCGCGTTGGAAATGTCAGAGCCGATGTGCGCTCCGAGGCTCGCCAGACCGATCCCCGCTCGGTCGAGGCGGTCCAGCGCGGCCGGCAGCGCGTCGAGCGGAATGCCGAACTTCGAGTCGGCGGCCCCCGTCGCCAGGTGCTCGTGAGCTCCGGCGTCGATCTCCGGGTTCAGCCGCAGGCCGATCCGGGCGTCGGCGTGGTCACGGGCAAGGGCGAGCAGCCGATCGAGCTCGTCGAGCGACTCGGCGTTGATCAGGACGCCGGCACCAAGGGCCAGGTGCAGCTCCTCGTCCCGCTTCCCAACCCCGTTCATGACGATCCGCTCCGGCGGGCAGCCGGCGCGGTGGGCCAGCGCCAGCTCGACCGCGCTGACCACCTCGCAGCCGGCGCCGTCGGTAACCAGGCGACGCAGGAGCTGCGGGTCCGGGTTGGCCTTGACCGCGTAGGCGATGAGCGAGTCCGGAAAGGCCGCCTGCCAGTCGGCGAGGCGTTCCGCGGCGGTGTCAAGGTCGGTGACGTAGAGGGGAGTGCCCCAGCGCGTGGCGGCCTCGGCGAGCAGCTCGGCAGGGGCCGCGGCGGTCACCCCTCGGTGGCACCAGTGCGGGCCGGAGCGGCCTCGTGGGGAGTCGCTGAGGACGTGGCTGCCTGCCGGCCGACGGGGACGAACGCGGCACGATACCGCTCGACAGTGGCAGCCGCATCCCGCTCGACGAAGAATGCCTCACCCGCGGCGCCGGCGGCCTCCGCCTCAGGATCGGCCGCGCCGCTGAGCATGCCCCATTCGAGGCCGGTGGTCGCCTCTTCCAGCCGGTAACTGATCTGCCGCAGTACGTCGAGCGAGCGTCGATAGTGGCTGCGAGCCTCATCCGGCCGGCCTTCGCGGGCCGCGAGGCCACCCTGGGCGGCACCGAGCGCCGCCATGATGAATCGATCCTGCGTGGGTGCGATGCGCAGCCGCTCGATCACCTCACGAAGGTCATCGAGTCGGTCGCCGGCGGTCGCTGCGTGGGCCCACATCGCGAGTCCATCAGCGACCAGATTGGCGTCGCCACTCGCGATCCGAGCCTCGTCGAGCGCCCGAGACCAGTCACCACGTGAGAACGCCAGGATGCTGTCGTTCATGTGCAGGGCGGCCGTGACAGCCGAAGCCTCAAGGCCCGCCGCCGCGGCCCTCATCTTGACCGCCTCGGCGTCCGCCAGGACCAGATCACCGCGGAGGGCCGCCAGGATGGCTCGCTGGGCGGCGAGCCACGATTGGAAGAATGGGTGGAGCGCCTCCGCCTCCTCTTCGGCCTCAGCCTCCGCCAGCCACTCGCCCCAGTTCCCCGAGCGAGTTGAATAGTCGAGCAGCTGCATCACGAACTGATGCATGAACGGACGATAGCCCACGCGCACGGACAGGTCATGGCCTTCCCGCATGAGCGCGTAGGCCTCGTCGACGCTATCCAAGGTACCCAACAGGTTGTTTCGCGCACGAAGTGCCGCGGGCCACAGGCCCTCGCGGTCGGCAACGGCGACCACTCCCCGCAGGACGGCCCCAGACTCAACCATCCGTCCGAGCTGCAGGAGCGCGGTTCCCTTGTTGAGGAGCGCCTCGACCACCGGGCGCAGCAGCCGATGCCGTCCGCCAAGCTCAAGCGCCCGGTCCGCGGTCGCCACCGCCTCCTCGGAACGCTGAGACAGCATGTAGACACGGGACAGCTCCGCCAGGGCCGCGGCGTACTCGGCCGATTCGCTGATCGGCGCGGCCTCGGCGAGGGCGGCCTCGAGGGTCGCGATCGCCTGCTCCTCGACCTTGGAGCTGGTCTGATGGCGGCCGAGCCACGTCGCAGCTCGCAGCGCACCGACCTCGTCGCCGAGCGATCGGTACAGCTCGCGGGCCTGCGTAGCGTGGTCGATCGCCAGGGGAAACTCACCTGCCGGCTCCCCCGACTCCGCGGCACGCTCGTGGAGGAGCGCCTGCTCGGCGGGATCGGTGGTGACGGTGAGCGCCTCCACGAGATGGCTGATGGCCTGACGATGGGAGTGCAGCGCCGCGGCGCGCTGCGCGGCAGCCTGCAGGGCAATTCGCGCCTGGGCCGCCACCGCATCGGCCTCGGCGCCGGCCTTCGAGGCGTGGTAGGCCGCGACGTAATGACTGGCCAGCACGCCGGCCAGCTCGTCATTGCCAAGCGACTCGATATGGCGAGCGGCCGCCAGGTGGCGTGCCCGCCGATCGGGCTTGGCCAGGTTCTGGTACGCGACCTCCCGAACGAGGGCCTGGACGAACTGGTACTGGCCGCGCTCCGGTGAGCGCGGATCGGCCTCCACCGTCAGCAGCTCGCGCCGCATGAGCCGATCCAACCGCTCGCGCAGTGCCCCGGGTTCGGCACCGGCCACAGCGGCCAGCGCCTCGAGGGTGAAGCTCTGGCCCAGGACCGATGCGTCGAGCAGCAGTGCGCGGTCCTCTGGCCGGTTCGCGTCGAGACGTGAGGCGATCAGGGCCTGCAGCGTCTCCGCCACGCCGAGCT
>DASWIE010000079.1:0-2112 GCA_036397815.1 Candidatus Limnocylindria bacterium
GCGGCCGGATAGGGCGCGGAGCACCCCGCCGGTTGGGGGCCCGAGGCCCGAAACCCAAATAGGCCGGACACGCTCGTAGTGAGACCCGGCGACTCGGTCTTGGACGGGGAGTTCGATTCTCCCCCATCTCCACCAGTCCTCATCTTCGACGGCGGCCATCCGGCCGCCGATCGTGTTTCCTGTTTTTTTTCTTGATAGACCGATGCGGGCGCGGTACGGTTCCGGCAGCCAGGGTCCGGGCAACGAACAGTTTCGCCCGCGCTGGTGTTGCCGAGAGGAACTCACATGTTCTCAACCCTGAGCGCGAATGACCGGCTGGCGGCCATCGCCGCCGTAGCGGCCATCCTTGGCGGGTTCGTCGCGGCCAATGCCTACAGTAGGTACAGCGCGTCGTGGCTGGCGGTGCTGGCTGGATTGGGGATGCTGGCCATCGTATTTCTCCCCCAGCTGTCCCCATCCACACGGCTGCCCGCATCCGCCGGGCGCCTGATGCTGTTGGTCGGCGGAATCGCCGGTGTGGTGATGTTGCTGTTGCTGGTGACTTCGATCGGCTTCGTGACGACCGAGTTCAACTTCAACGACGTCCTATTCCTCGTGGCGGTTGGTGGCTCGTTGGTCATGGGCTGGGCCGGCTGGGCGGCCTACAGCGCGGAGCGCGTGGGCGGCGGGAAAGACGCCCCACCCTCGCCACCGCCGGCACCGCCGGCGGCCTAGTGGGTTAGCGCGACGCGGAGGCGGTCGCGTGGAGAAGGCGCTCGCCGAGGAACTGCACCGGATCCACGGCTGCCGCTGGGCCGAGGGCTGCGACCCTGAGGGCGACGGCGTCGCCTGACAGGCCGTCATCGATCGCGTCGATGGCTTCCTGGGCCAGTCGGGCGGCGGATGCGTTGGTCGCGCCGGCGCGGAGGTGGCGGACGAGCGCGGCCAGATCGGCCTGAGTGGCGGCGACGTCAGGAGGGGGCTCCCCCAGGGCCTCGCTGAAGTAGGCGATCGCGCTGGCGATGAGGCCGACGCGGATTGCGCCTGCGCTGCGGGTCGGATCGGGTCGCAGCGACCCGTCAGCCATACCGAACACCAGCCGGTAGCGATCGCCGACAGCCTGAAAACCGACCCACGGCCCGTCCGGCGCCAGACGCCCGATGGCGCGGACCGGCTCGACGGCCCGCGGCATGGGTTCGCCTACTCGACCTTGGTGGCGGGGAGGATCACCACCCGGCGGTTCGGCTCCACCCCGACGCTCTGGGTGCGGACGGTGGCGTGCTCCGCCAGCGCCAAGTGCACGATCCGGCGCTCCATGGCCGGCATGGCCTCGAGCTGGATGATCTTGCCGCTCTGGGACACGCGCTGGGCGGCCCGGTCAGCTACGTCGCGCAGCTGGTCCTCGCGCCGGCCGCGGTAGTTCTCGACGTCCACCATGATCCGGTTGAGCTGACCCTCGCGACGGGCGACGATCAGGTTGACGATGTGCTGGAGGCTGGCCAGCTTCTCCCCGCGGCGGCCGATGAGCACCCCGAGGTCGGTCCCCACCACGTTCAGCTTGGCGGCTTCGCTGCCCATCAGGATCTCGACCGTTCCCTGGAGCTCCATGAGCCGCAGCAGCTCCTCCAGGACGGCTTTCGCCTCGTCCAGGGTGAGCCGCTCGGAGTCCGACAGCTCCTCCATCGGCTTGGCCGGGACGAAGGGGCGCGGCTCGGGCCGGCCATCGCCGTTGCGTGGCTCGGATGGCCGCCGCTCGCCCCGTTCGCGTGGAGGGCGCGGCTCCCTCCGGGGAGCGGCATCGCGACCTCGGCCGCGGCCGCGGGGCCGCGCGGTCGGGGCTTCGGTGGCGTCGGCCATCGCATCGGTCAGGGCATCGGTCAGGGCATCGGCACCTGTGTCCGAAGTGGCGTAGCCATCGGCGGGCACGGGCTCGGGCCCGGATTCGAAGGCTGCGCCGATGTCCTCCGCCACTCCCGCAGCGGCCTCCTCGTTGAGCTGGGCTGGGGGCTCCTCCGCGCGCAGGCTGGTCGCCTCGGCCACCGCGGACTTGGGGGCGGCCAGGATGCGCGCCTCGTCGCCGCCCACGCCCAGGATGCCGCGACTGCCCTGGGACAGGATCTCGATGTCGAGATC
>DASWIE010000080.1:0-6834 GCA_036397815.1 Candidatus Limnocylindria bacterium
GCGCACGCCGAGGGCGTGGAGCCGACGAGCTTCGCGAAGGTGGTCGGCGTGCGGACGAGCGACGGTCGGACGGCACTCGCCGTCCTCGACGCGACCGATCAGGTCGAGCTCGGCGAGCTGGCCAGGGAGCTTGGCGTCGCCTGGGTTGCCCTGCTCGGCGAGCAGGAGTTCGGCGATCTGGCGCCGGAGTGCGAGGTGGGGACGGCGCCCCCGATCCCTGAGCTGGTGAACGCGCCGGTCTACGTCGACGAGGCGGTGCGCGCCGACCCGAAGATCAGCTTCCCGGCGGGAAGCCACCGCCACAGCGTGCGGGTCGACCGGGAGGCGTGGGAGCGGGAAGCCGGGGTCGGGTACGCCAAGTTTGCCGTTCGCCGGCGCTCGCTGCGCTCGTACAGCGAGCGGGGCTGGACCTAACCGGAGGGTGATCCGATGCAGGAGTGGTCCATGATCGAGGACAGGCGCGAAGATGAGCTGACATCCCAGGCGCCGGGCACGACCGTCGTCCTCTCGGCCGAGGGCTGGGAGGAGGCTGACTACGCCGAGCCCGGCGACGACTGGCGTCTGCTCGGTGATGGCTCGTACCTGTCGCCTGACGGGACCATCCGCAGCTGGCCGCTCGTCGGTCCGGACCAGGAGTGATGCTCGAGGCCCCGGGAAGCGAGCGAGGGTCTGAGGGCCGAGGTCTGGGCCCGCGTCACGCAGCGGGCGTCGCGGGACGATACGGCACGTATACCGGGTCCCACATCGCGGCGTCGACAACGACCGCGACCTGGTCGTCGGGCAGGAAGCGCCCGAATCCGGAGTCACGCGCCTCGCGCACCACCGCGCAGGCGATCGATCGGGCCAGTGCGGGGAGCTCGGCGATCGGCGGGTAGATCACGCCGGCCGCCAAGCGGTCCGCCGAGACCGAGGCGGCGAGCGCGCTCGCCGCGGCGAGCAGCATGCCGTCGGTCACCTCGCGCGCCTCGGCGACCATCGCCCCCAGCCCCAGCCCGGGGAAGACGAAGGCGTTGTTGCCCTGCCCCACCAGCCGTCGCCGCCCGCCCACGAGGACCGGGGCGAAGGGGCTGCCGGTGGCCACGACGGCACGCCCCTCGCTCCAGGCGAAGACGTCGGCCGGCGTCACCTCGGAGGCCGTGATCGGGTTCGACAGCGCCATGACCACCGGCCGCTGGGTCACGTTGGCCAGGGCGCGGATGGTGGGCTCATCGAACCGCCCCTCCACCGCCGTCGTCCCGATCAGCACATGAGGCCGCCAGGCGTCGATCGCCGCCGCGAGCTCGACTCGCCCGCCGGCCGCGATGAGCTCGGCCGGAAGGGCCGCCGGATCGAGCGCGAACTCCGCCTTCTCGACGCTCAGCGCGCGCCCGGTGTGGATCAGGCCCTCCCGATCGATCATCGCGATGGCGTCCTTCGGAGCCGTCCCGGCCTCGGCCAGGGCGTGGCCAAGCATGCGGGCGATGCCGATCCCGGCCGCGCCGGCGCCGACGACCAGGAAGCGCAGCCGACCGACGGGAAGCTCCAGCAGTCGGCTGGCCGCCAGCACGCCTGCCAGCACGGTCGCTCCGGTACCCTGGATGTCGTCGTTGAAGCTCGCGAGCCGATGTCGGTAGCGGGCGAGCAGGCGGAGCGCGTTGGGGCCCTTGAAGTCCTCCCATTGCAGGAGCGCTCTGGGAAAGACGGCCATGACCGCCTCGACGAACCGCTCCACCAACTCCTCGTAGCTGGCTCCGCGCAGGCGCGGCGCGCGGTGGCCGACGTAGAGCGGGTCGGCCAGCAGGCCGGGGTGATCGGTCCCGACGTCAAGCGACACCGGCAGCGTCGAGGCGGGATGGATCCCGGCGGCGGCGCTGTAGATCGCCAGCTTGCCGACCGGGATGCCCATGCCCCCGGCGCCCTGGTCGCCGAGCCCCAGGATTCGTTCGTTGTCGGTGACGACGACGAGGCGCACCTCGCTGGGAGCGACGTCGCGCAGAAGGCGCGGCAGACGATCGAGGTCCGGTGGGGTCAGCCACAGCCCACGTGGGCGACGGAAGATGTGGCTGAATTCCTGGCAGGCCCGACCCACGGTCGGCGTGTACACGACCGGCATGAGCTCCTCGAGGTTGTCGCGCAGAAGCCGATGGAAGAGCGTCTCGTTGCGGTCCTGGAGCGCCGCCAGCCCGATGTAGCGCTCCAGGTCGTCCGACTTGCGCCGCACGTGCTCGAGCTCGAGCCGGACCTGCTGCTCGATGCTGAGCACCCGTGGCGGCAGCAGCCCGCGCAGGCCGAAGGCATCGCGCTCCGCCTCGCTGAAGGCGGTGTCCTTGTTGAGGAGCCGATCGGCGAGCAGAGCGGGCCCGCAGAGGCCCACCACCAGCGGCTCGGCGACGGCCGGCGACCCGCTGGCCGGGAGCTTTCGCCGGAGCCGGGTGGCGCGCTGGCTCATCGCTCGGTGCAGCTCAGGCACGGGTCGATCGACAGGAGGCCGACCGGAACCGCCGCCAATTCGGTTCCCGGGGCAGGCAGCAGCCACAGCGCGGTTGCACCGACAAGCGGCGCGCGCGACATCCCGAGCGCCGTGAAGCCAAAGAGGCCTTCCGTCACGTCCAGACCCTCGTGGCCAGCGTAGGCCGATCGATCACACCCCGAGGCTAGCGATGGCCGGGTGGCGCCCGAAAGTGCCAAACGGTGCCGCCCCACCGGGCCGTTCGGCTTGGCGGCACGAGTGGTGCGGCGCGGCCAGCAGGACTTTCGGCAAGCTTCGGTCACCGCGCGACGCGCTGTTTGGCCGACCCGGCTGCATCGGCGCCCCCCACCGCTACAGCGTCCACGTCGAGCGATCGGCCTGCGAGCGAGCGGCCGTCCGTCGGCGATCGCTGCGAACCCACACTGACCACCCGAAGCAAGCAACCACCGGCGCAGTGCCGCGCGCCGAGGATCGGCTCGCCCCGCGCATTTCAGGCTGCTCGGCCCCGACGGATCAAGCCGTTCGGCACTCGTCAGGCCGACCTCGCCGATCAAGGGTCGAGGCTGCAACAGCGGCGACCCAGCTCGGCATCCGCCGAGTCGAGCGCGACGCCATGCTTCAGAGGAGGCGAGTCGTGATGGAAGACAAGGAACTCCAGCAGGCCGTGATCGATGAGCTGGACTGGGAGCCATCCGTGGACGCCAGCCACATCGGCGTGACGGCATCGAATGGGGTGGTGACCCTCAGCGGTCACGTGCCGACCTATTGGGAGAAGCGGACCGCTGAGAGGGCCGCCCAACGCGTCAAGGGTGTGAAGGCCATCGTCGAGGAGATCGAGGTCCAGCTTCGCGGCGAAGACCGCTGGGCGGATGACACGATCGCCGAGCGGGCGCTTCAGAGTCTGGCGTCGGATGCGGCGGTCCCCAAGGATCGCATCACCCTCAAGGTCGAGGACGGCTGGGTAACCCTAACCGGCGAGGTCAACTGGCACTTCCAGAAGACGGCCGCGGAACACGACGTCCACAACATCACGGGCGTCAGAGGACTGACCGACCAGATCACGATCAAGCCGCAGGTTCAGCGATTCGAGGTGAGTGACAAGATCGCAAAGGCGCTCGCCCGCACGGCGGCGCTCGACGCGGCTGCAATCTCGATTCAGACCGACGACGGCAACGTGACGCTGAGGGGGAAGGTGCACAGTTGGAGCGAGCGGAAGCTGGTCGAGGACGCCGCCTGGTCCGCCCCGGGTGTCACCGAGGTGACCGACAAGCTGAGCATCGGCGCCTGAGGAAGGCGACCTCTGGCGCGGTGTCCCCGACGGGTAAGGTCCTAAGCACAGAGGCGTCCCCCGGGTGTGGCTGCCCGAAGCAGGATCGAGTCGGCGCCCGAATCCTCGGCTTTCCGCCGTGGGCTCGGGCGCCGACCCATGTCCGTGAGCACGTGGCTACTTCAGCCCGCGGACCTGGACTGGCCAGCGGTCTGGCCCGCGGCAGCCAGGCGGTCGGATCGTGATGTCGTGCCGGCACGTCGCAGGAGGGCGCGGACATCGTCGTCTGATACCTGCCCGAAGTCGCGGTACCAGGTGCCGATTGCGAAGAACAGGTCGGGCGTGCGCAGGCACACGAGGCGGTCGGCGGCGGCACGGAGCCGATCACAGGTGTCCCTCGGCGCTACCGGAAGGGCCGTGACAACCTCAGCCGGAAGCTGGCGGCGGAGCGCAGCGATGGCCGCCAGCGCGGTGGCACCGGTGGCCGCCCCGTCGTCGACGACGATCACGCTCCGTCCGCGCAGCTCCGGCCACGGGAGATCGCCGCGGTAGCGCCTGGTGCGACGTTCGACCTCAGCCAGCTCGCGCTCGCGGATCCGATCCAAGACCGCCTGGGGCAGGCGAAGCTCGGCGATGAGCTGCGTGTTCAGGTACTCCGCACCGCCGCTGGCGACCGCGCCCACGGCCAGCTCCTCTTGGCCGGGGGTGCCGAGCTTCCGAACGATGAGCACATCCAGGGGGGCGCGAAGTCGCCGCGCCACCTCGAACCCGACGGGAACGCCGCCCCGCGGAAGGGCGAGCACGATGGGGTCCCTGAGTTCCGGCAGCGCCCCGACGGCCTCGGCCAGCATCTCGCCGGCCTCGCGTCGGTCCTGGAAGATGGGCAGGAACGGTGAGACGGGATCCATGCCGCAAGCATGGCCGACGCTCAGTCCGAGCGGAAGGGCCACATGGCCGGTATGAAACGGGTCGTTCCGCCCTCAGATGCCCGCGACGTTCCCGGTACCGTCCTCGCATGTCGATCCTGGGTCGCACGGTGTCCGATTGCGCGATCGTTCCGGGCTCCGCTCATCCGGCGCTGGCCGCCGACGTCGCTCGGATCCTGGACGCACCGGTCGTACCGGTCGAACTCGAGCGCTTTCCCGACGGTGAGCTGTCGGTGAGGCTGCTCGAGCCGGTTCGGGCTCTGTCGGCGGTCATCGTGCAGCCCACCGGCCCACCGGTGGACGCCAATCTTGTGGAGCTGTTGGCCTTGGCTGACGCCTGTCGCCGGGCCGCCGCGGCACGGGTCATCGCCGTCGTTCCGTACGTCGGGTACGCTCGCGGTGACAGGCGACACGGTCGCCGCGAGCCGATCATGGCCAGCCTCGCTGCCCAGCTCTTGCAGACCGCGGGGGTGACGCATCTTCTGGCGCTCGACCTGCACGCGCCGCAGATCGAGGGCTTCTTCCACATCCCGGTCGACGACCTCAGCCCCTTCCCGAGCCTCTTGAGTGCCGTGCGTCCTGATCTACCGCCCGACGTGGTGATCGTCTCACCCGACCTTGGCAGGCTCGGTCTTGCCACGCGGTACGCGGATGAACTGCACGCCGGCGTGGCCGTCGTGCACAAGCGGCGGCTGAGCGGTCGCCAGACCGAGTCGCTCCAGATCGTCGGCGACGTCCGTGATCGCCCGTGCCTCATCGTCGATGACATGATCACCACCGGTGGAACCATCGCCGGATGCGTCGGGGCGCTGCTCCGAGACGGTGCCCGCCGCGAGATGCGCGTCGTGGCGACCCACGGCCTGTTCGTGTCCGGAGCTGAGGAGCGACTCCGCCACGCCGGCGTGGACCAGATCTGGGTTACCGACACGCTTCCGCAGCCGACGTCCGGAGGCGACAAGGTTGTCGTGCCGGTCGCGGCCATGATCGCTGCCGCGATCGGGCGGCTGCGGCCCTAGCCGGCGGGCATCTATCGGCTAGGGCCGTCCCCGGTCACGTCGCCAGCGATGCGTGAGCCGCTGGGTCCTCGTCGGTCCCTCATCGGTCAACACGGCTGGACGACGGGGCCGATGCGCGAGCCGGATCCCGGGACCCGGGGCGCTTCAGGTAGTGGGCGCGAAGACGGGCCTCGATCTCCGCAGTGTGCTGGGTGAAGCCGGGCGGGATGGGGAAGGCCCGTTCCACGCCACCGCCCGACGCCGCGTTGAGAAGGCCGAGAAGCACAAGCCCGAGCGCCGCGGCACCGAGGATGGCCGCGACAAGGATCACCAAGCCGAGCAGGTCGAGGAGCGGGTCCATGATGGGCTCATGCCAGAACCGCGGCAGCGTCCGCCTCCACCGACGCCACGACTGGCTGCCATCGATTGGCCAACCGCTCAGCGACGGATGGGAGCGTTGTGTACTCCATCTCGTCCATTCCGAGCCGATGCGGCTCGAACGGGCCATGTCGACGCAGGTAGTCCATCACCTCGTTCGCCTGGTCACGCGCCCGATCGAAGCCCGGGTCGGCGAACAGATCGCGCGGTCCGTTGAGATGGCCGTCCTTGAGTTGGTAACCAAGGGCGACCACTCGTGGCGGGCCGTCGAACCGGCTCGGGTGGGCATCGTGGGTCGCGACCGGCATCAGCGGCGCGTGGTGTGAGCCGCGCATACAACCGGCCACGGTGTGCGGGAATGCGAACGGTTCGAGCACCTCGCCTACCGCGGGCAGCCCTGACTGGCAGCGCACGATCATGACCGGGTCGTCCTTGCCGACATAGCGGCCGGCGATCAGCGACAACCGCTGGGTGCTTGTGGCGGCCGCAACGGTCTCGAGCGCCGTCGAGTGCACCGCCCGAATCACGTACCTTGAAGGCGCACCGATGAAGAGCAGCAAGTCATACAACTCGGCGGGCGTCTCGAGCCAAATGCTCTGCTCCTTTCGGAGATCGAGCACGTCGAACCGGAAGCCGGCGTGCATCTTCGGGTCGATCACCAGCCCCGGCGTGTTGAACGGATCGGCGAAGATCTTGTACAGGGGCAGGTTCCAGGCGCCCGGTTCCGTCTTATCGGCGAGGAACACGATCACCGGCTCGGAGGGCCGCTCCTCCAATGTCATCTCGGCGTACCCGGGACCCATTCCGCGGAGGTTGCCC
>DASWIE010000081.1:0-29279 GCA_036397815.1 Candidatus Limnocylindria bacterium
CCATCGCGATGCCCGCCGACGGGCCGTCCTTGGGCACCGCGCCCGCGGGCACGTGCAGGTGGATGTCGCTCTTCTCGAACAGCGCGGGATCGATCGCAAGCTCCGACCCGCTCGCGCGCAGCCACGAGCGCGCGGCCTCCGCCGACTCGCGCATCACGTCGCCGAGGGAACCCGTGAGCTTGAGCTCGCCCGAGCCCGGCATGCGCGTGGATTCGACGAACAGGATGTCGCCGCCCGCGGGCGTCCAGGCGAGCCCCACCGCCACGCCGGGGCGACCCGCGCGCTCCGCGAGCTCCGGCTCGAAGCGGACTGGGCCGAGCAGCTCCGCGAGCTCCTCGGGCCGGATCGTGAACGGACCCGTTGCAGCCTCCTCCGCCACGCGCCGCGCGATCTTGCGCAGCACCGAGCCGAGCTCGCGCTCGAGGTTGCGCACGCCGGCCTCGCGCGTGTAGCTGCGCACGAGCGCGCGCAGCGTCTCGTCGGGGATCTCGAGCACCACGTCCCGCAGCCCGTTGGCCTGGCGCTGGCGCGGCACGAGGTAGCGCTTCGCGATCTCGAGCTTCTCCTCCTCCGTGTAGCCCGGGAGCTCGATCAGCTCCATGCGGTCGCGCAGCGCGGGCGGGATCGGGTCCGCCACGTTCGCGGTGGCGATGAAGAGCACCTGCGAGAGGTCGAACGGTACCTCGACGTAGTGGTCGCTGAAGGCGTGGTTCTGCTCCGGGTCGAGGACCTCGAGCAGCGCCGACGACGGATCGCCGCGGAAGTCCATGCCGACCTTGTCGATCTCGTCGAGCATGAAGACCGGGTTCGCGCTGCCGGCGGTCTTGATGGACTGGATCACCCGGCCCGGAAGCGCGCCGATGTACGTGCGCCGATGGCCCCGGATCTCCGCTTCATCGTGGATGCCGCCCAGGCTCATGCGCACGAACTTGCGGCCCATGGCGCGGGCGATGCTCCGTCCCAGGGAAGTCTTGCCCACGCCGGGCGGGCCGACGAAGAGCAGGATCGGGCTGCGGATCTTCTCGGCCAGCTTGCGGACGGCCATGTACTCGACGATCCGCTCCTTGGGCTTCTCGAGGCCATAGTGGTCCTCGTTGAGGACCTTCTCGGCCTCGGACAGCTCGAGGTTATCGGCCGTCTCGACGCCCCACGGCAGGCTGACCAGCCAGTCCACGTAGGTGCGGATGACGCCCTGCTCGGGAGAGGCGGACGGGATGCGGCCGAGCCGATCGACCTCCTTGAGAGCCTTCTCCTTGACCTCGTCCGGCATGGCCGATTCCTCGACCTTGGTGCGCAGCTCGGTCGCCTCGGCGATGGCGGGGTCGTCCTCGCCCAGCTCCTTCTGGATCGCCTTCATCTGCTCGCGCAGGATGTACTCGCGCTGGGTCTTGTCCATCTCGGACTTGACCTCGCTCTGGATCTTGCCCTTGAGCTCGAGGACCTCGATCTGCTTGGCCAGGAACTGGCTCACCGCGCGCAGCCGGTCGGCCACGTTGATCGTCTCGAGCAGCTCCTGGCGCAGCTCCGTGTTCATGTCCGGGCTGTAGGCGACCATGTCGGCCAGGAGGCCGCCGTCGCTGATGTTGCGGGCTGCGACCGCCACCTCCGGAGGCACCGATGCGCCCGAGGTCACGTACTGCTCGATCTGTCCCTGGACCGATGCCATCAGCGCCTCGACCTCGAGGCTCTTCGGGTTCTCGTCCTCGACCAGCTCGACCCGCGCCTCGAGGTGCGGCTCGGTCTGGACCAGGTCCAGGAGCCGGATCCGGCGCTGGCCCTGCACGATGGCGCGGATGGTGCCGTCCTGCAGTCGGATCACCTGGGCGATCTTGGCCAGGGTGCCGATCGGATAGAGCTCATCAACGCTGGAGATCTCCTCCGTGTCGGACGAGCGCTGGGTGATGAGCGCCACCGGCTGGGAGGCGCGCACCGCGCGGTCGAGCGCCTTGACGCTGCGGTCGCGACCGACCTGGAGCGGCACGATCATCTCGGGGAAGATCACCGTGTCGCGCAGGGCCACCAGCGGCAGCACCTGGATCTGATCCACCTCGTGCGCGGCGGCTTCGTTCGTCGCCTCGTCGAGCTTCTCCTCGTCGAGGGTCGCCTCGTCGAGGGTCGCCTCGTCGAGCGGGGTCGGCTCGTCGGCGCCGTTGGCGGTGTCGCGGATGTCGTCGTTCATTGCCTTGTTATCTGTCCCTTCGGGTCGAGGCTGGCGACCGCCGGCTCCTCCGGCTCGCCCTCCTCGACGAAGCGCTCGACATCACCTCCATCGAACAGGTCGTAGACGCGGATCTTGCCGAGCGCCTCGAGCTGCAGGATGACCTTGACGCCCGCCAGGTTGACCCCCTGGCGTCGGGTGAGGAAGCGGATGATACGCACCCGCTGGATATCGGCCTCCGAGTAGAGCCGGAGGTTGTTGCGCCGCTGGGGGCAGAGGAGGCCCTCCTCCTCGTAGATCCGCAGCGTGCGCGGATGGGCACCCGCCAACTCGGCGGCGATGCTGATGAAGTAGCGCGGCCGGTTCGGGTCGCGGAGGGAGCTCATCGCTCGCCCCGAAGCTGGGCCGTTGCGGTTGCGCTCATTTGAACACTCAACGTGAGATGACCCTAACGTCTGACAATGGCATTGTCAAGGGGTCTAGCAAGACCGATGACGCCGCCTCAGTCGCTTCGGCGCAGCCGACGGCGCAGCGCGGCGAGCCGGGAGGTTGCGCGGCGCACCTCGGGATCGCCCAAGCGCCGCCCACCGTAGCGCGCGAGCTGGTAGGCAACTGCCAGCCGCCCCAGGGCGACGTCGGCGAGTCCCTCGGAACGTGAGCGGGCGAGGTGCGCGGCCGGCGTCTCCGCCAGACGACGAGGCCAGCGGCCGTCGCGCGCCAACGAGTCGAGCGCGGCCAGGTAGGCGCCCGCGGGGTCATCGGTCCGAATCCGCCGTCGCGGCGGCGCGGGGATCGCAGCCTTCGGTGGTGCCTCGTCTTCGGGGATGACGATCGACCGTTCCTCGAACGGGTCGGCCAGCGCGATGCGCATCCGACGCCGCTCCTGCCAGCGCATCCAGATGATCGCGGCCAGGACCGTCAGCTCCAGGAGGAGCAGCGCCCCCACGATCACGTAGAAGACGATGCTCGGCAGGGTGCTGGTCACCTGGCTCGGATCGGCGGTGAAGAAACCGGGCAGGTCGATGTCGCCCAGGCCAAAGCCCTCCGGCAGGAGCGGTCTGATCAGCTCGGCGACCGCGGCCCCCAGCAGGACGATCGGCGTGGCCAGGATGAGGAGCAGCACCAGGACCGTCTGCAGGGGGCCGATCAGCGCGATCAGCAGGCTCCGCGCCGGCACGCCGAGGAGGGCGCCGGCCGGGATGGCGAGCACGGTCACGCCGATCGCCACCGTCGCTACCAGCGCCAGCCACGATCGGTTGGCACGCCAGTCACTACCAGTCGTGGCGCGCACCGCCTCGAGCCGCGCCAATCCCATCGCCATGAACGCCGAGCCGGTGAAGAAGACGGTCCCGACGAACGCTGCCGCCGTGAAATCGGCCTCGACCTGCCCGCTGGTCAGGGCCTGCCCCAGCGCCCACGGAATGGCGAGGCCCGGGATCGCCCATCGCAGCAGCTGGTCCTGGATGGCATCGTCATCCTCTGGGGACCGATGGACCTCGCCGCGCCAGAAGGCGATAGCGCCCAGCCAACCCGGGACGTGCGTGCCGAGTGCGGCGAGCGGCTGCCCGTTGGCGAGGAGGGTGCGCACCTCGGGTGCGAGCAGCCAGCCGACGGCGCCGGCCAGCAGCGCCAGCAGCGGCAGGCCGAGCGCCTCGGCCTGCGGGCCGGTCCACCGCCGGCGTCGCCCCCAGGCCATCCCGGCCCAGGCCATCGCGCCGAGCTCGATCGGACCGAGCCAGGCGCTACTGCCGGCCAGGGCCTGGAGGGCGGCGTACACGACCGCCAGCCAGCTGCCCTCGGCCAGGACCTGCAGGGTCGGGAGGACGCGCTCAGCTGCCGAGGACGAACGCATCTGCGCGCTCCCAGTCAGGGGTCAGGCGTCCCACCGTGGCTCGCAGGCCCGCCGCGCGTGCGGTCGATGCGTGCCGTGCGGCGTGGTCGCCCGAAGCTATGAGATCGACCGCATACCCGCTGCGCGCCAGGCGCCGCAGCGGGGGGAGGTGGCCGCGCGGGTCGCGCACCGATAGGACCACGATGGTGGCGCCGGGCGCAACCCGATGCGTCAGCCAGGTGAGCATTCCCCCGAAAGGCCCCGAGCTGATCGGGCCGATCCGCGCGAGCATGGCACCGACCCGCGCCAGCTGGCTGGCCGATGCCTGCGGGGCGAGCCAGGCGAATCGCTGCGGCGTGCCGGTGAAGCTCGCGGCCGCCACCCCGACCGAGGCCCCATCGGTGAGCAGCCGGCGCGCCAGGGAGGCGGCCGCCACGCACAGGCCCTCGAAATCGGGCTCGTCGTAGGTCAGCTCCCAGTGCGGACCCTCGACCGTCTGCACGTCGATGGCGATCACCACCTCTCGTCCGCGCGCCGGCTCGTATCTGCGGCTGACCGGGACGCCGAGGCGCGCCGTGGCGCGCCAGTGGACGCGGCGCAGTGAGTCACCCGGCTGGAAGGGGCGTACGCCGCCGTACAGCGCGGGGTCGGCAAACAGCGAGCGCCGGGCCCGCCGATCGCCGATCGGCGAGGTGTCGGCCTGGCGGCGGCTCACCGGCAGCGTCCGGGGCGAGACGACCAGGCTGGCCGGCAGCTCGATCTCGTCGGTGACCGCGTCGCGGCCCAGGATGTCGCGGATGCGGACCCGCACCGGGCCGAACTCGTGGACGCCGCGACGCAGGTGGTCGAGGTGGAAATGGCGGACGACGCGCTCGTACCAGGCCAGCGCCCACGCGTTGTGCAGGATGCGGCCGCCGATCCGCTCGGTGTCCCGGTCCAGGTTCGGGCGCTCGCGGACGGCCAGCCCATCGGTGATCACGTCGTCAGCCGCGACCCACGGCAACGGGAGCGGCTTGCGGTTCCAGATCGTGACGTCCAGCGTCAGGTTGTCGCCGGCCACCGCCCGCGAGGCGCCGAGCTCGCGTCGGTATTCGACGCGGCGCATGCCGTAGTGCGTCCAGAGGCGGGTCAGCGACCCGTACGCGAGGGTCACGGCAGCCACCAGCAGCAGCCCGGGCGCCTCGGCCGCGGCGGCCACCACGGTCATCAGCCCGGCCAGGGCGAACCAGGGGCTCATCGGTCTCGTCTCCGGCGTCAGCCGGCGGCTTCGTCGGCGAGCGGGACGGCGACGCTCTCGAGCACGGCGTCAACGACGCCACCCACCGTGGCGCCGCGCAGCTCGCGGTCGACGTCCAGCAGGAGTCGGTGATCGAGCACGGCGTGGGCGATGGTGCGGACGTCGTCGGGCAGGACGAAGCCGCGCCCCTCGAGCAGGGCCCAGGCCTGCGCCGCGCGGTAGAGCGACACGCTGCTGCGCGGCGAGGCGCCCATCCGCACGTCCTCGTGCTCGCGGGTGGCGCGCACGAGCGCGACCAGGTAGCCCTCCACCTCTTCCGCCACCCGCACCGTGCGGGCGGCGTCGCGCAGCGCCCCGACCTGCTCCGGCTCGACCACCTTGCCAACGCCCTCGAGCGGCTCCGCGGCGGCCTGGTGGCGGCTGGCGATGCGCCGCTCCGCCGCCTCGTCCGGATACCCGACCGCGATCCGGAGCAGGAAGCGGTCGAGCTGGGCCTCTGGCAGCGCGAAGGTGCCCTCCAGCTCGATCGGGTTCTGGGTGGCGAGCACCAGGAATGGATCGGGCAGCGGCCGGGTCTGGCCCTCGGCCGAGACCTGGCGCTCCTGCATCGCCTCCAGCAGGGCGGACTGGGTGCGTGGGGTGGCGCGGTTGATCTCGTCGACCAGCAGCACGTTGGCAAAGACCGGCCCGGGGATGAAGCGGAACGAGCTTCCCTCCAGGATGCTGGAGCCTGTGACGTCGGTCGGCAGCAGGTCCGGCGTGCCCTGGACGCGGGCGAAGGTCAGTCCCAGCGATTGGGCAAAGGCGCGGGCGAGCAGGGTCTTGCCCACGCCGGGCACGTCCTCGACCAGCGCGTGGCCCTCCGCCAGGAGCGCGGTGGCGAGCAGGCGCAGCGGGAGCTCAGCGCCCACCACCGCGCCGGCGATCGATGCCTGGACCGCCGCCAGGAAGCGGGCGCCCTCGTGGGCACCCTCGGTCGCGGCCGACGACGCCCGCGGTCGGGCGGGCAGGGTATCGGTCATGTCACCATCGGTACCCATCAACCCGGCTCGGCGTTCACGATCGTCCAGCGCGCCGCGCCCAGCGCGGCCGGCCTTGTGGCCAGCTCCAGGCGCAGGATCGGCTCGGTGGGGACCGGCACCAGCTCGCTCGCCTCGAAGATGCCGAGGAAGCGCGACGGCCGGCGCTCGAAGCGGACCACCTCGGCCACGGCGGTGGCGCGCGTGGCCGTCGCGGTCGTGATGCGTAAGCGGATGTCGTGCAGCAGGTTCTCGGCTGCCTCGCCGCAGTCGTCGGCCAGCATCCCCTCCACGCACAGGTCGGCGAGCCGGGCACGGGCGGCAGCCGCGGCACCTGTCAGCTGGGCCGGTCGCTCGGAGAGGGATGGGTCCCACGCCCGAGCGTCGGCCGTGGGCCAGGCCGTCACGAAACGATCGAGGAGGGCGCCGGGCGTGGCGGACTCCGCGGCGAAGAGCCAGAAGCCGGTGCCCCAGGCCAGCAGCGGGATCGTGAGCCAGGCGACCGCGACCGCGGACGAGCCGGTTGGTGCGGTTGGGAAGGCGCCGCTCGACCGCTGCGCCCGCCGGTAGGCGGCGATCGCCTGCGCGGTCCAGGCGGCGATGAACCCCATGCCGGCGAGGAACGGGAGCAGGTACCAGGTGGTATCGGCGAAGGCGAGGGTGAGGGCGGTGACCGCGGCGAGTCCCGCCACCTCGGCGATCAGCCAGGCCGCGCCCGTCAGACGGCGCCCCATGGCGAGGTCCCCGAGGCCCCAGCCGAGGATGGCCAGGCGCAGGACGCGGCCGGGCGCCGCGCCGCTCACTCGCCGATCAGCAGGGTGCGCAGCTCGGCCTCGCGCTCGGCGGAGGTCACCGCCAGGACGCGATCGCCCACCAGCAGGCGCGTCTCGGGCCGCGCCGCGATGGCGCGCTCGTTGCGGATCAGGACGGTGACGTAGCTTCCCTCCGGCAGGCTCAGCTCACGCAGCTCCTTGCCCACCACCGGCGAGTCGGCCTCGAGCTGCGCCTCCACGATCTGGAGCTCGCCGCCCTCCAGCTCCGCCAGGTGCAGGAGGTCATGGATCGGGATCTCGTGCTCGATCACGCCCAGGATGGCGCGAGTGGGGCTGACCGTCTCGTCGATCGCCAGCTGACGGAAGAGATGCTCGTTCTTCGGATTGTTGACGCGGGCGATGGAGCGCGGCACGTTGAAGCGCATCTTCGCCACCTGGCAGGCGACCAGGTTGTCCTCGTCGTCGCCGGTCACCGCCGCCACCACGTCGGCCCGGCCCATCCCGGCCTCGGCCTGGTAGCGGCCCTCGCAGCCATCGTTGGGGATCACGATGCTGCCCAGCTCGTCGGCGATCAGCCGCGCGCGGGCCGGGTCCTTCTCGATCATCACCACCTCGTGCCCGGCCGCGAGCAGCTCCTTGGTGAGGTAGTAGCCGACGTTGCCGCCGCCGATCACCACGACGTACATGGCTAGACCGATGCCTCCGGCTCGTCGGCCGCTTCTTGCTCATCGGCCGCTTCAGGCTCATCGGCAGTCTTTGGCTGCTCGTGTCCCACGAGCGCCCCCCGCCCACTCTCGCCCGGCGCGACCGTGCGCGGCTCGGCCGTCGGCGGCTGGACGTGGCCGCCCGTCGCCTCGGCGCCCTCGGCGGCCGCCTTGACCAGCGCATCGGCCAGGATGACGGTGCGGCAGATGGTCTCGAGCCCCAGCGTTCGATAGGCCTCGGCACGCACCGGGTCGTTGATCTTGGCGATCACGCGCGGGATCCCGAACACGTGCTTGCCGAGCTGTGCCGCCAACGCGTTCCGGTTGTCGCCCTCGGTCAGGGCCATGAGCAGGTCGGCCAGCTCGGCGCCGGCGCCGCGCAGGATGTCCTCGTCCGCGCCGCTGCCGCGCGCGGTGACGCCGCCGAAGGTCGACGGCAGCCGGTTGAAGGCGCGCTGGTCGACGTCGATCACGGTCACGTGGTCGCCGCGTTGGTCGAGCTCGGCGGCGGTCCGCGCCCCGACGCGTCCGCAGCCGATGATGATCACCCTCATGGCGTGTGTGCCAGGTCCTCCGTCTCGGCGCGCAGGCACCATACCGGCGCCGTGGAATTGCGCATGACATAGGGGACGGTGCGCCCCGCGTCCCATCCACCGCCGAAGCGCTTCTTATAGCGTAGCCCCATCACGATCAGGTCGGCGCGCTGTTCCACGGCGTCGTCGACGATCGCTGCCCCGGCCACGCGTGCCTGCGCAATGCTGGTGCGCACCTGCACCTCCCGCTCCGTCAGAAACGCCTCGGCCCGCTCGAGCACCTCGTCGGCGAAGGCGATCGCCTTGGGGTCCTCCGCGTCGAGCTGCCGCTCGAACGGCACCTCGATCACGTGCAGGAGGGATGCCTGCCCGCTCGTCCCGCCGAGCAGCAGCGCCGTCAGGCGCAGGGCGGCCTCGTCCGCCTCCGTGCCGGCCAGCGGCAGGAGGATGCGCTCGAAGGAGAGGAGTGGCGTCCGCTTGTCGGTGCGGCGTCCGAAGATCATCGACCGATATCCTACGGCGCGCCCGCCGGATCCGGGACGACGACGGTGCTGACGACGATGGCTTCGTCGCTGAGCGTGTCGTGGGTGCTGACGCTCAGCTGGCCGGCCGGCAGCGCGGCGCGGTTGACCAATGCGCAGTCGGCCGGGAAGGTCGGGTGCAGCTCGCCGCCTTCACTGCGCGGGGTGTTCTCGCGCGCCTCGATCCGCAGCTCATCACCGGACAGCGTCGCGGAGTCGAGATCGAGCCGCCAGCCTGCTGTCGGCCGCTCGCCGAGGTAGACGCAGACCAGCGCCTTGCTGGCGAAGTCGATCGAGTCCGGCACGGCAACCACCAGCTCTGCCGCCGTCGTGGCATCGAAGGCCAGCGCGATGCCGGCTTCCGGTCGCTCCATCGGCTCCACCTCCACGTCGCTCAGGGCGAGGCCCGGCGTCTCCGTGGCGGATGGGCTGATGGAGCTGGGGGTGCACGCCACCAGGGCCAGCGTCAGCGCGAGGGCGATGGCCGGCCGCAGCGGCGGCCTCATCGGTCTAGCGTCCGTAGCTGAGTCGCTCCGCGAGTCGCGCCGGCAGCCCAGCCTCGCCCATCAGCTGCTGCGTGCGCGCGACGTCGTAGGTGACGCGCCGGAACTCCGCGAGGCCGGAGTCGGTGTCGAGCACGAGATAGGAGGCAGCGGGGTTGCCGTCGCGAGGCTGCCCCACGCTGCCCGGGTTGACCAGCGCCCGCCCCGCGTTCAGACGCAGCGGCGCATCCGGCGTCGCCGGCACGACCTCGACGCGGCCGTCCTCGGCGCTGAAGATCACCGGCACGTGGGTATGGCCATGCAGGCAGAGGCGGGTGTCGAAGGCGGACAGGTTCGCCGCCGCCACCCCCGGACCGGTGACGTACTCCCAGGTGGGGTCCCGCGGCGAGCCGTGGACGGCGGTCAGCTCCCCATCGCGCCGGACCTCGGGAAGTGCGGCGAGGTAGGCGCGAGCGTTGTCGTCGACGACCTGGGCGGTCCATTCGATCGCAGAGGCCGCGTCCGGATTGAACCAGCTGGCGTCGACGGTCCCGATCGCCGCTCCGTCGTGATTGCCCATCACGCTGCGTGCGCCCATCTCCTGCAGCGCCCGGATCACCTCGTTCGGCTGCGGCCCGTAGCCGACGATGTCGCCAAGGACCCATGTCTGGTCGACGGTGGGAAGGTCCTCTCGCACCGCGTCGAGCGCGGCGAGGTTGGCATGGATGTCCGACAGGACGGCGAGGCGCATGGGCTTGCGAGTATACCGATGGGCCAGAGTCGGGCCCCACGCGGCGCGGTCGCCTCACGCGATCGCGGCCGGAGTTCGCAGACGCCGCCGTCATTCGCGTTAGCCCGGCGTTCATGTGCGCCGGCTATCAGATGCGAATGACAGCGGCCGTAGAGGCGAATCGGACCGATTCCTGACGTTCGGCGAGCACTCACGACGCCTCGGATCGCCATCGGGTGACTCTAATGCTGCTCTGGTTCGCACCTGCGAAGTTCAGCGAACCGCGCGCCGGGTTCAAGGCGTTCAGGCGTCCGGTCATGTCCGTCCGACTCGTGCCGCGCTACCACCAGTCGCGCAATGACGCACATGACCCTCCCGACTTGCGGTGCGCGACTGTCAGTCGCGGTACGTAGTCGCCTCAGGCACAAGTCGCGCCGGGCGAAGGCGCTGTGAGCGTTACCGGAGGAGCACCAGCCTGCCCGACCTGCGTAACGCTCCGGACATGCGCATGCCGGAAGTCGGGCAGGTCAGGCAAGGGGATTCCGGCCTGGCTCGCCTGGGCGACGCGGGAAGCGCTCGGCCGTCGCGCGATCCTTGCTCACCACCACGAAACGGTGGCCGCCGAGTGCGGGAAGGCCAGAGTCGATCAGGCGCACCGGCCCTCCGCCGACTTGACCGATCGCCGCGCGACCGCGGCGGACCTCGTCATCCTCCTCGCCCAGCGGACCCTTCCAGGCGAGCAGCGTTCCGCCAGGACGCAGGAGTGGCACCGCGAGCTCGGCCAGGACTGGGAGGGAGGCGCAGGCGCGGGCGGTGGCGATCGCGTATTGCTCGCGATGTTGCGGATCGCGGCCCAGCGTCTCCGCGCGCTCGGCCAGAACCGTGACTTGCCCGAGCCCCAGCGCATCGGCGATCGCGCGCAGGACGGCCGCCTTCTTGGCGACCGAATCGACCAGCACCCACGCTCGTTTGGGACGAGCCAGGGCGAGCGGGAGGGCCGGCACGCCGCCACCGGAGCCAAGATCCACCACCGGCCCGGGGCCTGCGGCGTCGAGGAGCGGCAGGGCTGCGAGCGCGTCGAGCAGGTGCAGCCGCGCGACCTCGGCCGGGGCCACTACGCGGGTCAGGTTGATGCGCTCGTTCGCCTCGAGCAGCAGTGCCACGAACCGCTCGATGCGGTCCAGGTAGCCGTCCGGCAGCAGCGCGGCGAGCGCGGGCTCATCGGCCAGCAGGGACTCGAGGTCCTGACGGGCGGCGCGCGCCGCGGATGCGGCGCCATCGGTCTGGGGCAAAAGAAGATGCCTCCGCGGTGGCGTTTCGGTCTTCCCGGTCGCGCGCGGTTGGTGTGGCCGGCTTTCGCATCGGCCCCGCGTCGCGCCCGGTTACCGTACTCGGCCGCCGGGGAAGCAGGAGGGCCACCTTACCAGCGACGGCCTGTGGACAACAAGGCTGTTATCCACCAACCAGCGCCGCCGACCCGAGAATGTGGATAACCGGCCCGCGTATACTCGCATCCGATGGCGCCCCAGGGCCCTTGGGCAGGTACGATCGACGACGGGTGGCGGCGACGCTGACAGACGGCCCGCCACCGCGCTTCGCTCACGACAGCGAGGCGGAGTTGGCGAGGATCCTCGACTACTACCAGGTCGCATGGCGCTACGAACCCGACATCTTCCCCATCTCATGGAACGTCGACGGCGTGGTCGTCGAGTCGTTCGCGCCCGATTTCTACCTGCCCGAGGTGGAGCTCTACCTCGAGCTGACGACGCTGAAACAGTCGCTGGTGCGCCGCAAGAACCGGAAGCTGCGCCGGCTGCGGCAGCTCTACCCGGAGGTCCGGGTGAAGCTCTTCTACGCGCGTGACTTCAAGTCGCTGATGCTGAAGTACGGTCGCCTGGACTTCCTGGCCGATGTCACCGCCATGAACGGCAACGGTCCCCTGACTGATGCATCCGGCGGCGAGGACTGACCGACCGATGAACCCGATCCCATCCGCCATCATCCACGACGACGTCGAGGAGGTGCTCCTCAGCGGCGAGCGGATCCAGGCGCGCGTGGCCGAGCTCGGCGCGCAGCTGGCCACCGACTACGCCGGACGCGACCCGGTCCTGGTCAGCGTGCTGAAAGGCTCGATCGTCTTCCTGGCCGACCTGGTACGCCAGATGGAGATCCCGCTCTCGATCGACCTGATGGAGGTGAGCAGCTACGGCGCGTCCACCGAGTCGAGCGGCCAGGTCAGGATCCTGAAGGACCTCTCGATGGCGATCGACGGTCGGGACGTGATCGTGGTCGAGGACATCATCGACACCGGCCTGACCCTCAACTACCTGCTGCGCTACCTCCATGACAAGGGCCCGGCCTCGATCCGCATCTGCTGCCTGCTCGACAAGCCCGCGCGGCGCCTGGCCGACATCACCATCGACTACCGCGGCTTCACCATCCCGGACCGCTTCGTGATCGGATACGGCCTGGACTACGACGAGCGGTACCGGAACCTGCCCTACATCGGCGTCCTGCGGCCATCGGTCTACGGCGCGGGCCCGCCGGAAGGCTGACCGGCGTGGCCGAGGGCGCGCCGGCCAGGTTCCGCCTGCCGATCCTGCTCGGCTGCCTGTTGATGGTGGTGGCCGGCTTTCTGCCGTGGTGGCGGGTCGGGGGGGAAACGGTGAGCGGGGTCCAGGTCCCCGCCAGCTCGGGGATCGGGCTGGAGGGGCCGGGGCTGATCATCTTCTTCGCCGCGATCGTGGCCCTCGTCTTTCTCGACATCGGCTACATACGTGGCCGATGGGGCTTCGTGCTGGACGCGCCGTGGGTCTACCTCGGGCTCGGGCTGGTGGCTGCCGCCGCGCTCACCTTCCGGATCTGGGAGCTCTGGTCGCTGGGGTTCCTGCCGCTCCCGCAGCGATCGCCGGGGCTGGCCGCCGCGGCGGTCGGGGTGGCGCTGCTCCTGTACGGCGCCGGGACCGGATTCGGCGCCCGCCGACCGGGGTAGCCGCATTCCGCCCCTCCCGTCAACGCCACGGACTTCGCAGATGCGAATGGTGCTCGCCTAAGAGGCACCCAGAGTCGCTGCGGAACATCGTTCACGCTCGGGCGGGCGCCAGAGTGCGTTCAATCCGCCTCTAAGGCGGTTGTCATTCGCATGTGATGACTCGCGGCCTCGAAGGACGGGCTAACGCGAACCACGGCCGCATCTGCGAAGTCCGTGCAGTCCAAGGGACTACGGCGCGGGCGGCAGGACGAGCGGGCTGAGGAGGATCCAGCCGATCACGACCGCGGCCAGCAGGGCGGCGAGGATCAGCATCGGGCGCAGGTCGGGCCGGTAGTCGCCGGGCGACCGGCGGGGCGGGCGCGGGTCGCCGGACATCGGTCTCTGCTGAGGCCTAGATCTCGCCCAGGTAGGCCTGGCGGACCTGCTCATTGGCGGCCAGGTTGGCCGCGGTGTCGGCAAGGATGATCTTGCCGGTCTGCAGCACGTAGCCGCGGTGCGCGACGTTCAGCGCCATCAGCGCGTTCTGCTCGACCAGCAGCACGGTGGTGCCCTGCCCGTTGATCTCGCTGATGATGGCGAAGATCTGCTCGGTCAGGATGGGGGAGAGGCCCATCGACGGCTCGTCGAGCAGCACCAGGGTCGGGCGAGTCATCAGCGCGCGACCGATGGCCAGCATCTGCTGCTCGCCACCGGAGAGCGTCCCCGCCTTCTGGGTCCGCCGCTCCTTCAGGCGCGGGAAGAGCTCGTAGACGCGGGCGACGTCGCCGTCGAGCGATCCCTTGCGCGTGAAAGCGCCCATCTGCAGGTTCTCGTAGACCGTCATGCGGCTGAAGACGCGGCGACCCTCCGGCGCGTGGCCGACGCCGCGGCGCACGATCTCGTGCGCCGGCGTGCGGGTGATCTCGTCGCCGCCCATCCGGACGCTGCCCTGGCGCGCCGGGGTGATGCCGCTGATCGTCTTCAGAGTCGTGCTCTTGCCGGCGCCATTGGAGCCGATGAGGGTCACGATCTCGCCCTTGTCGACGTGCAGGGTGACGCCCTTCAGGGCGTGAATGCTGCCGTAGTAGGTGTGGACGTCCTCCAGCTCGAGGATCCGCTCGGCGGCTGGCCGCTCGGCAGCTGGCCGCTCGGCGGGTGCCTGCTCGGCGGCCTGGTGTGCATCGGTCATGCGTGCGCCTGCTTACCGAGGTACGCCTCGATGACCCGCGGATTGGCCCGGATCTCGGCGGGCGTGCCCTCCGCGATCTTCTCCCCGTAATCGAGCACCGTGATCCGCTCGCTGATCCCCATCACCACCTTCATGTCGTGCTCGATCAGCAGTATGGTCAGCTGTAGCTCGCGTCGCAGGCGCGCGATCAGGTCGGTCATCTGGCGCGTCTCGCCGGGGTTCATGCCGGCGGTCGGCTCGTCGAGCAGCAGCAGCTTCGGGTCCGACGCCAGGGCTCGGGCCAGCTCGAGGCGACGCTGGTCGCCGTACGGCAGGTTCTTGGCGAGGTCGTCCTCGTACCGCCGCCGGACGCCGACCATCTCGAGCAGCTCACGCGCCCGCTGGTGGGCGAGCTCCTCCTCGTTCCGCTCGCCCGGGTGCCCCAGGATCGCGTCGAACCACTGCGACTTCATCCGGACGTGGCGGCCGACCATGACGTTGGCCACCACGGTCATGGCCGAGAAGAGGCGAATGTTCTGGTAGGTGCGGGCGATGCCCAACTCGGCGATGTCGTGCGGCGCCAGCCCGACCAGGCTTACCCCGTCGAACACAATCGAGCCTGACGTCGGCTGGAAGATGCCCGACAGCTGGTTGAAGAAGGTCGTCTTGCCGGCGCCGTTGGGACCGATGATCGAGACGATCGAATGCCGCGGGATGTCGAAATCGATGTCGCGGTTGGCCACCAGGCCCTCAAAGCGCTTGGTGACGGCGCGCGCCTCGAGGAGAATCCCCCGCTCGCCGCCCGGGTCGAGGACGGTGTCGTCTGCGCTCGGCGCGGTGAACGGGCTGCTCATGGCGACTCGCCGTGCCCGATCGGCGTGCCGGCGGACGCCGCGGTGAGTGGCGGACCACTATCGGGTCCGGTCTCCTCCTCCGCCTCGTGGAGCTCCAGCTGCCTGGCCCGGTCGGGGAGCAGGCCCTCCGGCCGCAGAATCATCATCAGCACCAGCACGCCGCCATAGACCAGGAGCTTGAACTCGGCGAACTCGCGGAGCAGCTCCGGGAGCCCGATCAGGGCCAGGGAGCCGAGCACCACGCCCGGGATGCTCCCCATGCCGCCCAGGATGACGATCGAGAGGACCGTGATCGAGACGAGGATGTTGAAGGTGCCGGGAAAGACCGACTCCAGGTGGGTGGCGAAGACCGCCCCGCCCAGGCAGCCGACCGCCGCGCCCATGGCGAAGGCGAGCAGCTTGTAGTTGATGGTGCTGATGCCGGTCGCCTCGGCCACGTCCTCGTCCTCGCGCATGGCGTTCCAGGCGCGCCCGGTGCGCGAGTATTTGAGCCGATGGGCGACGAAGATCGCCAGGATGCAGAAGAGGACCAGCGGGTAGTAGGTCAGCTCAGGCCCGCTGATCACGCCAAGGATCGGCACCTCGATCCTGGGTACGCCGAACAGGTCGGGGATGCCCAGGATTCCCTGCGTACCGCCCAGCCAGGGCTTGAGCGCGTCCGAGAGGAAGAGGAGCCGGGCGATCTCACCGAAGCCCAGCGTCACGATCGCCAGGTAGTCGCCGCGTAACCGCAGCACCGGCGCGCCGATCAGCAGTCCGGTGATCGCCGCGCCGAGGATGACGACGGGCAGGGCGAGCCAGAACGGCCAGCCAAAGCCGAGCGACGAGAGTGGCGAGGTGAGGAGCGCGGTCAGGTAGGAGCCGACCGCGAAGAACGCCACGTAGCCGAGGTCAAGGAGGCCGGCGTAGCCGACCACGATGTTGAGGCCAAGGCCGAGCAGCACGTAGAGGCCGACCGATACGAGCACCTGGCTGAAGAACGAGCCGACCACCTCCGGCAGATAGAGGACGGTGGCGATCGCCAGCACGATCAGCACTGCACGGATGGTCGACCGCTGTCCGGGGTCGGCGCCGGCCAGCGATCGCCGGGCGCCTGCCTTCACGGGCGACCAGGCCACGGCACCGATGGCTACGACCACGAACGTGAGCACGGCAGCCGGGATGGTGAGACCGCCGCCCTGGTAGAGGAAGCGCGCGACGTCGGTGAAGTCGAGCTCGGTCAGGCGCGGGCGCAGGAAGCGCTCCAGCAGGCTCATGATCACGACGCCGATGACAGCCGCCATGAGCGGCACGCGGAAGCGCGGAGGGAGAACGCGCAGGCCGGCCCCCGCCAGGCCAAGGCCCGCGGCCAGTGCGAGGTTGATGGTCGCCCCGGTGACCGCCTCCTGGTCCCAGGCCACGAACGCGATCAGGGGAGCCGAGACGCGGATGAGAACGCCGCGAATGTCGACGGCGCTGGCGAAGAGAAGGGAGAGTGCCAGGATCGCGCCGCTGACGGCTCCTGCCAGCAGCCCCGCCGCCAGGCGCGCGCCGACGCTTCCCGACCTCGAGCCGACGACGAAGCCGGCGGCGAGTGGCGGAATCGCCAGGATCAATCGCCCCATGGAGGTGACGCCGGTCAGGAAGCTGCGCTCGGCGAAGGCCAGCACGATGCCGACAGTGGTCAGGTAGAGGACCACCACACCGGCGATCAGGCCCACGATCAGGGCACGGCGCCAGATGCTTCCCGATCCGGCCATGTCAGCGACTCTCCGGGCGCCCGAGGAGGCCGTACGGGCGGAAGATGAGGACGAGCACCAGCACGCTGAAGGCGATCACATCGCGGAGCTGGTTCGGCGACGGCACACCGAAGCCGCTCAGCAGCAGGAAGGGGGCGACCGACTCGAGGACGCCCAGGCTCAGGCCACCGAGCATGGCGCCGATGATGTTGCCGACGCCGCCCAGGACGGCGGCCGTGAAGGCCTTGATGCCGGGCACGAACCCCATGAACCAGTGGACCTGGGTGAAGACGATGGCATAGAGCACGCCCGCCGCGCCCGCCAGCAACCCGCCGATGGCGAACGTGGTGGAGATCGTACGGTCGACGTTGATCCCCATCAGCGCGGCAGTGTCCTTGTCCTCGCTGATCGCGCGCATCGCTCGGCCGGTCTTGGTCCGCTCGACGAACCAGTACAGCGTCAGCATCAGGATCACCGCGGCGACGATGACGATCGCTCGCGTCTTGAGGATCTCGAGCCCGAAGATGTTGAGCTTGCCGGCGAAGATCTCGAGCGTGGGGTAGGCCTTCACCTGCTCGCCGTACAGGCCGCGGACGCTGTTGGCGATGAAGAGCGAGGCGCCGATGGCGGTGATCAGCGGCACCAGGCGCGGGGCGCGGCGCAAGGGGCGGTAGGCCACGCGCTCGAGGACGATGGCCACGATCATCGAGCTCAGCGCGGCGACGGCCAGCACGATCGCCATGCCGATGATCGGGTTGGCATCCAGGAATCCGGCCTCGGCCAGGGCGTCGGCCACGAAGAAGCCGGTCAGCGCGCCGAACATGAACACGTCGCCGTGGGCGAAGTTGATCATCAGGAGGACGCCGTAGACCAGGGTGTAGCCGAGGGCGATCAGCGCGTACACGCTGCCGAGCGCGATGCCGCCGATGATCAGGTCGCCCCAGGCCGCGCCGGTCAGCCTCCCGGCGGAGAGCGTCGCCCATGAGCCGAGAGCCACGCCGACGACTATGGCAATGCGCAGCGCCCATAGGATGATGTCGACCAGCGACAGGCGGCCGGGTCGCCGCACCTGACCTCGCTCCTTCCGGTTGCGCGCCGTTCAGAGTTGAAGTGTGAGCGGGTGAGCCGGAGGCCGGCTCACCCGCTCTGGTTCAGATCGGGGTTCGGTTGCGCCCTCGATTCCGAGCCCTACGGCCGGGTGGTGAAGACCTCGGTGTAGACGCCGTCCACGAGCTGCGCGATTGAGACGAACTCGGAGCCGCAGTCGCCGAACTCATCACAGGTCAGGTTTCCGGTCAGCCCCGGGTAGTCGGTGAGGTCGGCAACGAACTGCCGGACCGCATCCCGCGGGATCCAGAGCGTCCCGTCCGCGTCCTCGATGCCCACGGCCTCGATCGCGTCGAAGAAGATGTTCGCCGCGTCGAACCCGTGTGCGTGGTACGGCGCCAGCGGCTGCTCCGTGCCCGACTTCTCGAGGTACTTTGGCAGGAAGTCATCGGTGTACGCCGTCCCGAAGTTGAGGTCGGGACCAGAGAAGTACATGCCAATCTCCTCGGCCAAATCGCCGGCAGCCTCAACGAAGGCGCCGTCCTTCAGGCCGTCAGCGCCGATCAGAATCGTGTCGGCGAGGCCTGCGACGTCCTGCGACTGGCGGGTCACGAGCGGACCCTCAGGGCTGAAGATCGGGAAGAAGAGGATGTCGGGTGAATCCGCCCCGATCGTGGTCAGGACCGTGGAGAAGTCCTGGTCGCCGATGTTGATCGCTTCCTGAACCGTCACCGTCCCACCACAGATCTCCGCGAACTGGTCCACGAACACCTGCTGCAGCTGCTCGGCGTACGGGCTGCCGTCGTGAATTGTGGCCGCCGTCGTTGCCTCAGGCAGCTCGTCGCAGACGAACTGGGCGACCGCCGCACCCTGCACCTGGTCGTTGTAGGCGGTGCGGAAGTAGAACGGACCACCGAAGTCCGCGTTGTCGGGGTTGGTCAGCGAAGGCGCCGTGTTCGACGGCGAGATCATGACGAGGCCCGCATCGGCGAGCACCGGCATGGCAGGCACCGCGGTGCGCGAGCAGGTGGTGCCGATGACGCCCACGATCGATGGGTCGGCCACGATCGCCTGTGCCGCCGTCTGGCCGTCCTCGGCCTCGCCGCAGCCGGCGTCCTCCTTCACGAGCTCAATGTCGCGGCCGAAGAGCTGACCGCGATCGTCGATGGCGACCTCGCTACCGAAGTTGCTGTCATTGCCCAGAAATGCCACGTCGCCCACGATGGCGAGCGCGCTGGCGATTCGAATCGGGTCGCCGGCCGCGATCTCGACGCAGCCGAATGGATCGGCCGCACAGACCGCTGCCGCGTCCTCGCCCATGCTTGCCTCGGCGCTCTCGCTTGGCTCCTCGCTCGGGCTCGTGCCGCCCCCACACGCAGCCAGGACGAGCAGCATGACCGCGAGGACGGCCGTCCATCGCAAGTACTTCTGCATCCGTGATCTCCTCTTCCAACTCAGAAGGGCGCGCGAATGCGCGGCCTACAAAGGGTGGCGCGCATCATAACGGCGCCTCCACGTTGGGCGCAAGGACTTTGCGCCGCTGTTCAGAGTAGTGGCGAGCGGTGCGGTAGGTTCATCGCGGCGTGCTATGCTTGCTGTCGGGTACGTCTGCAGCATCCGCGCTGCGCATCGCTCCCGAGAGGCCTCCGTGGAGTTTCACGTCCGCAGCGCCCGCCTCCCCGACGTCGACGCCGCGATCCGCATCCTGTTGCGTGACGCGGTCGATCCCGAGGAGCGACGCGGCGACGCCGATCGCCTTCGAAGCCTGCTCTACGTTCCCGCGGCGACCGTGGTCGTGGCGGAGGTGGAGCGTCGCATCGTCGGCGTTGGAGTCCTCTCGATCCGTCCAGCGGTCCGAACTGGCCCCTTCATCGGCTTCATTGACGAGCTGGAGGTGGAAGGTCGGACAGGACGGGCGGAGCGCGCCGCGGCCGCGGCAGACGCCGCGAACCGAGACCGCGTCAGAAGCTCGATTCTCGAGCAGCTGATCGCGTCGGCTCGTAACAAGGGCTGTGCAAGCGTGGAGGTCGCCGATCCTCTCGCGAAGGCAGAGTCGGCGCTGTTCAAGCGCGCCGACTTCGCACGACGAGGGACGCTGCTGAGCCGCGCGATCGGTTGAGGTCAGACCTCGCCGACAGCGCGCCGGGCCGGGACCCCGCGACAAACAGCCGACATCTCAATTCATTTGGAGAAGCTCACTTGAGCAAGAACGTGGCCGTCTTCGTTGACGTTGCCAACCTCTACTACTCAGCGCGCGGCCAGGAGGTCGACGTGGATTACGTCGCCCTCCTCAAAGCCGCCACAAAAGGGCGCGACCTCATTCGCGCGTATGCCTACTCCGGGCTCGATCCGGAGAACGAAAACCAACGGAAGTTCATCGACTTCCTCAACAAGAACGGGTACAAGGTCCTCACCAAGGACATCCGCAAGTTCGGCGACGGCCGCGTCAAGGCCAACCTCGACATCGAGCTCGTCGTCGACCTCTTCCGACTGGCCGATCGGATGGACATCGCGGTGATCATCTCGGGCGACGGCGACTTCGCGCCCGCGATCCGCGCCCTTCAGGACAAGGGCGTCCGCTGCGAGGTGATCAGCTTCCGGCCGAACACCTCTTCCGACCTGATCGCGGTTGCCGACGAGTTCATCGACATCATGAAGATCATCGGCATCGGTCGCGGCAAGAAGGACGGCGAGAAGGCCGACAAGGTGATGAGCGCCCCGCCGATGCCCGCCAAGGAGGTCGTGCCCGAGTTCGGCTTCCGCGAGGCATCGCCCACCATTGCCGCCGCCGCGCTCGCCGCGCTGCGCGAGGGCAAGGAGCCGCGGGGTACCAGTGCAGGCAGAGGACGCGGCCGCGGGCGTACCCGCGCCGAGCCCGCTACCGCAGCCGAGGCGGAGTCGCCGGCCGAGGTCGCGGCCGTTGCCACCGAGGGCGGTGCGGAGACCACCGAGGGCGGCGAGGTCCGCCGCCGGCGTCGCCGACGCGGTGGCCGTGGCCGGGGCCGTGGTCGTGGCCGTGGCGCCGAGACCGCCGCCGAGGCGAGCCCCGAGTCAGAGGCCGCATCGCCGGAGACCGGTGAGATCGGCTGGGTCGAGCTCGACGACCTCTCGCAGCTGGAGGACATTGGCGACCTTGGTGAGCCGGGCCAGGAACGTGAGTACACGTTCGAGGAGGCCGACGAGTCAACGCTCGCCGAGCTCGGGCTGCTCGACGAGGCGCCAGCCGCGGCGCCCAAGCCAGCCGCGGCGCCGAAGCCAGCCGCGCGGCGTCGTTCGCGCGGGGGTGCGAAGACCGATGCCGGGGCGCCGGCCGAGGCCGAAGCGCCTGCCGAGATGGTAGCGCCCGCCGGTGGCGCCGCCCGGCCGGCTGCCCGACGACGGGCACGCGGATCGAAGTCCGCAGAGACACCGGAGGAGGGCGCGGCCGAAAAGCCTGCCGCGGCGCGTCGCCCGCGGGCACGGGCTCCGAAGGCCGCGGCCGAGACGTCACCGGCCGCAGCGAAGCCGGCGACCCGCCGCCCGCGCTCCACCTCCAAGAGCCCGGGCGGCGAGGATGCGCAGGAGGCCGGCGGCGAGGATGCGCAGGGCATCTGGCAGCGCTTCCGCTCCGCGCGGGGTCAGGGTCGCTCGTCCTGATCTACGGCTCGTGACGCGATGAAGGCCGGCCCGAGGGCCGGCCTTCGTTCTTGCGCTGGCGGACGCGGGCTAGTGAGTCTCTTCGCCCTCCACCGGTGTCGCGTCGGTGGGCGCCTGAGCCGGGACATCCGTGGCCGGCTCGATCGCCTCGTCCGTGGCCTCGCCGTTCACCTCCGCGCGCTGGAAAAGCGGGACCCATTCGCCGGCGTTGCCCGCCGCCTCGCGTGCCTTCTCGGCGGCGTCGCGCGCCTTGACGGCCAGCTCATCGCGCATCTCGCGGCCAGGCTTCGGGGCCGTCAGCATGGCGACGACAACTCCCGCCGCCAGCCCGATCAGCATCCCGAAGAAGAAGGCGGCCCAGTGTCGCTCATCGCGTCGCTTGCGGATGCCCAGTCGCACCGCCGCGTCCTCGACCAGCTCTCGCCCGGCCGGAATCGCTGCACCCGCCGCCCCGATCGCCACTGAGCGACGATTCCAGAGCTGACTGAGTGATGGCCGCAACTCGTCACGCCAGGTCCTGCGGCTCCAGCGCGCCGCTCGATTGCTCGCCTTTCTGACCGCTTTCTCCGCCTCGCGGCGGGTGGGTGCCGAGTCACGCCAGGCCTCGGAGGCGCGCGTCGAGACGGCGTCGGTCGCGTCTCCAACCGCCGCGGCCAGCTCACGGCCGCGCTGCGTGATCTGGTCCTTCACATCTGCCTCGAGCGCCTTCTCGACCATCGATCGGACGGTCGTCGAAACCTCATCGGCCATGTCGCCTCCTCGTTGTCTCGGGCAGGGATCGGTGCAGGAAGTATGCCACTCTCCACCTGGCGCCCGCCCGGGCCGCCTCCTCGACGGCGGGTCCGGTTGCCGGCCGGCCGCCAGCGCGACGCGCCCTGCGGCGACCCGGGGGGCATGGCGGAAAGCATCCTGCGCGGCCCTCATCGCCGCGTTACCGGAGGCTTACTGAGGCCAATCCGACCAAGCCGCGAGCCGCTCCTATACTCCGGTTCGTGATGGTCTCCGAGGTTGAAGCCGGCTTCCTGAGCCTGGGTCAGCCCACGGCCCGCGCCGCCGCGCTGCGTGCTGCCGCGAGCGGCCGGCTCCAGCGCACGCTGCTCGTGCATGGGCCCGCCGGGGCCGGCAAGGGAGCCTTCGTGGACGACCTGCTGGCCCTCCTCTTCTGCGTTGATCCGGACGTGTCGCTGCGACCATGCAACTCCTGTCGCGGGTGTCGCGACGCGCGCCTCCGGCGCCACCCGGACCTGGTGATCGGCTCACCGGAGCAGTGGCGGGAGGAGCGATCGACGGGTGAGAGCATCGTTTCGGCTGCGCGTCGCTGGCTGCTCGACAGCGCCGGCGCCCCGGTGGCGGCGGAGCATCGCGTGCTCCTGGTGGAGGGAGCCGACCGCGCCAACGAGCAGATCCAGAATGCGCTGCTCAAGGCGCTCGAGGAGCCGTCGCCGCGCCAGATGTTCATCCTCGTCGCGGATGAGCCGAGCCGGCTGCTCCCCACGATCCGGTCGCGCGCCCAGTCGCTGCGGGTCGGATCCGTTGCGCACGAGCAGCTTGTCGCGTGGCTCATCGGCCGGGAGCGGCTTCCCGCCGACCAGGCCGATGCGCTGGCCCGCATCGCCGGCGGGCTGCCCGGCCGTGCCATCGGTTTCGCCCGCAACCCCGCGCTGGTCGAGTGGCGGCGGCGCACGCAGGATCAGCTGATCGAGCTGTTGCGACATGGGCGAGCGGATCGATTCGGCTCCGTCCGCGATCTCCTGGAGGAGGCGGGCAGGCTGGTCGCCGCTCAGCCGGACGAGGCCGGCGACGCGGGGGAGGCGGTCGACAGGGGCGAGGTCGCCATGCAGCGGCCGGTTGCGGCCGCGCAGCGGGCCGCCGCGGTTCTCATCGTCGATACCTGGATCGGCCTCGCGCGCGATCTGCTGCTCGTCGCCGCCGGACGTCCGGGCCTGGCGCCCGTCGTGCAGCTGGTGCCCGGCGTGGAGGAAGCCGCACACCGGCTCTCCGTCCGGTCGCTGCTGAGCTTCGTCGAGCTGCTGGAACGCATCTCGGCCGGCCTGCGCGAGAACGCCGCTCCACGCCTGGCGCTGGAGGTGGCGATGCTGGCCTGGCCGGCGGCTGACGCAACTGGCACCGCCAGTCGATGACGGGGCTTGAACGGCTGAGCGCCCGCGTCGTCGGGCGCGTCCAGGGTGTCGGCTTTCGCTGGTGGGCTCGAGTCCGCGCCGACGAGCTGGGGTTGACCGGCTGGGTCGCCAACGACCCGAATGACCGTACGGTGGAGCTCGTGGCCGAGGGGCCGCCGGCGGCCCTCGACGCATTCGAGCGGCTGCTCTGGGCGGGGCCCTCGTCGGCGCAGGTCGAGCGGGTCGAGGCTTCCCGCGAGCCCGCATCGGGCGGCTTCCGGCGATTCGAGATCACGCGACCGTGAACTGGCGGGCTGCCGGATGCATCCTCACCGCAATCGGCATCTTCCTGGCGATCACGCTGTTCGGGATGTCGCTCGCATTCAGCGGCGCGCGAGGCTGCCCGCCCAGTCTGCAATGGGGCGACCGGATCTACGAGCCGGTTGGGTCAGCGGCGGAGCAGCCTACCTTCGGAGAGTCCGGGGAGCCGGTCGCGCTCGGATCGACCTTCATCGGTCTCACCACCCGAACCGTCTTCGGGCCTCACGGCAGCCATCCATCGGCAGCGGCCGGCGACAGGCCAGACCAGATCGCCCTCGACTGTGACGATGGCTCGTTTCAGACCTACGCCGTCGGGCGGACGCTCGTCCCGACCAGCGTCGACCCGTCACCCTCACCGCCGTGACGCCCGCTCGTGGACGCTGAGCGCGAACCGATCGGTCATGCCAGCCA
Source organism: Candidatus Limnocylindria bacterium (assembly GCA_036397815.1). Taxonomy (GTDB): domain Bacteria; phylum Chloroflexota; class Limnocylindria; order QHBO01; family QHBO01; genus DASQFY01. Next base: position 24,235 of record DASWIE010000081.1, read on the forward strand.
CGTAGTCGGCCACCTGGACCACCAGTAGTGCCTCGTGTTCGCGGTAGGTATCCGGAATCTCGCCGGGATGAGCGAGATGATGGTCGACCAGCTCGCGCAGGGTCCTGATGGCTCGCAGCTGCTGGCCGCGCTGGTCGGGCGATTGGTAGACCCGATCGAACATGAAGTCGCGAAGGTCGTGCATGACCGCCAGCGTCTGGTCGTCCATGCGCACCTCGCCGACCAGCACCGAGTGATCGACCACCGCCTCGATCATCTCGCCGATCCAGACCCGGCCGGGCGCCCCGAAGCGGGCAACCACGGCGCGGGGGAACGAGTCCGGCTGCAGAACGCCCGCGCGGATCGCGTCCAGCGCGTCATGGGAGAGATAGGCGATCCGGTCGGCGTAGCGAACGCAGAAGGCCTCCGGGGTGGCGGGCGGTGGCGAGATCCGCCACGAATGGGCGCGGATCCCGTCGCGCACCTCCCAGCTGAGGTTGAGGTCCTCCAGGACCTCGAAGACGCGGACGCTCTGGGCCGCGTGGTGCCAGCCATCGGGCGGAAAGTAGGGAGAGAGCGCCTCCTCGCCGGTGTGACCGAAGGGCGTATGCCCGACGTCGTGGCCAAGGGCGATCGCCTCGGCCAGCGTCTCGTTGAGGCTCAGCGCGGCGGCGAGGGCGCGCGCGATCTGAGCCACCTGCAGGGTGTGGGTCAGCCGTGTGACGAAGTGGTCGCCATCGGGATTGATGAAGACCTGGGTCTTGTGCTTCAGCCGCCGGAAGGCCTTGGCATGGATGATCCGGTCCCGGTCGCGCTCGAACGCCGTGCGCAGCTCGTCCGGCGACTCGGGGCGCTCTCGCCCGCGCGAGGCTGACGATCGCGTCGCGAGTGGACTGAGGCGCTCCTCCTCAGCTTCGCGCGCCAGGCGATCCCGCCGGCGCAGGGCGCCGGCTGCATCGGTCTGCATGAACCGATGATGGACGATCGGCCCAAGCTGCGGGGGACCTTCGGCTCGATGGTTTTGGGCCATGCGGGTCAGGGCGGATCCGGCGTAGGGTTCCTATGCTCGATCACGACGCTAGCGAACCCGCCGGAGGTCCAGCATGACGATCCGTCGCCTCCGCGCCCGCCTGGGCGCCGCTCTCACCGCCGCGCTCCTGCTCACCGGCCTGGCGCCAGCGGCGCCGGCAGCGGCGCCCGGCCCGGTCAAGGTGCAGGCCTCCGAGCTGACGGCACCGGTGGCGGGGTCCCATGACTTTGCGATCCCGGACGGCACGACGCACATCGCCATCCACTGGCCCGGCGAGCCGAACGCGGCGCTGCAGGCTGCGCTGAGCGCAGACGGAACGACCTTCGCGGAGCCGATGCAGGTCGAGATCGACGACGTCGGCGCGGCGCGCGAAGACGGCCACACCTACGGCGCGCTGATGGCGGCTGACGGGATGCGGGCGGTGCGGGTCACCACCGACCGGCCGCTGCCGGAGGTCTCGGTCCTGGCCCTCGACGCCGCGGGCCAGGTGACGACGCAGCTCGGATTCGGGGCGACCGCCGTCGCAACAAGCTCAGGCGCTGCCGTCATCCCGCGCAGCGGCTGGGGCGCCGACGAGTCCCTGCGCTTCGACGCCAATGGAGAAGAGCTCTGGACTCGCGAGTACTTCCCGATCCAGAAGCTGGTGGTCCACCACACCGCCGGTGCGAACCACGATGCGAACCCGGCCGCAACGGTACGCGCCATCTACTACTACCACGCGGTCACCCAGGGCTGGGGCGACATCGGGTACCACTACCTGATCGACGATGCCGGGCGCGTCTACGAGGGTCGCTACTCGCGCGACTACCCAACCGGCACCATGCCCAGTGCGGATGACGCCCAGGGTTGGGGCGTCGTCGCCGGGCACGCGCGCGGGTACAACGCGGGCAGCCTCGGCTTCTCCGTGCTTGGCACCTACACGTCGGAGGCACCGACCACCGCCGCACAAGGGTCCCTCGTGCGCATGCTCGCCTGGGCTTCGATCAAGCACGGCCTGGACCCTCGCGGCAGCGGAACCTACGTCAACCCCATCAGCGGCGCGACCGTCTCGACCTCGAACATCGCGGGCCACCGCGACTACAACTCCACCGCGTGTCCGGGAGGCGTCTTCTACGGGCTCCTGCCTGAGATCCGCAACGACGTCGCCGCAGAGCTGGTGGAGCGGTTTGGTGGCGCGGATCGCTATGGCACCGCGGCCGCGATCTCGGCGCGGTTCTTCCCGAGCGCATCGACCGTCATGGTCGCGAACGGCACGAACTTCCCCGATGCACTGGCCGGCGGTCCCGTCGCCGCGCAGCTCGGCGCGCCGTTGCTGCTGACCCGGCCGTACGAGCTGCCCGGCGTCACCCGGACCGAGATCCAACGGCTGGCCCCCGAGCGTATCTTCGTGCTGGGCGGTCCAGCCTCGATCAACGACGCCGTCCTGGCCGAGCTGGCGGCCCTGGCTCCCATCGGCGGCGCGATACGCCTGGGTGGCGCCGACCGCTTTGAGACCGCGGCGGCGATCTCGTCGTCTTACTTCCTGACCGCGTCAATCGTGCTGGTCGCCAATGGCCTCAACTTCCCGGACGCATTGGCCGGCGGGCCCGCGGCGGCGTACCTCGACGCGCCCCTGCTGCTGGTGCGGCCAGACGAGATCCCGGACGCGACGCGCCTCGAGCTCCAGCGGCTGGCGCCGGCCCAGATAGTTGTGCTCGGCGGAACCGGCGCCGTGTCGGCGGCGGTCCAGAGTGAGCTCGGGACGTACGCCAGTTCGGGCACGGGCCGGCTCGGTGGCGCGGATCGCTACGCCACCGCGGTGGCGATCAGCGCCATTCTCCCTAACAGCAGGAGCGTGCTGCTGGCCAGTGGCGGAAACTTCCCCGATGCGCTGGCGGGCGGCCCCGCCGCCGCCCGGCTGGGGGCAGGGCTGCTGCTCGTGCAGCCCACGACCACGCCAGCGGCGACCGGGTCCGAGTTGGCGCTGCTGCGCCCGATCTGGGTGTCGACACTGGGTGGACCCGCGTCCGTCAGCGATGCCGTGATGGTGCAGGTCCGAGGTGTGCTCGGCATCCACTGACGACGCGCCGAGTGCCAGAGTGGGGCGGCCGCGCAATTCGTCTCCTTGCCCAACCTTGGTCCTGGTCTTGCACGCCTGAAGGCCGATTGACACGCACTGCGAGCGGAGGACTGGAGATGAGCAGCGATGATCGGAAGGGATTTGGGGCCCTAACAGGCGCAACTGGCAGCCTGACGCCCGATGATGTCGACGAGCCCTTCGTGCCCGCCGAGCAGCGAGAGATCGCTGACCCGAGGCGCGCGCGCGAGGTGACGGCCTCCGTCCACCGGCGCGCCGCGCAACGACAGGCCGAGCCCAACGATGCCGGATCGCTGATCGGGAAGGAGCAGATCGCGCCCAACGATCGCGACGGCGGCTACGGATCGGCGCGTGGCCTCGCGCCGGACGACCCGGCCTACCGCATGGAGGAGCGGCCAGAGACGGTCGAGCCCCCCGCGGCCGCTCCAGGGCCCGGGCGTCGGCGCGGCGAACCGCGCATCGGCGGCGACGCCACGCAGGACCCGGAGAAGGAGCACATGTAAGCGGGGAAAGGCGCGCCGTTCGTGGCGCGCCTTTCAGGCGGTGAGTGTGCGAGGCCGCCAGAGGCCGGACCTCCTCGAGATCGGGCCCTACTCTTCGTCGCTTGGCGTGCCGCCGCCCTCGCGAATCTGAGCGGCGGTGTCGACCGATCCCGCCTGGCCGGACGACTCGTCACCACCCTCGCGGATCTGAGCGGAGGTGTCGATCGAGCCGCCGGCTGCGCCGGACAGGGCGCCGCCCTCGCGGATCTGAGCGGAAGTGTCGATCGAGCCGCCGGCCGCGCCGGACAGGGCGCCGCCCTCGCGGATCTGAGCGGACGTGTCGGTCGTGCCGGCCTGGCTGGCCGCGCCCGACACGGCACCCCCCTCGCGGATCTGAGCGGCAGTGCCAGTTGAGCCGGCCTGGCTGGCCGCGCCCGACACGGCACCGCCCTCGCGGATCTGAGCGGCAGTGCCGGTTGAGCCGGTCTGGGCTGCCGAGAAGGCCGGGCCCTCTCGCAGCTGGGCGGCAGTGCCGGTTGAGCCGGCCTGGGCGGCCGCAAAGGCGGGCCCCTCGCGTAGCTGAGCGGAGGTGTCGACCGAGATCGCCTGCTGGGCCGACCCGGACTCCGCCTGAAGGCCAGGTGCCAGCGCGATGCCGGCTCCCGCGCCCAAGGCCAATGTTGCTGTAAGGGCGCCAGCCGCTACGAGCTGGTTCCGAAACCGTCGTGCCGACTCCGCATCCGGGAAGTGGATGCTGATCGCATGCCCTTCGGTGTCATCTTCGTCGAGCCCGATGGTCGCCACGACGGCGGTCCCGGTTGCGGCTGCGTGCCCCTCGACGTCCTGGTCCGATGGGCTGAGGCGTACTCGCACCTTCTCAGCCTTGCGGGCCAACTCGACGTAGCGAGCCTCCCCTGCCGGTGAGTCGAAACTCACGTTTTGGATTTCTCTTTCAGTATCGCCATCGGAGATGCGGATCGCGATCTCCGGTCCAACGGACGGCATGGCTCGGCCTCCTCTATCCCAGCCTGGTGGCTGCTCCTGTGCCGGCCAGCATAGGCCGCACAAGCGAAGCCGCATAGATGGTGGCCGACAGCGGCGCCGTCCGTCGCCCGACACCAGATCAGTCAGCTCCGAGATGCGGCGAGGGAATGCTGGCGCGCCGGACAGGATTCGAACCTGCGACCTTCGGCTCCGGAGGCCGACGCTCTATCCACTGAGCTACCGGCGCCAGTTTCGTGGCGGTCCTACGTGCACGAAATCGTGCGTGAAATCCCTGTTCTCGGCGTGCAGGAGAGGCCACTTTCGCTTTCGCGGCGGAAGCGTAATGGTAATCCAGCGTAAGCCCCGGCCCGTTTCCAAGGACGCCGGGGGCGCACACAGGAGGCCATCATGGCTACCGCCGCGAAGTCCATCGTACCCCACCCGAAGAAGCCCCTGACCAAGGCGCACAAGGCGAAGCTCGTCTCCGCGTTGG